>JBMNQS010000035.1:0-22134 GCA_050944255.1 Christensenellales bacterium | reverse complement strand
CGCCTGTCGCAGATCATCAAGGCGCCGGAAAAGATGGTGGGCCGCGGGGCCATCGGTATTTTTTTCGGCGCCACGTTTGCGGCGGCGGCCATGACGCTTGGCTGGACGGTAAATCTGGGCCTGGCGGGCGCTGTTTTGGCGGGCGTTATTGCCGGCGTATTCGTGGGGCTTCTGGCCATGAGCCTGGCGGAGGTGCTTCAGGTGATGCCGGTGACGCTGTCCAATTTATCGCTGAAAAAAGGCATTCCGGTCTTTTTGATGGCCATACTGCTGGGCAAGACTTTCGGTTCCATCCTTTACTTTATCTATCCAATCTGGCCCTGACGAGGTGAAAGATATGCAGAACGTCCATAAGATTCCCGTGCTTGACCTGCACTTCCATATGAATCCGGAAGAACGCATGGAGCGCGCCCGTCCGCCCAAGGTGACGGACATGAGAAACGTTGTAGAGACGGAGGAAAAAGAAAATGAGTAAAGAATCCCTGCGCAATTTAACGCTGCAGGAACAGCGAGAGGTTAAAGCATACAACGAAATGGTGGAGCAGATGATGCCCAAGAAGAAGATGTGGCCCTACTTGCTCAAGGCCTTTCTGGTGGGCGGCATCATCTGCACCATCGGCCAGTTTCTGCGTTTTGCCGCCGAGCACTGGCTAGGCCTTGACGTGGAGGGCGTCAGTTCGTTTTCGGCCATCGTGCTGGTCTTTCTGGGGTGCACGCTGACGGGTATCGGCGTGTATGACGACATCGGAAAATTTGCCGGAGCCGGCTCCATCGTACCGATCACCGGTTTCGCAAACTCCATCGTCTCGCCCGCTATGGAGTTCAAGCGCGAGGGTCCCGTACTGGGCATCGGGGCCAATTTGTTCAAGCTGGCGGGCCCTGTACTGGTCTGCGGCATCGGCGCCAGTATTATCGTCGGGCTGCTGTCGCTATTATTTAAATAGGGAGGCCATTTATGAGAATCGGAGAAGGCACCATCGTACTGAACAATAAGCCGGCCGTTTTGAGCTACGCGTCCATCGTAGGTAAAAAGGAAGGCGAGGGTCCCGTAAAGGACAGCTTTGACATGATCGTGGAAGATGAGATGTGGGGCGAGGATTCCTTTGAGTATTCCGAGCGCAAGTTCTACGAGCAGGCGTTTTTGAAAGCGCTTTCCAAGGGCAATCTGCAGAAAGACGACGTGCAGGTGCTTTTGGGCGGCGATCTTTTGAACCAGATCATTTCCGCGGGATATGCGGCCCGCGACCTGAAGATTCCGTTTCTTGGCCTTTACGGGGCGTGCTCCACCATGGCTGAGTCGCTGATTCTCGGCGCCATGATGGTGGACGGCGGCTATGCGGACAATGCCGCCTGTACGGTTTCCAGCCATTTTGCCACGGCGGAGCGCCAGTTCAGGCTGCCTCTGGAGCAGGGCGGGCAGCGCACGCCCACCAGCCAGTGGACCGTCACCGGCGCGGGCAGCACCATCGTTGCCAAGGAAGGGCCGGGCCCGTTCATTACCCACGCCACCATTGGCCGCATTATCGATCTTGGCGTCACCGACACCACCAATATGGGCGCGGCCATGGCACCGGCGGCGGCGGACACCATCACGCGGCATTTAAACGATACCGGCAGGGACGAGGGCTACTATGATCTGATCGTCACAGGCGATCTGGGACATATAGGCCGCGAAATTGCCACCCAGCTGATTCTTAAAGAAGGCTATGATATCCGCAGCCGGTACGAGGACTGCGGGCGGATCATGTTTGACCGGGAGGCGCAGGACGTGCATGCGGGCGCCAGCGGCTGCGCGTGCTCCGCCACGATTTTGAACGGCTTTCTCTTTAAGAAGATGAAGGCGGGGTTGTACAATAACCTGCTGTTTGTAGCCACCGGGGCGCTGCAGTCCATGACAAGCAGCATGCAGGGCGAATCCATGCCGGGCATCGCGCACGCGGTGGCATTTGAAACATCGAGGTGAGGATATGGAATTTGTAAAAGCATTTATCGTAGGCGGGCTGATCTGCGTGATCGGCCAGATACTGATCGAAAAGACGAATATGACCCCGGCGCGGATACTGGTGCTGTTTGTGGTCAGCGGCGTGATATTGACGGCCATCGGCGTGTACGAGCCGCTGGTAGAGTATGCGGGAGCGGGGGCCACGACGCCTCTGACGGGCTTTGGCTACGCGCTGGCCAAGGGCGCCATTGATGGCGCGGCGGAGGACGGGGTCCTCGGCGCGTTTACCGGCGGCACCATAGCCACTGCCGGCGGCATTGCCGCGGCGGTATTCTTCGGGTACCTGAACGCGCTTATCTTCAATCCCAGAGGCAAGAGCTAGGCGGGCGAGATAAAACTTCCGGTTAACCGGCCTTAAACGTTACCGCTGCCGACGGTTCGGCCAATGGACTGTCTCGCGACGTGGCAACTGCAAGACGGGCATCTATCCGGTGTACCAGGCAATGTCTCGCGCCGTAAGATGGAATTTCAGGCGGCGAGCCTGTGCTTATGTACGTTTCCAAAAAAAGAACAGCGGCTTTACCGGCCGCCGTTCTTTTTATTTCTGTTATTTTAATCGTCGCCATTGTCGCCGCCGTTGCCGTTGCCGTTGTCACCGCCGTTGCTTGGCGAAGGCGAAGGCGTGGGTGTCGGGGTAGGCGTCGGCGTGGGTGTCGGAGTGGGCGTGGGTGTTGGGGTCGGAGTAGGCGTCGGCGTGGGGTCCGGCTTGTTGGACAGGTCGCCGATGAGGGTGTTGAGCGAGCTGGTATTGTTCTTGATGGCGTTCAGATCCTTGTATTTGTCTGATTTAAGCAACTGCTTCAGTTTATTGATCAGGTTGTTGATCGTGGTTTTTTCCTTCTCTGTAGGCACGTCCGGACGCGCCTTGAGGAAGCTCTCGGCGCTGGCGATGGCCGATTGCGCGTCGATCTTGGCCTCCTCCAATTCCTCCTGCTCACGCTGGGTATCTTCCGTATGCTCCGTGCAGAAATACTTTTTGTACAGTTCGCTGCCCGGGGCGGCGTTTTCAAGCTCGGAAGGACTGACGGTTACCGCGTGGGGAAGATAGCGGGCCAGCATGGCTTCGCTTCCGGCCAGGTTTGATCCGCCCACGGCCAGGAAGCTGGAAGGCTCCTGCTCATTTTCGGGACACCAGGGACCGGCGAGCTTATCCGAAGCGGTACACTTATTGTGCGCATAGTGCAGCGTGCATTTCTTGCTCGGGTACGTACCCGGCGCGAAGTAGCCTGAGGAGAGGCCGAATTTGGGATCGAGGGAGCAGGCCTCGTTGGGAGCGTCCCCGGATACGCCGCAGAGGGTGCCGGAGGAAATGCCCAGTTCACCCGCCGAGACGTCCAGTATGTTTTTCACCGGAAGGCCCTCGTGCAGCGGCCCCATGATTCGCCTGAATATGGGGGCTGCGGCGTATGAGCCTACGACGCCGGGAGCCAGCCGCTGGTAGCGGTCGTGGCCCACGTAGACGGCGCAGGTGTAGTAGGGGGTATAGCCCACGAAGGACGCGCCGCGCTCCTCGGAGTTGGTGCCGGTTTTGCCCGCTACAGGCATGTTGCTGAACCGGCTTCGGCTGTCCGAATTGTGCAGCATGCTCTCTATCATCCACGCCGTCGTCTCTTTATAAACCTGTTTTTCCACGCGGCTGGCGGTGGCGTCGAGGAACAAATTGCCGTTTGCATCTTCGATGTGGGTGAAGGATATGGGCTGCTGGTAAACGCCCATATTGGCCAGCGTGGCAAACCCGGTGGCCATCTCAATGACGGTCATATCGGAAGTGCCCATGGCCAAACCGGACAAATCTTTGAAGAGCCGGCTCTCATTAAAGCCCATTTCCACCAGGTACTCGGTGGCCAGATCCACGCCAACCCAGTCAGCCAGGCATCTGGCGGCCACCACGTTGAGGGACGCGCGCACGGCGGTGGTCATATTGGTCATGCCTGTGAAGTAGACGCCGTAGTTGTTGGGGTATCCCTTTCCGCCCCAGCCCTGGATGGGAATGGGCAGATCGGCGAACACGGTGGCGGTGGAGGCACCCTGGTCAAGGGCCGGGCCGTAAGCGGTGAGCGGCTTGATGGAGGAGCCCATGGGCAGCGGGCTCTGGTAGGCGCGGTTGAACTGCTTCATGGCGGTGGGGGCCTGCCTGCCGCCGATGATGGATACGATCTCGCCCTTATGCTGGTCGATGACGCACAGCGCCACCTGCGGCTGGGGCACTTCCACCACCGAACCGTCGGCGTTCTGGTATTTCACCACCGGGGAACTGCTGCGGGCCAGCGCGGGCCACCCGGTATAGGTGTAGATCAGTTCCTCCGTCTGTTTCTGCACTTCCGGGTCCACCGTCAGGTAGATATGGTAGCCGCCGGTGCGAAGTTCATGCTCCATCTTGCTGCGGTTGGCGGAGGTGTTGGGCAGGTTGTATTTTTCCAGCATGAAATTCACCACGTCGTACACCGCATATTCGATGAAATAGGGGATTTCATACAGGTCCTGCGAGGCGGACGTCTCGATGACCTCTACGTCGTCCTTTAAAGCGGCCTCATATTCTGATTTAGTGATAAACCCGTTGGAGTACATGCGCATCAGCACCGTATCGGTGCGGTTGTTGACGGCATCGGGCGTCTCGCGGTCATAGAAATTTCTTCTGGGGTTATAGGCCGACGGGTTCTGCGTGACCCCGGCGAGCATGGCGGATTCTCTCAGCGTCAGTTCGGAGAGCTCCTTGCCGAAGTAGTCGTAGGCGGCGGCTTTGATGCCGTAATTGGATTCGCCCAGATGGATGGTATTCAAATACGCGGTGAGGATCTGTTCTTTCGTATAGACCTTTTCAAGCTGCATGGCCAGATAGGCTTCCTGGATCTTGCGCTTGTAGGAGCGTTCGCTGCTCAAAATGCGCTGCTTGACCAGCTGCTGGGTGATGGTGGAGCCGCCGTGGGTGGACTCGCTGGTCAGGTTGTTGAAGAAGGAGCCTACCAGACGCTTGAAGTCCACGCCGCCATGGCTTTCGAAGCGGGCGTCCTCGATGGCGATAAATGCGTTGCGCAGGTTCTCGGGGATTTCCTCATACGAGGCGCTGACCCGGTTTTCTATGGAGGCGAAGGTGGTCAAGAGCTCGCCGTTTTTATCGTAGATGAAGCTGGTTTCGTCCTGATCGTCGATGACGCTGACGTTGAGTGTCTGCGTGGTTTCCACGTAGGCTTTGGCCACGCCCATGACGGTGCCGGCACCGGCGAAGCCCACCACGATGATCACGATCAGAAACATCACCATGGTGGTCATGACCACCGATAAAATAAAGTTCGGCTTGCGTTTTTTGCGTCTGAAAAGCGAGGGGATGGCGCCGTCGGTATCCTTTGGCACATGGCTGCGGCGGATGGCCGGCGCGCCTGTTGCCGGGCTGCGCTGCGCCTGCCGGGGCACCAGTTGGGTATTCTCATCCTGCGCGCTGTCGTCATTGCCGGTGCCTGCCCGGCCGAACAGGCCCTGCATCTTCTGCCGGGCGGCGGTGCCGCCGCGCTTGATATTGCTCCATATTCTATTGAAGAATTGCCCCGTATTTTGCGTAAACTGATTTGACATCGTTTATCTTAAGCCTCCTTAGCGGGTAGACAAATAAATTTCTGCCTTGTCCGGCATCCTTAAACACCGTCTTTTAACATAAACCTATTATAGCACATATTGAAAATGGTGGCACAATGAAATGAAAGGGCTGAAAAAGTTTAAAAATTTCGTAACAGTCGCATTTTGGTGCACCCGCGCACAAAATGGTATAAATGCAGCAAAAAGGGGCGGAAACCATGGCATTGAAAAAGTGTTCGCGGCGCACACTAATGACGATCATTGTGATCGTGATTCTGATCGTGGCGGTGATCTGGATTTTTTTGGCGAACATCCAGCCGGTGATTCTGGAGATGTCCGAGGCAAAGATATCTGCCATTGCGGTCACGGCCATGAACAAGGCGGTGATCGACGTGATGAGCCAGGACGTTTCCTTTAAGGACTTGATCAACGTATACTCCGACGCCTCGGGCCAGACCACGATGATTCAGACCAACACGGTGAAGATGAACGAGATGGGGGTAAAGACGGCCCAGCGCGCCCAGGAAGAGATCAACCGGGAGAGCCAGCAGCAGATCATGATTCCGGCGGGCAGCGCCCTTGGCATCAATGCCTTTGCGGGATCGGGTCCCAAAATCCCGGTCAAGATTGTGCCCGTGGGCAATGTTTCCACCAGCTTCGTGACGGATTTTGAAAACGCGGGCATCAACCAGACCCGTTTTCGCGTATCGATGCTGATCACCGCCCGCGTGGCGCTGGTTTTGCCCACGGATTCAAAGACGGTGGAAATCACCACCCAGGCTCTGGTGACCGAAACCATCATCGTGGGCAATGTGCCGCAAAATTATGTCAATGTGGACGAAACCGACAAGATGCTCAACCTTATCCCTGATGTCGGCGACTGACGCCGGGCATCAGTCGTAAATTTAATTTGAAGTTTGCGTGAACACGATTGCATTTAACCCTCCCTTGGGATACAATAAAGGCAATATGGGAGCGGAAAGTTTAGGCGGTGCCTGCCGTCGAGAAAACCATCTATCAGAAAGGTATTCGAAAGGAATTTTACGGCTATGAAAGCGGAATAATCAAATCAGGAGGAGTTTGTATGCGAGTAAGGATGTGTGCGGGCGGAGTTGTATTTTATGAGGATTTGGTGCTGATCCTCAAAAACGATAAGGACGAATGGGTATTGCCCAAGGGCGTTGTGAGAAACGGCGATTTATCGCGCGATGTGGCGCTGGAGCGCGTAAGGGTTGAAGCGGGCGTTGAAGCGGAAATAGTCTCCACGGCGGGGGAGACCAGCTACGAATTTTATTCCATGACAAGAAGGCAGCCGGTCTACAACCAGATCACCTGGTATGTGATGCAGGCCAAAGAGATGAGGACCGATCCGGATGCCCGTCAGGGCTTCCAGGAGAGCGGGTTTTATACCTTCGATGAGGCGATCGATAAAATCACTTATTCCCAGGATAAGGCCTTGGTGGCCGCTTCCTTCAGGAAGTACCGGAAGATCGCCAGCTGAAAAGCGATGAAATTGAATATGCAAATTATACGGCGGGATTTTCCCGCCGTTTTTTGATGGTTATGACCTTCGGGCGACGCCATGCCCGCTATTCTAAAGCCAGTGCCGCCGTAAAATCACCCGGCGCTGGACGCGGCGCATAAAATGTTGTACATTATTATAATAGGCGAATGCAAAGATAAAGGCCTTCGGCCCAATGGGAGGAAAAACGATGTCAGGCCACAGCAAGTGGAGCAATATCAAACGAAAAAAGGAAAGAAGCGACGCCCAAAAGGGCAAGATATTTACTAAAATCGGCCGTGAGCTGGCGGTGGCGGTGAGAGGCGGGGGCAGCGATCCCGCGGTCAATTCCCGCCTGGCGGACGTCATATCCAAGGCCAAGGCAGCCAATATGCCGAATGATACCATCTGGCGCAGCATCAAGCGCGCCGCCGGCGAGGGGCAGGACGTCATCTATGAGGAGATCGTCTACGAGGGCTACGCGCCCGGCGGCGTGGCGGTGATCGTGGAGGCGCTGACGGACAACCGAAACCGTACGGCCAGCGACGTGCGCCACGCGTTTGATAAGTTCGGCGGCAGCCTTGGAGCCACCGGCTGTGTGTCGTGGATGTTTGATCGAAAGGGCGTCTTTACCGTTGAACAGAAGGAGGGCGCGGACTCCGACGATGTGATGATGATGGCCCTTGAGGCCGGCGCGGACGATGTGATCATGATGTCCGTTGATGCCGGAGACGAGGATTTCGATGCCGGCGGGGAGGTCTACGAGATCATCTGCGACCCGGGGGATTTTTCCTCCGTGCGCACGGCGCTGGAGGATCAGGGCTTTGCGTTCATCTCCGCCCAGGTGGAGCGCGTTCCGCAGAGCACCGTGGCGGTTTCCGATCCCGGTCAGGCGGAATCCATACGCAGGATGCTGGATATGCTGGAGGACAGCGACGACGTACAGACGGTTTTCCATAACGGGGAACTGCCCGATGATGAGGAGTGATTTTTTATGACGCTGCGAGAACAAGTTATGCGTGTCAGGGCCGCTTCGCAGGAGGCTGCCCTTGCCGGCGAAACATTGAAGAACAAAGCCCTTTACGCCATGGCCGATGCGCTGGAGGCGTCCTGCGAAGCCATTGTTGCCGCCAATGCGCTGGACATGGAGCGGTCCGAAAAGGCCGGAGCGCCGGCGCAGTTTCTTGACCGGCTGATGCTGGATGAAAAGCGCGTGGCCGATATGGCCCGGGGACTGCGCGAGATCGCGGCGCTGCCGGACCCCATAGGGGAGACCAAGCGCATGTGGAAGCGCCCCAACGGCCTTGAAATCGGCCGCAAGGTGGTGCCGCTGGGGGTTCTCGCCATTATTTTCGAGGCGCGGCCCAATGTGACGGTGGACTCCATCGGCCTGTGCCTGAAAAGCGGCAACGCGGCTATTTTGCGCGGCGGCAGCGACGCCATTGATTCCAACCGCCGCATCGTGGAGGTCATGAAGGCGGCCGCCGGGGATGCGGGCTATCCCGCCGAGGCCATTATGCTGGTGGAGGACACCTCCCGCAAGAGCGCCGAGGCATTGATGAAGATGAACGATCTGATCGACGTGCTGGTGCCAAGGGGCGGCGCCGGCCTGATCCAGACGGTGATGCAGACGGCCACCGTGCCGGTGATTCAAACCGGAGTGGGGGTATGCCACGTCTATGTGGATAAGCATGCCGATCTTCAGATGGGCAGCGACATCATTTTCAATGCCAAGGTCAGCCGTCCGTCGGTGTGCAACGCCGCCGAGACGCTTTTGGTGCACCAGGATGTGGCCGGGGCGTTTCTTCCCGCCGCGCTGGATCGCCTGAGGGCGGGCGGCGTGGAGCTTCGCGGCGACGAAAAGACCAGGGCCGTCGCGCCCTGGGTGCTTCCCGCCACCGACGAGGACTGGGCCGCCGAATACGGCGCGCTGATTCTGTCTGTGAAGGTGGTGGCCTCCATGGACGAGGCCTTGGAGCATATTGCGCGCTATGGCACCCGGCACTCGGAGGCCATTGTCACCGGGCACCTGGAGCGCTCCAGGAAATTTCTTGACCGTGTGGACGCGGCGGCGGTGTACGTTAACGCCTCCACGCGCTTCACCGACGGATTCGAGTTCGGTTTCGGCGCGGAGATCGGCATTTCCACCCAGAAGCTGCACGCCAGGGGGCCCATGGGCCTGCCGGAATTGACGACGATCAAATACATTATTATCGGAAACGGACAAACCAGATAAGGAGGGCATGAATTTGCCACCGCAAGCATTGATTGAAAGCCGGGACCAGGCCGTACGCAAGGTGCGCACCGGCGCCATGTACTTTTACTTTATTGCGGCGCTGACGCTGCTCAACAGCCTGATGCTGCACCTGAACATTATGCAGGGGCAGGTGCTTCTGCCCGCGTCGCTGTATATCGTTCAATTGATTGATTTCAATTACACCGAATTGAACCTGCCTGTTATCGTGCCGATTTTGGCGGATATTCTGTTTGTGGGCCTGTACGTGTTTTTGGGATACATGGCCGGCCGCAGGGACAGGAAATGGGCGTTCCAGGCCGGCACCATTTTCTACGCGGCGGACATGATCCTCTTCAGCGGCACCGAGATGAACTTCGATATGATCTTTTCGCTGATCTTCGGCGCCTTTGTGATCATCATGCTGATGGGCGGTTACCGTGCGCTGAAGAAGCTGGACGAGATTCAGGACGAGTGCGCCAAGGCGGGCTTTGAGATGCCCGCTTACGCGGCGCCTCCCAGGGGCAGGTTTTTCGGACTTCTGCGCCCTGAGCCGCCGGATAGGGCCAAGGTGCGGGAGCAGGCGCTTCGCGCCCGGGACGAAATGGAGCAGACGGTATTCTCCATCGGCGACAGTGAAAAACCCGGCGGCAAAGAGGCTTCGGACGCCGCCGAAGCCGCCGCGTCCCCCGGCGAAGAGCCCCGGTGAATTTTTGCCCGGCGGCGCTTGGCGTTGCTGCCGGGCGGCGGGATAAATAGCCAACAACAGCAATCGCGCCGCGAAGCGTGGTAAAGTCTTTTGGAGTTCTTAGAACCTTTTCTTCCAGAAAAGGTTCTAAGCGGGTTCATAGGGCGGAGCCCTATGCGGACCTGCTTTCCTGCCGGGCGAGGCGCAAGGAGCGGCTTCGGCGTGAAGAGCCCCGGTGAATTCTTGCCCGGCGGCGCGCGGTGCTGTTGCCGGGCGGTGGCATAAATAGCCAACAACAGCAATCGCGCCGCGAAGCGTGGTAAAGTCTTTTGGAGTTCTTAGAACCTTTTCTTCCAGAAAAGGTTCTAAGCGGATTCATAGGGCGGAGCCCTATGCGGACCTGCTTTTCTGCCGGGCGAGGTGTAAGGAGCGGCTTCGGCGTGAAGAGCCCCGGTGAATTTTTGCCCGGCGGCGCGCGGTGCTGTTGCCGGGCGGCGGGATAAATAGCCAACAACAGCAATCCTGCCGCGAAGCGTGGTAAAGTCTTTTGGAGTTCTTAGAACCTTTTCTTCCAGAAAAGGTTCTAAGCGGGTCCATAGGGCGGAGCCCTATGCGGACCTGCTTTCCTGCCGGGCGAGGCGCAAGGAGCCGGTTTCAATGCCCGTTCCTGTTGCGTAAATGCTGAAAGGCGAGGTGGCGTTTGTGCGCCTGGAGATACTGAACAATCGATGGGCCGTCTGCAAACTGCCCGAAACGGAGAATATTCCCCTGGACGAGACCTTTCTTTTCGTGGGCAAGACCGACCGGGAAATCTCCCTGGTCTGCGATGAGTGGAGCGTGCCACGGGATGTCATTGCCTGCGAGAAAGGCTGGCGCTGCTTTCGCGTGGACGGCCAGATGGACTTTTCCGTAACGGGCGTCATAGCCGGGATCGCCGGGCACCTGGCGCGCCATGAAATTCCTCTGTTTGTCATCTCCACCTACGACACCGATTACATCCTCGTAAAAGAGGCGTGCTTTCCCCGCGCCGTCCACGTTCTGGGCTCTGCGGGATACGTCTTTTTGCCGGAGCAGGCGCTTTGCGAACCGTCTGAATAGAAAACAAAAAGACGCCTCGAAAACAATCGACGTTTTCGGGGCGTCTTTTGATGGTCCCGGCTTTAAATCGCAAGGCCGGGATGCGCTTTTTGTTACCGCGGCGGATTGCAGTTTTTGCACGGACCCAGGCCCAGGGATTTGGCGCTTGCCAAAGAAATCTGCGTGGCCTTATTGGGATTCATGTTCCCGCAGGAAGAATAGCTATGGTATTTGGACCCCGTTGCGGATTTCCATACCATTTGGGTTATTGTTTCATCCGGCGTGGGTGCGGGCGCGGGCGTGGGTTTTGGCGTTGGCTTTGGCGTTGGCTCCGCGATGGGTGTCGGCGTAGGTTTTGGCGAAGTCTCGGATGTGGGCGCGGACATGGGTTTTGATGTGGTTCTCGGCGTGGGCGTAGGCTCTGGTGTGGGCTCAGGTGCGAGTGTCGGCGTGGGCTCCGGTGCAAGTTCGGGTGTGAAGGATGGCGTAGCCTTTAAAGCTGTCTCCGAGGAGGGGACCGGCGTAAGGCCCGATGCAGGTTCCGGCGTGGATTCTGACGCAGGCGCAGTTGCCGCTGACGTGGGAGTAGAGTCTGCCGCCGATCGGGTGCCGCAGGCGCAAAATAGCAGAGTAGCGATGAGCAGAAGCAGCGCGAGGATAAGACGGCAATCGGACGATCTTTTACGTGTAACCATAATTCTCTCGCCTCCTTTCCCAAATATTACCATATTTTGATAAAATTGAATAGAATAGCAGAAATAAGCAATGTTTATTATGCGCAAGCACGGAGCCTGTTCAGATTGCCATAGATTATCTTTCTTATGACCGTCACAAAGAGGGGATTATAGGTCTGATGCCCATTGTGGATAATATCAGCGTACCGCTATTGAATACGAAGCTGAAGACAAAGACGGGTTTTGTGGACAAACGCAGAGCCAAAGAACTTGCTCAATACTATTTCAATCTGCTGAATGTGAAGGCCAATTCCATATACGATAGGCTTAGCAGCCTTTCAGGAGGCAACCAGCAAAAGGTGGTAGTGGCCAAAACCATCAGTTCGGATCCCAACGTTTTGATACTGGACGAACCCACCATCGGTATTGATATCAAAAGCCGGGAAGAAATCATTGAGAATATTGACAAAATTTCAACGGAAAAGAAAACCAGCATATTGTATTTAACCAATGATTTTGATGAGCTGATACGAATTGTGGACAGGATTTTGTTCTTCCAGGAAGGCATGCTGATGGAGGACATTGCCAATGATAACCTGACCCACGAAGACGTTATACGCATACGAGACGATGTGAAAGAAAAAGCGCGGAAGCTAACCGCGAACACTACGGCTTAAGGGTTGGGAGGCGCTGTAATCGTGCAGAAAACAAACAATATAAAAACGTTATTAATGAACAATATTGTGTGGATTCTTTTGATCATTACCACCATTATTATTGGTACCATGGATTCCCGGTTTTTTTCTCCGGTAATCCTTGGAAATGTCATCACACAGGCGGCTGTGCTGGGCATCTTATCCTTTGCCCAATCGTTTGCCATTATGCTGGGGTACATTGATTTGTCCCTTCTGGGCATCATGTCTTTTTCGGCCACCTGTGGCCTGCTCTTGCTGAAAAATGGCGTTCCCGTTCCGCTGGCGATTTTGACCATACTCTTTGTGGGTTTTCTGATTGGAACCATGAACGGAGCGCTGATTGCAAAACTCAAGGCCGTTCCCCTCATTGAGACACTGGCCGTCAAGCTCACCCTTTTGGGCGCTTTTCTCGCGATCACTTCAGGGCGTGCCATTACCGATCTTCCCGGCGGCTATAAATGGTTCGGTCAGGGCAATATCTCCGGAATACCGGTGCTGCCGCTGACGCTGGTGCTGGTGTTTGCGGTGGTGTATGTAGTATGGAACTGGACGCCCTTTGGGCGCAGCCTGTTTGCTGTGGGCGGCAATTCGGAGGCCGCTCGGGTATCGGGTATCAAGGTGGATCGCATTACCATTATGGCCTTTACCTGCAGCGGATTGCTGGCTGGCCTTGCCGGATTTTTGCTCTCGGCTTACACCGGAGCCGTCACTTCTACTTTCGGCATCTCCTATGATATGAATAATATTGCGGCGGTCGTTATTGGCGGTGTGGCCTGCAGCGGTGGACAAGGCTCGGTACAGGGCGTGCTGGGCGGCGTGCTGCTTCTTACCGTCATCCAAGTGGGACTACAGATCTTGGGCGTAACCAGCTACTATGTGCAAATGATCAACGGCCTCATCATCTTTGTCGCAGTGCTGCTGGACGCCGTTCGCCTAAAAGCCCAACAAAGCGGATAAGGCAAAGAAATACAAAGGGTGTTCTGCTTAGAGTACTCTGGGTAAACGTGCCCAAAATACAACGCAATTGGAGGCAATTTCAATCAATGGGTATTTTAGAAAAAATGAAACTGGACGGCAAAAAGGCTTTTGTGACCGGGGGCGCGAGGGGCATCGGAAAATCCATCGCCCAAGCCCTGGCCGAAGCCGGCGCTGATATCGCCATTGTGGATCTGGATATCCATGAGGCAGAAAAGACCTGTGACGAGATTCAAAAGGCCAACGGCAATAAGATGATGGCCATCCAAACCGACATCACCAGCCCCGAACAGGTGAACGCTATGATCGATACCATCCTTAAAGAATTTGGCAAACTGGACGTGGCTTTCTGCAACGCAGGCATTTCCAACGAGGTAGCTGTAGAAGACGACACCTATGAAGACTGGAAAAGAATCATTGAAGTAAACCTGAACGGTACTTTTCTTACCGCCCAGGCCGCAGGGCGCGTCATGCTGAAACAAGGCGGCGGTTCCATCATCTGTACGGCTTCCATGTCGGGCCATATTATCAATATTCCTCAACGGGAGGCATCCTACGCGGCATCAAAAGCGGGCGTTATCCACATGGCAAAAGCCATGGCCATCGAATGGGCTGCGCGGGGCGTGCGCGTAAACACCATCAGCCCCGGTTATATTGCCACGGAAATGACCCTCAATTCTCCCGCGTTGGTGCCGTTGATCGATCGGTGGAACCAATTGTCTCCTCTACATCGCATGGGCAAGCCTGAAGAGCTGCAGTCCATCGCCGTGTATTTGGCGGGCGATACCAGCTCCTTTACCACCGGCGCCGACTTTCTCATCGATGGCGCCTATACCTGCTTCTAAATACGGCAAGGGAGGAAACCATATGATGCTGGCATGTGTGAGTGAAATGGTGCCCGGCAGCACTCTAACAGATAAGGCTAACCGCTTGAGAAGGTGGGGTTACGGTGGCATCACTGTTTTTGCCGACCGCGCCACCTGGAACGAAGAAAAGCTGGAAGAATTGATTCATCTGGAGGTAAATACCGGCGTAGTTCCCTGCGAGTTTTTGTTTATGTCTCCCGACGCGGGTAAACTGATGAGCGACGACGTTGCCCAAAGCGAAGCCACGCTGGTTCTGTATACCGAGGCGGCTGAGGTTTGCGCCAGAATCGGTGCTGTCACCGAAATTGAATATGTTCTTGGCCCGCAGGACCCGTTGCCGCTGTTTGACATCTACAAGCAGATGGATGACCGGCAGGAGGCCCGTTTTCTCGAGCTTTACCGCAGCATTGCAAAACCCGTGGCAGGCACGAAGGCGTCCGTGCTTTTAGAGGGCATCAATCGCTACGAAAGCCCTTATATGAACAGCATCCTCGACTGCAAACGAGTGGCGGAAAAGACGGGCCTTGCGCAGTCGGGTGTTCTGGCTGATTTTTTTCACATGTCCATTGAAGAAAGCGATACGCCAAAAGCTATCCGCACAGCCGGCGACTGCATTGGGCATGTGCATTTGGGCGACAACAACCGAAGACTGCCTGGATACGGCGATATTGACTGGGAAAATGGGCTGAAGGCGCTGAAGGAAATCGGATACGACGGTTTTTTGACCATGGAATGCAGTACTATGGGAAAACCTGAGACGGCGCTTCCCGAAGCGGCCGAGTACATCAACGGCATATTAGCGAGGATATGACATGGTTGAAGCCTTTGCGATAAAGAGTCCCTTTTTTGAATTTGGTCCCAAGGTATATCTGTATGGAGACGAGGCCCTGGACATGGCTGTGTGGGCCGATGAATTGGCGCGCCGTTACGAGGTGGATATCATCTTCACCGCCCAGTATACCGACATCGAGCCAATAGCCAAAAACACACGCAGCATAAAAGTTTTTGCGCAGCATATGGATCCAAACCCAATAGGACGTGGCGTACCAAGGCGGATATTATCTTGTCCCTGAACGAGTCGGATGACCCCGGAGAAATAGCGGACCTGTGCGTTATCCAGGAAAACGGCATCGTGCAATACGTCGCGCCGGATATCCATGTGACCGGGACCACCTCTATGGAGCCGGCTCATGTCGCGGGAAAGATTGTTGAAATACTGGGCTGATTTTACCTTAAGCCTTAAAAGTTCGAATGCTAAAGGCGGACCAAAATATCGTTAAAATAATGTAATGAACAGAACAAATACGCTAGATAGTCGACATGAAAATACTCCCTAAAATAAGATAATTTCTTTTACCTCTATCTTTATATCATTACTCTTGTAAATCAAATATACCGCACTCCAATTCCACCCAATTCCATCTGATTCCACCCAACCGGAGGGAAATCGGAGGGAAATTCCCGTTTTTAGCCCAAATATCCAGATATAGTAAAAACCCTGCAACCTTGATGGTTACAGGGTTTTTCATGGTTGCGGGGGTGGGATTTGAACCACACGACCTCCGGGTTATGAGCCCGACGAGCTACCAGCTGCTCCACCCCGCGGTATAAACGTTCGAGAAACTGAACGCAATATATTATAACCCAATTGACCTTCGGCGTCAACCCAAAAGGCAGCTTTTGCAACCGCCGGATTTTTTACAGCAGCGCATCTTCCCACCGGCCCATTTGAAAGCCTGTCAGGACGAAATCATCGGAGATTAAAAGGGGCCGCTTCACCAAAAGGCCGTCGGTGGCCAGCAGCGCATACTGGGCCTCCTGGTCCATATCCTTCAATTTATCTTTCAGTTCAAGCCTTCTGTAGGCAAGGCCGCTGGTATTGAAAAAACGCTTCAGCGGCAGCCCGCTCTTATTGTGCCATGCCTTCAGTTCGCTTGCGGAAGGATTTTCCTTCTGTATGTCCCGGTAAGTGTAGGCGATGCCTTGATTATCCAGCCATGCTTTGGCCTTGGCGCAGGTACCGCATTTGGGGTAGCACAGTAAAACCATATCGGACCTCCTTACACGCGATGCTCTTTCTATTCTTTTATAGCACAATTGTCCGCACAGTTCAAATCAGTTTATTCGGTTTCGTTTCAGGGAAGCGGGGAGATGACAGGAAAAGGCAAATCCGGACAATAAGGGCGGGCACAAAGGCATTGCGTCCGGCTGCCGGTTGGAAGGAAAGGGCGGGATGGATACCTGCGGCAAGGGTCAAAGCGCGAAAAGGCGCGTTATAAAAGCTGAGGGCGTTCGGCTCAGAGATGGTCCGCGCGAGGGCTGTGGTTGAAATCCATCAGAGCCTGTTTCTCGCCGGTATAGGATCGTCCCCGACGGCCTGGGAAACCATCGTCATTAACCGGGAGGTTATTGCGGATCAGGATTGAACCGTTCGGGGAAAAGCAAGGCGCTTATACCTTTTTGCAGGCGCATTCAGAAAAACCGCAGAGAGCCGGCCCTTTCAATGCGGCCATTCAGGCAGTGATCTGTCTGTCCGGAAACAAAAACACATGCAAGTTATTTCCGTTCATGCGCTTTGACTCACCGTATTGAGGCACAAAAAAAGAAATTCCCGCTGTGCCTGAAGGGTTTTGCTGCTATTCGGCAAGTTGTTTTTGTTGTTTGAATCTTCTCTGTAACCAAGCGGCCACCAATGAACAGGAAAAAAAGAACATTCCATACGCGACGGAGGAAGGAATCCAATCGGGCCATAAAAATTGGAGGCTGCCCCAGGCGGATATGCACACAACGAGCAAAAGGATACTGATGTAAATCCGGCAGTTGCGTTTTGCAAGGACGAGGCGTTCTTTTCGGTGCGGATTGTTGATGTGCTCAATGGGCGCCAATAACCAGATGATCACGGTAGCGAAGGCGGCTATGCCAATGGAGAGCACATGATAGCTTTGCGTCAGCTCTATGCATTTAAGGGCGACCAGCCATGTTACCATGGAAATCAAAAAGCACCGCAGCACCGTTGTGGCATGGTATCCGCCGGCTGTGCGGCGCAGCCCGATGAAGGCGGCATAGAACAAAACAGACTGCGGAACCACGTCAAGGAGAATAGCTATTATCAGCGTTGACGACAATGTGATGATATCCCGGACAATACAGAACAATCCGTATTCATAAATATCCGTATCCTCCGGATCAATGGCGTTATTTTTTATGAGAAACTGCACGCATTGACTTACAATCCACTTCATGATGGTCCTCCGATCTCATTTATACACCGGGCAGTTCGAGCATTATGACAGAAGAAAACACACCGTTTTCCTGCGAAAAGGTAACGTAGCCTCCGGTTTTCTCGGCGATGGTCTTTATCTGCCTTGTGCCTATGCCGTGGATTTCATTGTCGTGCCTTTTGGTCGAGGGGATGCTGTCGACGGTATACAGGCTGCCGCTTGTGGATGTGTTTTCAAACAGCAGTATCCAGTAAACGTCGGTCAGTTTGGAAGATGCATGAATGAATTTGGGGATGTTGTCCGGCAGTTTGCTGACGGCGTCGAATGCGTTATCCAGCAGATTGGCGAACAGTATACACAGGTCCACGTCATTGATCGGCAATTTTTCAGGCACTCTAAGGTTAAATGTATACATAATGCCATGTTCTTTTATTGTGGGCATTTTGGAGGCGATCAGCGAATCGATGATCAGGTTCCCGGTATACGTGATGTTGGCAGTTTTTACGGGCGTAACCTTGGTCAGGTAGCTTTCCAGTGCCTTGTAGTCATTTCTCTGGCAATAGCCTAAAGCGACCGTCAGGTGATTGGCCAGGTCATGGCGCACTTCAACAAACTGCGTGTAAAGGTATTTCATCTGTTTGATATGTCCCTGAGTGATCTGCGCGGCGTGCAGTTCAACGGACAGGAGCGTACGCTCTTTTTCCTGGACTACTTGTGCATTGTACAGGGAAATACATGTAGTGAGCATGAACAGAAGGCCCATGCCGCTGATGGTTCCCATATACGTGAAGGCTTCGGGCACCGGCATATTCAATTTAATACGTAACAGGACTTCCAGAACGGCCCAGCAGCCCACCGATACGATGAATAACTGGAGGCTGTGTTTTCGGTTCATTTCAGTATACCTGTCGATTCTGATCGTCATGATGTAGTAGCAGGCAAACGCCAGAATTTTTACTGCGATGATGCAGAACATTCTCGGCAAACCGGGCTGCAGGGTAAGCTGGAAGGTGACCCCTGGATATAGTTCACAAAGGTTCACAACGAAGAAATTCACGATACCGTTGATGGTTATGGCCAATGTCACCCAAACGAGGTATTCATTCAGTTTTCCTTTGAATAGGAGAAAGCACATCAAGACGGAAATCAGGAATGAAACGTACACCCCAAAGCCGATACCCGCCATAAATATGAACATCTTCAGCAGCGCGCACGCTGCGACGACGGCGATCACATAGGTTTTATTTTTACCGGCCTTCAGCGGCATACAGCGCAGATAAAACAAAAAATACAATACAATATCTATGCACTGCGCAGCCCATTCAATTATGTTCCACATTATACTAACCCCTTTGATATGGCATTGGTGTATCGTTGCTGCAGCTCCTTGAAGTAGGTGCGTCCGATATCCCGTGTCATGATTTCGCCTTGATATAAAATCTCCACTGATTGAGGGCGCCTGGTGATAATCCTTCTCACGTACCGCATATTCACGATATACGACTTATGAATTCGTACAAACTCCGCGTTATCCACTTTCTCAAAAAATGTTTGCATGGACATGCGCGTATGCAGGATGTCCTTCACGGTATAAATTTTCAGTTCGTGTCCGTAGGTTTCGGCGCAGACAATTTCTATATGCGGTATCAGGGCGATGCCGTTGCTGACGGATATCTCAAGGGTTGTAATGCTTTTGAGATACATCCGTTCCTTCACTCTGTTCATATAAAAGGCAATGACATCGTAATCAAACGGTTTGACGAGATAGCCCACGGCGTCCACTTCATAACCCTGACTGGCTCTGAGGGGGTTGCCGGATATGAAGATAATGTAGAAGTTATGGCCTTCATTGCGAATGTGCCTGGATACGGCTATACCGTCTATTTTTTCCTCGAAGTCTATATCCAAAAAGACCAGATCAATATCCAGCAGCCTATTATTCCGGAGCGCGTCGAGCAATTCGCTTCCTTTGGAGAAGGTCCAAAACGACACGGACATAAAAGATGTTTCAGCCCAATGGGTCACCATACGCCTGACTTCTTCAACCCAAAAAGAATCATCATCACATATGACAATATTCATTTGGTACCTCCTTTTGTATCCAAAAACGAGGCCACTACTATCTTAAATGCGTATGGCGTACATTTCAAGATGGCCGCGTGGTTGTTTGTGCTGTTTATCGGACAGTTTGCGACATCATTATTATAATGATTGGTGTAAGTATAACATTTGGCGAAACATTATGAAACCATATTTCCCCATAAATCTTTACAATAATCGAATAAAATGTATATGGGCACTTTGCGGTAGGCCGGGCTAAATATCGGTCAATAACAACTAAATTTGGCAGATTTTGTCACCAGCAGGGCAGTTCATGACAAAATTATTTACAAATATAGGGCCCTGGGTATATGATTTCACAAAAGGAGGTGCTTGTCAGATGAAAAAACGAGTATCGAAAATCATGGCCGTCGTATCCAAGCGTGCAGCACAGAAATCGGCGAACGCGGTAACTGATTGGGTTTATTATCAGCCCGTCGTCCCGGCCAAGCTGAAGCAGGAAAAATAAAACTTTATGCTCTCTGTGCTGAACATACCTGTAATTAAGTGCATAGGATCAAGCGTTCTATGCACTTAGTTATCAAAATTGACACATTGCATATGTATCCGATATAGTACGCTCAAAGCCAAACCACTCCTTGCCCGAAGGGAGCGAAACGCAAGATTACCGCTCCGGTAATTTGGCCGGATGGTTCCTTGCAATCGCAGCCGGTGTTGCGCAAATATTGTCTGATTTATGGGATAATCTGGAGAGATGAAAACAATTGATGTGCGTATCCGCGCAATACACGCTTCCTTCGAGCAGACCTGGTCTGGAGCCGGCAATTACTGAGCCGGCGGCGGTTATTTGGTTTTGGGCAGCATAATACACGCTGTTGCTGATGTTTTAACACATCCTTCGAGCACTGTACTGGGCAAAGAGGCTTTTGGCATATCACGCCCAGGGCAGAAAGCCTTCAATTCTATTTTCAGGGGTCAAGTTTTATTGAACAATTCATTACGGCAGATGATCATCGCAGCGGTGTAAGTAAATGCTATATCGGATACAATGCATTTTTAAAGGGATTTGCCGCTTAGCGGCACCTTATTTCATTAAGCGGTTCATTACAACACCAACTTTTATATATTTCTCTTTAATTGACCGCAAGCCGGTCTTTTTTTTGGCTATCGCGGTCTATTGCTCTATTGAGAATGATAACAAAACCCAAACACAATGCCATCGCAATAAGCCGGGCGCTGCATTGTCTTCTTCCGGCTTTTTGTGTTAAAATAAATTGTTTTCATAAATTTTGCTATCCGGCTGCGGTCAATCAGGCCAATAAAAATCTATCCGGGGCACGAAGGGAGACCATGCTATGCATCAACAGGACAACGACAACAGGCACGAAAGGGAACCTTTGCAGCCCGTATCCATGTATGCCATCGCGGCAAAACTTTTCGCGCATGTGGCCAAGACGGTGGCCGACCGCTTCGGCGAGGAGGGGAAGCAAGCCGTTATGGAAGGCGTGCGGGCCTTCGGCCTTGAAAGGGGCCAGGACATCGCCAGGCGGGCAAAGGCCATCGGGCAGGACAACAGCCTGGGCAATTATCTTTCCAACTACGATATGGAGAGAAGCGACCACTTTGAGTATGAAAATGTTTTTGAAGAGGACATGATCGAACAGCATTTCACCCGGTGCATTTTTGCGGACCAGTGGGAGAAGGACGGCATGCAGGAGTACGGCATGCTGTACTGCAAGATGATCGATCCCGCGATCGCGGAGGGGTTCAACCCGCAAATGGAGGTGGTGCATGACAAGCACTTCTTTACCGACGGCTGCTGCCATTTCTGTTTCCGGGTGAACAAGGACGCGCCGTCCGAAGCGGAGCAAAAATGAACGAGGGCTGCAGCGTCAATTCAGAGCGCTTGTGGGAGCGCCTTTCCGCGCTGGGCCGCATCGGCAGGACGGCGGACGGCGGCATCACGCGGCTTTCCTTCACGAAAGAGGAAAGACAGGCCAAAGACCTGGTTGCCTCGTACATGGAAGAGGCCGGGCTTTCGGTCAGGGAGGATGCGGCCGGCAACCTGATCGGCAGAAGAGATGGCCTGCGCAAAGATGCCCCCGTGGTCATGACCGGATCGCATCTGGACACGGTTCCCGGGGGAGGGGCGTTCGACGGCGCCCTGGGCGTTTTGGGGGCGGTGGAAGCGCTAAAGTCCATGCGGGAGCGGTCGGCCAAGACGCTTCATCCCATCGAGATCGTATGCTTTACCGACGAGGAGGGCGCCAGGTTTGGGGCGGGCATGCTGGGCAGCCGGGCCATGGCGGGCATCCTGGATGCGGCGCATTTGCGGCATACCGATCAGCATGGCGTCACCGTCATGCAGGCCATGGCGGAGGCGGGACTTCCTGCGGAAAGGCTGCACGAGGCGGCAAGGGCGCCTTCGGACGTGAAGGCGTACGTTGAACTGCACATCGAGCAGGGGAAGGTGCTGGAAAGAAAAGACGTGCCCGTGGGCGTGGTTTCGGGCATAGCCGGGCCGCTGTGGATGAAGTTCAAGGTATCCGGGGAAGCCGGGCACGCCGGGGC
>JBMNQS010000034.1:0-22530 GCA_050944255.1 Christensenellales bacterium | reverse complement strand
ATCTAGTAGTTGGCGTTATAATTATATATGTCGATATGTTCCCGCCTACCGATAGTGCAAAAAGTGCCTTTGACTTGTTTCCGACTACCGACAATGTAAAAGACATCAATCCACCCCGCTCGTTGCAGACGCCCCGTGGGAACAAATCCAGCAATGCGCCGCCGGGGAGTGCGGACATATGGAAGCGGCCCTGCGCGCCGCCTCTGTGCAGGACGAGCCAAACCCGGCCAAAATCGACTGGAAGTGCTGACTGTGACCCGCCGGCCTCAGGGACATTTTTGAAATATCAGGGAGCGACTTTATGAATAACTATACAAAAGAAGAATTGGAGGAAGCGCTCCAGGCTATCGCTTCAATGATCAGCAAGTGTGAGAAAGTACGGCCAAAGCTGAAACAAAGCGCTTCTCAGCACACCCTGCTCATACGCAGGATAAAGGCGCTCCGTATGGCATCGGCATTGATTACAAGGGAATTGGAAGCCAAAGCAAAAGAAAAACCAGGAGAAACCGGATGTGAATAAAAGAATCTGTTTATCAGTGGTGTAAAGCCTGCAGGCAATCAATCGGGAGGCAATTAAAATGCAAAGCATGCGCAGTATCGACGGCGAACAGCGCCTTGAAGGATTGCGGCGGGCGGGCCAAGGGATGGCCGGGTGTTAAAAGATTGTGCGGAGGGCAATGGATATGAAGTGGTCGGTTTACAATGATCTGGCATGGGTCGATGATATTCTGGCGCCGCCGGAAGCCTGCGAGGAGGAAGCCTTGCTATACATTGAAGCTATAAAGCGCCGTATTCCAGCCAATAATCCCACGATGCTGCATTTGGGCTGCGGCGCGGGCAGGCTGGACTTTCATTTTAAAAGACACTTTTGGGTAACGGGCGTCGACCTGAGCGAAGGCATGCTGGACCTTGCAAAGACAATAAATCCGCAAATCGCTTATGTGAAGGGCGATATGAGAACGGTAAAGCTCAATGAAAAGTTCGACGTGGTGATCATTCCGGATGCCATTGCGTATATGACCACGCTCGAAGATTTAAAGGCAACGCTTCAAAATGCCTCGGCCCATATGAAGCCCGATGGAATTATCCTGATCACCGCCCATACCAAGGAGGACTTCAGAAACAACAACTTTGCCTACGCCGGTGAAAAAGACGGCGTTCACATTACGCTGCTGGAAAATAACCATATGGTATCGGACAGCACCTATGAGGCGGCCTTTATCTACCTGATCAGGCGGGACGGCGATCTGAGCGTCTCGCATGAGGTCCATACCCTCGGCTTGTTTCCCCATGAAGAGTGGATGAGGATTTTTCAGGCGTGCCAACTGCATGTGGAGGAGATGGATCTGGACCATCTTTACAGTCCATATGTTCTTCAAGACGGCTGGTACCGGCTTAAGGTGTTTATCGGCGCTTGCGCGCAATAAGCTGCATATACCCCGTCGCCGGGGGGATACCAGCTTTAAGCGGCATCTTTTCGTAGCCTCAGGCCGCGCGGAAACGGCGGCAAAAATAAAAAAGGGCAGGTGAAGTAAAAATGACGCTCTTCAATCCGGCGGATATAGTGGTTTCCGCCGCCCCCGGAGGGCTGGCGGTTGCCGCGGCGGAGGATGACGCCGTACTGAGCGCCGCCGCGCAAGCCTATCAGTATAAACTGGCGGTCCCCATTTTGTGCGGGGACGGGAAGAAAATCAAAATGACGGCAGGCGCCCGGGGAATCGATATCTCGCCTTTTGAGATCATCCACTGCGCGTCTGCGAACGAATCGATTGCCGCCGCCATATCGCTGGTCAGGCAAAAGCGCGCCGCGGTGCTGATGAAGGGACACGTGCAGACCGCCGATCTCCTGCGGGCGGTGCTCGACAGGGGCAGCGGCCTGCGCCAGGGCGGCATGCTGTCCCACGTGAGCGTGCTGGATTCGCCCGTCATGGGAAGACGCTTTGTGATCACCGACGCGGCGATGGTGGCGTACCCCGACCTCAAGGCGAAAGTGGAACTGATTCAAAATGCCGTCAGGGTTGCCGCGGCACTGGGCATACAAAACCCCAGGGTTGCCGCTCTGGCGGCGGTGGAAGTGGTGAACCCCGATATGCAGGCGACGCTTGACGCCGCGGCGCTCACCGTCATGAACCGCCGGGGACAGATTAGTGGCTGCACGGTTGACGGCCCACTGGCCATGGACCTGGCGCTCTCGCGGGAGGCCGCGCGTCATAAAGGGGTGGATTCCGATGTCGCCGGACGCGCCGATATCCTCCTGATGCCCAATATAGAGGCGGCGAATATAGCGGTGAAGGCCTTTACCCACGGGGGCAACTGCCTGCCGGGCGGGGTGGTGATAGGGGCCGCGGCGCCGGTTGTTTTGAATTCCCGCTCCGATTCGGATTTGAGCAAGCTGTTTTCCATTTTCTGCGCCGTGGCCGTCAGCCATCTGGCGCGGGAATGAATATGGAGGTGCGATATGAATACGATACTGCGATTGGGCGTCTACGACAGCCCGGGCGTCCTGGACCGCATCGCCGGGCTGATCCGGCGCCATGGATTGAATATCAAAAGCATCAACGCGGGGAAATTCAAGAGCGGGATCGCCCAGATCAATATCGTCCTTGACGATGAGCGGGCCGATGTGCACAAGCTGGGCAAACAACTCTACGACATCAATTTTATCTCCGAGTACAAAGTGCTCAGCGCGGAGAACGCCTGCATACGCCAGCTGGCGCTGATCCGGATGAAAACGGACGATTTTGACGAGGCGTACTTTAAAGGCGCCAGAATCATTGAAAAGGGCATGCATGAAATCAGCTTTGAAGTCTCGGGGACGCCCGACGACGTGGAAGAGATGCTTCTGCCGGTGCAGGACAAGCTGCTGGACTTTGTGCGCTCGGGCGCTCTGGCCATATCCAGGGAAGGAGGCTGATGTACATGACGCAAATATTCCGGATCCTTGTCATCAATCCCGGCTCAACGTCCACAAAAATTGCGGTCTACGAAAACGAAAGCCCCGTCATCGAACAGTCCGTCCAGCACAGCCCGGAAGAATTCAAGGGCTACGCCAGTTCCCTTGAACAGCGGGAAATTCGTTTTGGCCATGTGATCCGTACCCTTGAGGATAACGGCATCGCGCCCCAGGAGCTATCCGCCGTGGTGGGCAGGGGCGGCATCATCAAGCCCATCGAATCCGGGACGTACTATATCAATGAGAAAATGAAGCTGGATTTGATCGACAATTCGGCCACTGTCCACGCCTCGGCCCTGGGCGGGCTGCTGGCGGCCGATCTGGGCGAATGCTACGGCATTCCGGCCTATGTGGTGGACCCGGTTGTGGTGGACGAAATGGAACAGCTGGCTAAGCTCAGCGGGATTCCCGGCATCGAGCGGCGCAGCATCTTTCACGCGCTCAACGCCAAATCGGTTGTCCGAAAATGCGCTCAGGAGCTGGGCATCAAATACGAGGACGGCCGCTTTGTCGTGGCGCATATGGGCGGCGGGATCACCGTGGGCGCGCACCGCTACGGCCGCGTGATCGACGTCAACGACGGCATTTCCGGCGAGGGGCCGTTTTCGCCCGAACGCTGCGGCGCGGCGCCTTTGGCGCCCGTCATCGAGATGTGCTACGGCGGTAAATTCACCAAAGATGAAATGACGGCATTTCTCAGCAAACGCGGCGGCATGCTGGCCTATCTGGGCACAAACGATATGCGCGTGGTGGAAAAATACATCCGAAACGGTGACGATTACGCGACGCTTGTCATGGACTCCATGGCCTATCAGGTGTCCAAGGAGATCGGGGCGATGGTGGCCGTGCTGGAAGGGCGGCTCAACGCCATTATCCTCACGGGAGGCCTTGCGTATTCGCACCGCTTTACCGCCTCCATCAAACAGCGCGTGGACCAGATCGCGCAGGTGATCACGTATCCGGGCGAAAATGAGCTGGCTGCGCTGGCCGAAGGCGCGCTGCGGGCGCTGCGCGGCCAGGAGCCTGTAAAGGAATACGCGTAGCGAAGGACGATTTTAATCAAGACAGATGGTGAAAAGATGGATTTGCGGCTGAAGTTTGATGAGGATGCGCCCAATTACGACCGGTGGCGTCCCGCTTACGCGGCGGAACTGTTTCGTGATATTATTGGCTATTCCCAGTTGGACAGCGCGAAAAGAGCGCTGGAAATCGGCATGGGAACGGGACAGGCCACGCTGCCGATCCTTCAGACGGGCTGCAGCGTGACCGCCGTTGAAATCGGGCGCGGCCTGGCGGAATATGCACGGCGGAAGTTCGCGGCATCTCCGGGCCTTGAAGTCATCAATATTGACTTTGAAAGTTTTGAGGCGGGAAATAGCCGGTTCGACCTGATTTATTCCGCCACAGCCTTTCACTGGATACCGCAGGAGCTGGGGCTTGCCAAGGCGTATGGTTTGCTGAAGCCTGGCGGAACGCTGGCCTTGTTCTGGAACCATGCGTTTGTCAATCGCAGAGACGATCCACTGCATGTGGAAATACAGAAGGCCTACGACAAATACAGGCCGCCGGAGAAACCGCTGAGGGAATTTGACGAAAGCGCCTGCAAAGCCTATGCGGACAAATTGGCGGCCTTCGGGTTTGCGGAGGTTACGGCCAGGATTTACCGGCAAACCCGCTCATTCAATGCGCGGGACTATATCGCCTTACTGAATACGTATTCGGACCACAGGGCGCTGCCGGGGCATGTGAAGGGTGCGTTGGAGAGCGAAATAGCGCAGGCAATACAAAGAGCCGGCGATGAGCTGACGATTTACGACACCATGGATTTGTACCTGGCCAGGAAGCCTTGAAAAACCGCGGGGATGATGCCCCGCGGTTTTCAAAAATCAAGTGCTTGCGCTTATGCCCTGACGGCGATGGCTTCGATCTCCAGCAGGGCGTCTTTGGGCAGGCGCGCCACCTGGAAGGTGGAGCGGGCCGGATAGGGCTGCTGAAAGTGCTTCCCATAGACTTCGTTTACCGCGGCGAAATCTTCCAGGTCCTTTAAAAATACGGTGACTTTAACGACATCTTCCAGGCCGAAGCCGGCCTGCTCCAAAATGGCCTTCAAATTGGCGATGGACTGCGTCGCGTGCTCCGCCGCCCCGCCGGCGGGAAAGGCTCCGCTGGATGGATCAATGGGTAATTGCCCCGATATAAAAAGCATGTTTCCGGCTTGTGTGGCCTGGGAATAAGGGCCGATTGCTGCAGGCGCCTGTGCAGAAGTGATGCATTTTGCCATCTTTTGTTCCTCCGCTTAAATGTATTTGGTTCGTAGAGTGAATTCGTGTGCGCTTATAAGCGCATTGCCGCTTGATCTTACAGTATATAGCAATTACAATAGCAAAAAAAGGGATGCTGTGAATCTTTTAACGGGAAAGGGC
The DNA here is from genome assembly GCA_050944255.1 of Christensenellales bacterium. Classification (GTDB taxonomy): domain Bacteria; phylum Bacillota; class Clostridia; order Christensenellales; family Maliibacteriaceae; genus JBMNQS01. Next base: position 17,154 of record JBMNQS010000034.1, on the reverse strand, counting down.
ATCCAAGGGGAGGAACGGGCATTGAACAGATGCAAATATGAAGCGTGGGTAAAAGCCATGGAGGCGGAAAAGCCGGCGGCTATTTGAGATATTGGCCGGGACCGGGGCGCCGCCGTACCGCCGACCGGCAGGGGAGAACCTGATTCCGACGGCAGGCTGCGGCCGGGGATGAAAGGATGCGTCTGGTGGGCCGGGATTTAGTCGATGAGATGAAAAAACCGTATGGATGCGGCGCGTGATTCAGCCGGTGGCCTGCCGCCGCGGAGAATGCGCGGAGAAAGGATAAAGAGATGAAGTATTTTGTGATGGACGTTTTTACCGACCGGCTGTTTGCCGGAAATCCCGCGGGGGTGTGCCTGCCGCAGGAGCCCCTGGACGCGGGCACGATGCAGAAAATCGCCTTTGAGAACAATTTGGCGGAAACCGCTTTCGTGTTCAAGCGCGACGACGGCTATGATCTTAGGTGGTTCACGCCCGAGGTGGAAGTGGACCTGTGCGGCCATGCGACGCTGGCCAGCGCCTATGTGCTGATGAACTACGTGGACGCGTCCATGCAAAGCGTGGATTTCCACACCAAGAGCGGACCGCTTTACGTCTCGCGCCATGAGGATATCTACACCATGGATTTTCCAAGGAGAGAGCCCGCCCGCTGCGATGCCCCTTCCTGCCTGGAGGAAGCGCTGGGACAGAAGGTGCTGGAGACGCATCTTTCCAGAGACCTTCTGGTGCTGGTGGAATCCGAAGAGGCCGTGAGGGAAATGATCCCTGATTTTCAATTGCTGAAAACCATCGAAGACGCATTCGCCGTGATCGTGACGGCGCCGGGCAAGGACTATGATTTTGTCTCAAGATTTTTCGCGCCCAATGCCGGGGTGGACGAGGACCACGTCACCGGCTCCTCCCACAGCACGCTGATTCCGTTCTGGTCCCGGAGGCTGCATAAAGACAAAATGGTTTCCGCGCAGCTGTCCCGGCGCGGCGGGACGCTCTTTTGCCAGGATACGGGGACGCGGGTGAAAATCGGAGGCCGCGCCGTGTGCTACCTGGCGGGGGAAATTTTTCTCTAGGCGCGGCGCTGCGCCAAGGCTGCGGCTTTTTAAGGATGCGCCGCGGGGCGGCGCGCCGGGCACGTATTTCGCATGGCAGGAGACGGGAAAGGAAGGCCTGAAATGAAACGCATCATCATTACCGGAGGCAATGAGGGCATCGGATACAGCATGGTGGAGCGGCTGCTGGAGGACGGCTGCCGCGTAACGGTGCTGGACCTTCAAACCCACCGCCTGGAAGCGTTGCGCCAGCACCATGGGGACAGCCTTTTGCCCATCGTCTGCGACGTGCGGGACGAAGAGGCCGTTACGCACGCGGTGCAGGCAGGCGTCGAGGCATTCGGCGGCGTGGACGCGGCCATTCACAATGCGTGCAAATGCACCTTTGAATCCATGGATAAGACGGAGTACGCCATCTACCAGGATGTCTTTGACGTCAATTATTTCGGGGCGCTGCGCCTGGTAAAAGCGGTGATCTCCCATATGCAGAAGGCGGGAAAGGGAAAGGTCATACTCACCAGCTCGGGGGTGGGGGTCATGGGCTTTAGAAACATCAGCCCTTACGCCTCCAGCAAGGGCGCCATAGAGGCCTTTGCCAAATGCATGGACATTGAATACCGGGACAGGGGCATCACGTTTCATATCTTTCACCCGCCGCTCACCCGCACGCACTCGTCCCGCGATCTGCCGGTGCCCAAAGAATTTATGGCCGACCCGGTAAAGGTGGGGACGGGGCTTGCCAGGCGCATAAATAAAAAGAGCTTTGTCATCTGCCACAGCTTCGGACAAAAATTCCAGGTGATGGCCTGCTATCTGTTTCCCCTTCAAATGGGGCGGCTGATGAGCCGGATGACCGCGGGGTACGAAAAAGAGGGAAAATAAGCGGGGCGGCAGCACCGGCAGGCGGAGCCGTGCGCGGCGATTCTGAATTATATATAAAAACAGGGGGCGGTACATCCCGCCCCCTGTTCATTTAGCCGTTTACTTTTTAGCCGTTTATCGCTCTTTCCAGTTGGTGCAGCGCCTTGAGCAAAACCGATCTGGGGCACGCCATGTTGATGCGCTGGAACCCTTCTCCGCCCACGCCGAACATGGTGCCGGCGTCCAGCCACAGCCCCGCCTTGCGGACGATCAGATCCTCCAATTGCGCCTCGCTCAGGCCCAGCGCATGAAAGTCCAGCCACGCCAGATAGGTCCCTTCCGGCTCCACCAGGCGGATCATGGGCAGCTTGTCCTGCAGCGTGCCGCGCACCAGAGCCAGGTTATCCGCCAGATACGCCCTGAGCGCCTCCAGCCACGGCAAACCCTCCAGGTAGGCGGCCTTGCACGCCACAATGCCCATTGTGTTCAGCTGGCTGTACCCGCTGCGGGCTATCTCCATTTTCAATTTATCGCGTATGGCCGAATCGGCTACAAAGATATTGGATATCTGCAGGCCCGCCAGATTGAATGTCTTGGTGGGCGCCGTGCAGGTGATCGAAATTTTTTCAAAGGCCGGTTTCACATTGGCAAAGACCAGATGCCGGTGGCCGGGATATACGAAATCGGCGTGGATTTCATCGGACATCACGATCACGCCGTGCTTGAGGCAGATGTCCCCCATCAGGGACAGTTCCTCCTGGGTCCAGACGCGGCCTACCGGGTTGTGAGGGCTGCACAAAATGAAGAGTTTGACGTCGTTTTGGATGATCTTGGCCTCGAAATCCGCAAAGTCGATGCCGTACTTCCCGTCCCTGTACGTAAGCTGATTGATCACCAGCTTCCGCTCATTGACCAAAACGGACTCCTGAAAGGGATAGTAGACCGGCTGCTGGATGATCACCGCGTCCCCCTTTTTCGTCAGCGCCCGGATAGCCGTGCAGATGGCGTAGACCACGCCGGGGGTCTTGATCAGCCAATGGGGCTTTATATCCCAGTCAAAATGGCGCGAAAACCATGCCTTTAATATATCCGTGTAATCCTCGCGGTTTTCGGAATATCCGAATATGCCGTGCCGGCACTTTTCCATCAGCGCCTCCACCACGGCGGGCGGCGTGCGAAAATCCATGTCCGCTATCCACAGCGGCAGCAGCCCCTCGGGCTTCCCGCGCTTTTGGGCAAAGTCGTATTTCAGCGAATCGGTATTTTTGCGTTCTATGATCTCGTCCAGATTGTACACCGGCTTTATCCTCCCAGGTTTGTCCCAAGACCCTGCGCCGGATGACATTGCTTCGGCGCCGCGGGACTCAATTTCATACTGTTATAATATGTTTAAGATCATAAGTGGAAAGCCGCCGTATGTCAAGAGCGGGTATCAATGGGCGTCGACGGCGGTGCCGGCCCTATGCTATAATAAAATACAAGTTTAATGATAGTCTGTCCCGTCCGGAGGTGACCGGTATGATTTCCGCACAGAGGCGTGAAAAAATCGCCAAGCTGTTGAAACAGGGCGCAGAGCCTGTCCCCGGCGGCGCGCTGGCCAAAGAGTTCGGCGTTACCCGCCAGGTTATCGTGGGGGATATCGCGCTATTGCGCGCGTCGGGCATGCAGATTCATGCCACGCCCAACGGATATGTGTTTGCCCGGCCGCCCGCGGCCGCCCGCCAGGGCATCACGCGGGTCATCGCGTGCAACCACGCCCCCCAGGCCACCCGCGAGGAGCTGTATACGGTGGTGGACAATGGCGGGGGCCTCATCGACGTGATCGTGGAGCATCCGATTTACGGCGAATTGACCGGCCCGCTGGATATCTTCTCCAGGCATGACGCCGACGAGTTTCTAAAAAGGGTAAAAGAACGAAGCGCGCCCCTTCTCTCCAAGCTGACAGACGGCATCCATCTGCACACGATCGCCTGCCGGGATGAGGCGGCCTTCGAGCGCATTGCCGCCGCGCTGGATGGCGCCGGCATCCTGCTGAAAGACTGAATAAATGGCTTGCCTGGCTCCGTAGATATGGTATAATGTCTATACATGTGTATAGACACCTATGCGCATATTCTTGTTTAGGAGCGGTAGAATCATGACAAATAAAGGCAAGGTATTCACCATGGCCGCAGCGGCGGTCCTGTGCGCCATCGGCATCATCATCCCGATGTTCTCCCCGCTGAAAATCCTCCTGGAGCCGGCGTCCTTTACCCTGGCGAGCCACGTGGCCATCTTCATCGCCATGTTCATATCGCCTCTTGTGGCGGTGGCCGTCTCATTGGGCACCACCGCCGGGTTTTTTCTGGGGGGCTTTCCCATTGTGATCGTCCTTAGGGCCGCGACGCACGTGATCTTCGCGCTGTGCGGCGCGCTGGTGCTCAGAAAAAAGCCGCATCTGCTCGAATCCGCGCTGCCGGCGCTAGTGTTTTCGTTTCTGCTGGGTATCCTGCACGCGCTGTGCGAAGTGCTGGTGGTGACGCCGTTTTACTTTACCGCAAATATGGCGCAGGGCTACTACGCCAGAGGCTTTGTGGTATCGGTCCTGCTATTGGTAGGCGTGGGTAGCGTGATCCACAGCATGGTGGATTTCGCCATATCGCTGGCGATCTGGAGGCCGCTTGGCAAATTCATCGCCCGCATAAGAGCGTGACTATCCGGCGGCATAAGGGCGTATCCTAATAGATGACGGTTTATCCGCATGGATAACCGAGATCAACGAAAAAAAGGAGAAATGTATATGAAGGCCTATCGTCCACTTGCCGCGGTCAGCCTGCTGACGGCCGCCGTGCTCCTGATGGCCGGCTGCGGGCTGCTGCCCGCTCGGCCGTCCCAGTCACCGGGCATCCTGCCCACCGCGTCCCAGCCCATAGAGACCGTCCAGCCCAGTGCGCCTCCCACCGCAACGGTGCCGGATGCAGAGCCAAGCCCGTCCGCGGGCGTCCTGAGCCCCAAGAATTTCTTCCCGCTCAGCCAGGACAGCACCTGGCAGTACCAGGGGGAGGGCAACGAGTACGCCACGTTCAGCCGCAAGGTCGTGTTCGCAGCGGCGGACCGGGCGCAAGTCGAAGAGGACAACGGCGGGACGGTCACCGCCGCCGTCTGGAAAGCCACCGATGACGAGGTGGTCCGCACCTATTTCGAAGGAGAGGCCTACGACGGGGCCAACCGCTTAAGCGCGCTTCCCAACGACACGCTGATTATCCTGAAGGCGCCCCTTACCACAGGCACCAAGTGGGACACCCCGCAGGGCACCAGGGAGATCGTCTCCACCGATGCCGTCGTCGACACGCCGGCCGGGAAATTCGAGGACTGCATCAAGGTGCTGAACATGTCGGAGAACGCCACCGTGTACGAGTACTTCAAAGAGGGGGTCGGCATGGTCAAGAGGGAATTTTCATCCGAAGGTACGACCATCACCTCCACGCTGGAGCAGTACAGCGTCAAGTAAAGGCAGGCCCAAAGTGCCACCCTGCGCCGATATTGAAGGGACGCGGTTTCAGCGACCACAGGAGGCTGCGGGTTTCCGGCAACGAAGATATAAAAAACGGCCGTTTTATCCGGCGGCCCTGTGCCTGCAAACGTTTGCGGCGCAGGGCCGCTGTTTTTTATTTTTTGGAAAGCAGCGAAAAAAGACGGGACCGCCTGCGGGCGATCTTTTCAGGTGGCGGCCCGGAGCTTTTCAGCTGCGGCGTTAGGGCAAAAAAATTTTTTGATCTACATAATTTCTACAAATTTTCCTCGTATGATGAGCTTAAAAAATGAACGGAAGAGGTGGAGCGATGAAAGCCGGCCTGAAAACCAAAACGCTTCGTATAGGCGGTATGACGTGCGTCAACTGCCAAAATGCCATTCAAAGAAAACTGCGCAATACCGCCGGCATTAAAACGGTGGTGGTCAGCTACAATAAGGAGACCGCCCAGATCACCTACGATACGGACATCATCTCGCTGAAGGATATCTCCGCCGCCATCGAAAAGCTGGGTTATGAGGTGCCCGCCGACGGACAAAAGGCAAACAACCTGCGCCGTATCGCCGGTATCCTGATCATCATCGCGGCGCTGTATGTGATTATACAGCATTTCGGGCTGACCCAGTTTTTTGGCGCGTTCCCGCTGGCCGAGGCCGGTATGGGCTACGGGATGCTGTTTGTCATCGGCCTGGTGACCTCCGTGCACTGCGTGGCCATGTGCGGCGGCATCAACCTCTCACAGACCATATCCAAGGCCCCCGGGACTCCGGAGGCAGGCCGCCTGAAAGCCCTGCGCCCCAGCTTTTTGTATAACCTGGGGCGGGTCGTTTCCTATACGGTCATCGGAGGCATCGTCGGCGCCCTGGGCTCGGTGATCAGTTTCTCCGGCGCCATGAAGGGCATGGTGCAGCTTTTCGCAGGCGTGTTCATGGTGATTATGGGGCTGAACATGCTGGGGATATTCCCGTGGCTGAGGAAGCTCAACATCCGCATGCCCGGCATCTTTGCCCGGAAAATCGAATCGGAAAAGACGAGCGGAAAGGGCCCGCTGTACGTGGGGCTATTGAATGGCCTGATGCCCTGCGGCCCCCTGCAGGCCATGCAGCTTTACGCGCTGTCCACCGGCGATCCCATAAAAGGGGCGCTGTCGATGATGCTCTTTAGCCTCGGGACCGTGCCGCTGATGTTCGGCCTTGGAGCATTAAGCTCCGTGCTGAGCAAAAAATTCACCGGCAAGGTGGTCACCGCGGGCGCCATGCTGGTGGTGGTGCTGGGCATCTCTATGTTTTCAAGCGGCTGGACACTGTCGGGGATTTCGTCTCCCGGCGCATCCGCCGCGCCCAGCGGCCAGAGCGGCCAGCAGGTGCAGTTGCAGGACGGTTACCAGAGCGTGACCACCACGCTGCAGCCGGGCCGCTACGAGCCCATCACCGTGGAGGTGGGCATCCCGGTAAAGTGGACCATCCAGGCGCCGCCGGGGAGCGTCAACGGATGCAACAACCGGATATTCCTCTACGAATACGAGATCGAAAAGCCGCTGCAAGTCGGGGAGAACGTCATCGAATTTACGCCCACGAAAACCGGCTCCTTCACGTACAGTTGCTGGATGGGCATGATCTCCAGTAAAATCCACGTGGTGGAGCAAGGGGCCGCCCAATAAAAGCATGGCCATGGAAAGGAGCGATCATGGAATTTTTACTGAGCCACTGGCACTGCATACTGCCCCTGGTGGGGCTGGGGATCGGGCTATTGCTGATGAACCGGAATAAGCCCAAGGAAGAAACCAACCGAAAAAGACAACAAAAAATAAAATGACGAAACGATGGCAGAAAAATTTGGTAATACCTGCCGTATGAGGAGGATCACATATGTTTGAGGCAAACAGGAAAAAATACGGACATCGGTCGATTTATCGGGCCGCCGCGATGCTGGCGCTGGCCGCGGTACTGTTTCTGGCGGGCTGTTCGGCCGACAGAAGGCCCATAACGCTGCCGGCTCCGTCTGCCGATGGCGGCGCCGCCACGCAGACGCCGGCGCCTGCGCCCACGCCCGAAGATGAGGAGCCGGTGGCCGTTGACGAGGATTTGGTTATACCCGTCAGCGATGTTTCCCAGACCGCCATGTTTTATCCCGTTGAAATCGATGGCACGAGACTGGAAGTCATCGCCGTAATGGCCAGCGACGACACCATCCGTACCGCCTTCAATACCTGCCAGGTCTGCTACGACTCGGGCAGGGGCTACTACAAACAGAGCGGGGATTCGCTGGTCTGCCAAAACTGCGGCAACCGCTTTAAGATGGACCAGGTGGAAGTGATGTCCGGCGGCTGCAACCCGGTGCCCATCTTCGCGGAGAACAAGAGCGTGGACGATGAGAGCATCACCGTCCCCTATGAGTTCCTCAGCGAAGCCAAGGTGATTTTCTCCAACTGGAAGGCGGCGTATTGATGCGGCCTTTGGCTCCGGCGCCGGTTTTAGACATATGACGAAGGGGCCTTGCGGCCCCTTCGTGCATATCCGTATGAAATTTGGGATGGCGCGGCGCTATCTGTCCGCCGCCCCGTAGCGGAACTGCTTGCCCATGGAGCAGTTGGCCTCAAGCCCGTGGCTCTTGAGGTAATCGATGCCCCAGTCGTATATGGTCATCAGGATCGGCTTGATGCTTTTGCCGAAGTCCGACAGATGATACTCCACCTTGGGGGGAACCACCGGATAGACCGTGCGTATCAAAAGATTGTCCCGCTCCAGCTCGCGCAATTGCTGCGTCAGCATCTTGGGCGTGGCCTGCGGGATCAGCCTCTGAAGTTCCCCGAAGCGCAGCGTGCGGCCGATCAGGTGCCACAGGATAAGGGACTTGTACTTGCCGCCGATCAGGTTCAGTGTGGTGCCTATGGGGCAGTTGTATCCGTCGCAGTCGTGTTTCATGGTGCCGGAAACCTCTTTACTTACTTTCTAGGTACTATGTTACAATATAGTACATACTTGCAATTATGAAAATTACATTTAAAATAATAGCATAGGCTGTCGTTTCCGTCAAGGACCGGCGCGGCGGGCGTCAGAAATTGAGAGTAAGGAGACCCGAGTATGGAAAAGCAAGTATTGAATATAGGCCGCATGACCTGCGCGGCATGCGCCCAGAGGATCGAACGGGCCGTCGGGAAGCTGCCGGGAGTGGAGAAGGCCTCGGTGAACCTGGCCAGTGAAAAGCTGTTCACGGAATATGATGAAAAGATCATATCGCTTTCCGACATCAAGCAGGCCGTTTCCAAAATCGGCTACCAGGTGGTGGAGAAACCCGAAAGCAGCACCATCACCATCCCCATAGGCGGCATGACCTGCGCCGCCTGCGCCCAGCGCGTGGAGAAGGCCCTTCTTAAATTGGACGGCGTGGAGAGTGCCTCGGTGAATTTCGCCACCGAAAAGGCCACCGTTTCCTACGACCCCCAAAAGACGCGGGCGGCCTTTATCCGCCAGACCATAGAAAAAACCGGCTATAAGGCGCTGGAAGTTACCAAGATCGATGCGGTGGACGAGGATCAGAAGCGCAAGGAGAAGGAAATCCGCACGCTGCAGATCAAATTCATCGTGGCCGCCGTGTTCGCTCTGCCGCTTCTCTACATCGCCATGGCGCCCATGATCCCAGGGATCATGCTGCCCTTCCCGCGCTTCATGGAGCCCATGAAGTATCCGCTCGTCTACGCGCTGGTACAGATCGCGCTGGTGATCCCCATCGTGGGGGTGGGCTATAAGTTCTATACCGTCGGATTCAGGGCGCTGGCGCAGCGGAGCCCCAATATGGACTCGCTGATCGCCATCGGAACCGCGGCGGCGGTCATATTCAGTTCCTACAATGCGTGGCTGATCTACCGGGGCGATTTCGGGGCGGTGGAATCCCTGTACTTTGAGACCGCCGGCGTGATCATCGCGCTGATCCTGCTGGGCAAGACGCTGGAGGCCGTCTCCAAGGGCCGTACCAGCGAGGCCATCAAGAAACTGATGGGGCTGGCCCCCAAGACGGCCATTGTGCTGCAGGACGGCGTTGAAAAGGAAATTCCTATCCACGAGGTGGAGATCGGCGATGTGATCGTGGTCAAACCCGGCACCAAAATACCGGTGGACGGTACGGTACTGGAAGGCCATACGGCCATCGACGAATCCATGCTCACCGGAGAGAGCATGCCGGTGGATAAAAAGGCCGGCGACGAGGTCTACGCCGCGTCCATCAACACAAGCGGCGTCATCCACTTCAAGGCCACCAAAATCGGCCAGGATACGGCGCTGGCGCAGATCATCAAGCTGGTGGAGGACGCCCAGGGCTCCAAGGCGCCCATCGCCAAGATGGCCGACATCGTATCGGGCTACTTCGTGCCCATCGTCTGCGTCATCGCGGTGCTGGCGGGCATCGCCTGGTATATCGGCACCCGGGACGTGGAGTTCGCACTGACCATATTCATTTCCATACTGGTCATCGCGTGCCCCTGCGCGCTGGGGCTGGCAACGCCCACCTCCATCATGGTGGCCACCGGAAAGGGCGCCGAAAACGGCATCCTGTTCAAGGGCGGCGAGGCGCTGGAGACGGCGCATAAGATCAATACCATCGTCTTTGACAAGACCGGCACCATCACCGAAGGCAAGCCGGAGGTCACCGACGTGCTGCCCGCGCAGGGGATATCTTCGCAGTACCTGCTTCAGATTACCGCGTCCGCCGAAAGGGGATCGGAGCACCCGCTGGGCCAGGCCATCGTGCTGGGCGCCCAGGATAAGGGACTGCAGCTGCTGGACACCGACGACTTTGAAGCGCTGGCCGGACGCGGCATCCGCGCGGAGATAGGCGGCGTTAAGGTATTGGCCGGCAACCGCAAGCTGATGGACGAGAGTTCCGTTTCCCTCGCGGAGCTGGAAGATGACTCCGACCGTCTTGCCGAAGAGGGCAAGACCCCCATGTACGTATCGCTGGATGGAAAGCTGGCCGGCATCATCGCCGTGGCGGACGTGATGAAGAAAAGCAGCAAAAAAGCCATCGAACGCCTGCATAAAATGGGCATCGAAGTGGCCATGATCACCGGCGACAACAAGCGGACCGCCGCCGCCATCGCAAGGCAGGTGGGCATCGAGAGGGTGCTGGCCGAAGTGCTGCCCCAGGATAAGTCCGACGAAGTGAAAAAGCTCCAGGACGAGGGCCGCAAAGTGGCCATGGTGGGCGACGGCATCAACGACGCCCCGGCGCTGGTGCAGGCCGACATCGGCATTGCCATCGGTTCGGGTACCGACGTGGCCATGGAGTCCGCCGATCTGGTGCTGATGCGCAGCGATTTGATGGATGTGCCCACCGCCATCCACCTGAGCCACCGCACCATACGCAATATCAAACAGAATCTGTTCTGGGCCTTTGGGTACAACACCATCGGCATCCCCATCGCCGCGGGCGTGCTCCATCTGTTCGGAGGCCCGTTGCTCAATCCCATATTCGCCGCCATCGCCATGAGCTTAAGCTCCGTATCGGTGCTGACCAACGCACTGCGGCTCAAACGCTTTAAGGCCGCCGGCTGAGAAAGGAAAGGTAAACCATGATGAAGAAGTATACAAAGAAAGTCATGTTGTTCATACTGTGCGCGGCGCTGCTCGTTGTCTTTGCGGCCTGCCGGCAGCTGGACGTGGTGGGAAGCGTCGCGCTCTCGTCCTTTGAGGAGGTCGCCGGCGCGCTGGCCGGCAGCATTGCATCCGACGAGGCAAACGGCGGCTGGGCCCTCACTGCGCCCGATGGTAGCGCCAGATTTATCTGGAGCGCGGACTTCAGCGGGAGTCAGCGCTACGACGTGATGCTCGAGGTGGACGCCCAGCCGTTCATCGACGCCGGGCTGGATGTGGACCTGCTGCCCGATGAATACGTGGCCGCGGGCGATATAATCCTGATAGGCACGGACCTCACCGACGAGGCGCCGGACTATGACGGCGAAATCACGCCCCTCTCCTCCTTCGAGCAGATCGTCAAGTTCAGCCGCGACAGCATCGGCTACCATGAGGCGCTGGACCACTACGGTGTGGACCTTGAGGGCGGCAACATGTTCGAGTGGGCCAAGGATATGAGCACCAACGATAAGGACATCGTGTTTGTCTTAAATCCGCAGCCGTTCATCGATGCGGGCGTGGACCCGGAAAATGTCGGGGGATGGGTCTTTGCGGCGGTGCCCGTCATGGATGAAAAGGGCAATGACATAGAAGTGGAGAAGCTGCTCAAGCCCTTTGAAATCCAGTAATTGAGATCGATAACGCAATAGGCAGTATGCGCGCGGCGGGGCCTTGGGCCTGCGCCGCAGCGCCGCGCCAGGCAAAGGAAAGCCGGGCGCGAAAAGGCGCGCTGGGGATTCAGGAGAGTTATAGCTAAAGAAAAACCGAAGGCGAAGAAGGCGCCGCACGGCTGTGCGGAGGCGGCGCATCACGCAGATGGGGGGCCGCAGGACTTTGCGGCGCCCATTTGCCGGTATGACATGAAAGGAGGACGATCCATGGGCAGAGGGAATATTCTGGTGGTGGACGACGAGCCGAAGATCACCCAGGTGGTCTCTTCCTTTTTAGAAAGCCGCGACTACCGCGTGTTTGCCGCCGAGGACGGGCGGCGTGCGCTGGAGATTTTCGATGCGCAAAATATTGCGCTGGTGGTGCTGGACCTGATGCTGCCGGATATCTCCGGGGAGGAGGTCTGCCGCGCCATACGCAAAAAATCGCGGGTGCCCATCATCATGCTGACGGCCAAAATCCAGGAGAGCGATCTGCTGCAGGGCCTTGAAATCGGCGCCGACGACTACATGACCAAACCCTTCAGCCTCAAGGAGCTGCACGCGCGGATAGAGGCCGTGCTGCGGAGGGCCGCTGGCGACCTGCTGCCTCTGACGGTGAAAAATTCTTTTGGCGGCGGCGATCTGTCGGTGGATTTTGAAAAGGGGATCATCCGCAAAAAACAAAAGGCGGTGAACCTGACCCCCAGCGAACTGAAAATACTCTCGGCGCTGATCAAATACCCCGGAAAGGTCTTTACCCGAAGCGAGCTGATCGAAATCGCGCTGGGCGGAGAGTTCGAGGGGTACGACCGGGCCGTGGACAGCCACATCAAAAACCTGCGCCAGAAGATCGAGGACGATCCCAAATCGCCTGTCTACGTGCTGACGATCCACGGCGTGGGCTACAGGTTCGGGGGTGAATGACATGCGAAGAAGCCTGAAAGCACAGCTTCCGCTGACCATCGTGACGGTGGTATTCGTTACCGTGGTGCTGATCAGCGTCCTGTCCAATGTGCTGATCAACCGGCAGTTTGAGAACTATATAACGCGGCAGAACCAGGTGCGGGTGGCGGATATCGCGGATAACCTCAGCCACCAATACGACGAGGAGACGCAGGCGTGGGACCAGGAGGTGGTCCACGCCATCGGCATGTTCGCCCTGTACGACGGGTACATTATCATCGTGTATGATAAGGACGGCGCCGCCGTCTGGGACGCCCATAACCATGATATGACGCTGTGCCTGCAGATTATGGACGACATCACCGAGCGGATGGCAAAGCTGCGCCCCGGCAGCCCGGGCGGCTTTGAACTGCAGGAGTATCCCCTGTCGCACAACGGTCGGGAGATCGGCTCTATGGCCGTCAGCTACTTCGGGCCGTACTTCCTGAGTGAGTATGATTTCCAGTTTCTGAGCGCGCTCAATACGATCCTGCTGGTTATCGGCGCGGCTTCTCTGGCGTTCTCCTTCGTGACGGGCTGGCTACTGGCCAGACGCATCGCCCGGCCCATCACCAAAACGGCCCAGATCGCCAAACAGATATCCCGGGGCAATTACGACATACGCTTTGAGAGCAACACGAAAACCAGGGAGCTGGACGATCTGGTGCTGGCCATCAATCATCTGGCCGACGTGCTGAGCAAACAGGAAAACCTGCGCAAACAGCTCACCGCCGACGTGGCCCACGAGCTGCGCACGCCCCTTGCCGCCGTCGGCTCCCACCTGGAGGCCATGATCGAGGGCGTATGGGAGCCCACCGCCGAAAGGCTTAAAAGCTGCCAGGAGGAAATCCGCAGGCTGACCAGCCTGGTGGCCGATCTGGAACGCCTGGCCAAGGTGGAGAGCGATAACCTGAAGCTCAGCAAATCCCAGGTGGATTTAATGGAGCTCGCCCATTCGGTGAGCGGCCATTTTGAGCTGGAAATGGAAAGAAAGGACCTGAAGCTGGTAATCGAGGGCGAACCTGCCGTGGTTTATGCCGACAGGGACAGGATCAGCCAGGTGCTTCTCAACCTAATCTCCAACGCCGTGAAATACACGCGCCCGGGCGGGAATATACGGATTGCCACAGAGGACGCGCAGCAAAGCGGCATCCTGACGGTGGAGGATGACGGCGTGGGCATCCCCAAGGGGGAGATTCCCCTTATCTTCGAACAGTTCTACCGGGCGGATAAATCCCGCAACCGAAAGACCGGCGGGGCGGGCATCGGACTTGCCATCGTAAAGTCCATCGTCCAGGCCCACGGCGGAACGGTGAAAGCGGAAAGCCGGGAAGGAAGGGGCACCCGCTTCACGGTGACGCTGCCCAAATGAAATAAAGAAGCGGCGCGTATACGCGCCGCTTTTTATGCATTGAGGTTTATCCATACTTTTATGGTGTGGCCGCTTTTAAGTTATGATAAAATATAAAAAACGGGACCGGCTTCAACGATTCGCGGAAACGCCGGAAATACGGGGGAGGATACCGATGAGTGCGCTGCAAGATCCGATGAAAGTCTATAGTGTGGAGTTTTCAAACCGCGTCGTCATGGCGCCCATGGTGCCCTTCGGCTACCAGGGGGAAGCGGACGGCTCCCTCGGGCAGGAGCATATTTTGCATTACCTGCGGCGGGCAAACGGCGTGGGGCTGATGATTTCCCAGGCGCTGTCGCCCTGCGAAGAAGAGCTGAACCATGGCCTGGGCGTCTATTCGCGGGAGCAAACCGGCCCGCTTCGCACCATCGCCGACGCGTGCCATGAAAACGATACGCGGTTTTTCGTGCAGCTGGCCTATCCCAGCGACGGCTTCTACGGCGGCGACAGCGTAAACCACCTGGAGGCGCGGGAGCTGGAGCGCATCGCCGGGCAGTTTATTCATGCGGCCGCCCTGTGCCGCGACGCGGGCTGCGACGGCGTTGAACTGCACGGCGCCCATACCTACTTTTTGAATATGCTGGCCTCCCAGACGGCCAATAAAAGGACAGACGCCTACGGCGGCGGCCTGTCCGGACGCCTGCATATGGCCGAAAGGATTATCCGGGGCATCCGGCGGTTTGCCGGGGCGGATTTCATTGTCTGCTATCGCATGGGCTGGACCGAGGATATGGATACGGACATCCGCACGGCCCGGGCGCTGGAGGATATGGGCGTGCAGATGCTGCACGTTTCAGGCGGCATCCCCCGGGACAGGGAACTGGAAATCCCCGGTGATTTTGATTACAACGAATATGTCTGTACGGCAAGCGTCATCCATGAGCATGTGGGCGTACCGGTGATCGCGGTCAATGATATCCGCAATTTTGCCCGGGGAGAAGCCCTGATCGAAAATGACCTGTGCGACTTTGCGGCCTACGGCAAGCCGTTCCTGGCGGATGCGGACTTCTATCTGAAATCCCTGCGGGACAGCTTCTATGAGCCGTGCCTTCAGTGCGACGAGTGCGCCTGGTTTGAGCATGGCCCCGACTGCCCCGTGCACAGAAGCCTGGAGAGACTGAGATAATGAAAACGCTGTACGTGACGGATCTGGACGGCACGCTCTTAAATGATAGAATCCAGGTCTCCAAAAGAAGCGTCCGCATCATCAACCGCCTGGTATCCCGGGGGATGCTCTTTACCTATGCCACCGCGCGCAGCCTGGCTTCGGCGGAAAAAGTCACCGCAAAGCTGGATATCCGCCTGCCGGTGGTGGTCTACAACGGCGCCTTCACCATCGATGCCAAAACCGGGGAAGTGCTGCGGAGCTTTGGCTTTAACCATGGACAGAAAGCGTACCTGCAGGCGCTTCTTTCCTCCCATGACCTGTATCCGCTGGTCTACGCCTACAGGGACGGGCAGGAGAAGATGTCCTGGCTCTTATCCAGGCAGTCCGACGCGCAGAAACAGTACGCTGACGGGCGCAGGGACGATCCGCGCATGCATCCGGTGGCGGCGCTGTCCGACCTTTACTATGGGGACGTGTTCTACCTGACGCTGATGGGGGAAAGGGACGAATTGATGCCGGTGTACCTGGCGCTGGCCGATTCCGAGCACTACGCCTGTTTTTTGCAGAGGGAGCTGTATACCCGGCAGTACTGGTGCGAGATTATGCCCAGGGCGGCCTCCAAGGCGGCGGCGGTGACGCACCTGAAGGAGCGTCTGGGGTGCCGGAGGGTGATCGCCTTTGGCGACGGGCACAACGATTTACCCATGTTCGAGGCGGCCGATGCCTGCTACGCCGTGAAAAACGCGGCCACGGTGCTCAAAAAAGCGGCGACGGCCGTCATCGGCGGCAACAACGACGACGCGGTGGCCCTGTGGCTGGAGAAAAACTATGGAGCGGATTGATGTGGGGAATGAAAAGCCATGATGCACTATGACATATTTGAAGTTGACCGGGGGGACCTTGCAGGCTGCGCGGAGGTGATCCGCGCCGGTTTTGCCACGGTGGCGGAGGCCTTCGGCCTCACCGAGGAGAACTGCCCCACAAACGGCGCGTTCATACGCCTGGAACATCTTCAGGCCCACCGACTGAGAGGCGATCTCATGTACGGCCTGTCCCGGGGCGGGCGGATGATCGGCTTTATGCAGCTTGAAAAGCAGGATGAACGTACCTGGGAGCTGGAGAAGCTGACTGTGCTGCCGCAGGTGAGACGCCGGGGCTATGGGAAAATCCTTTTGGACTTTGCCAAGGAGCAGGTCATCGCGCTGGGCGGCAGCGTGCTGACCGTGGGGATTATCGAAGAAAATACATGGCTGAAAAACTGGTATCTGCGCCATGGGTTCATCCATACCGGCACCAGGAGCTTTGATCATCTGCCCTTTGTGGTGGGCTTCATGCGGTGGTCGAAGTAGGAAAGGGCAGAAAATTTTTACTCGCAATTTGCTACGGCTGATGGTAAACTAATGGCTGAATGTCACTAAAGGAGGTTCCCATGGCGAAAATTCAAATGAAAACTCCGCTGGTAGAGATGGACGGAGATGAAATGACCCGTATCGTGTGGGCAATGATCAAGGAGCGACTGCTCTCGCCGCATATCGATCTGAACTGTGAATATTACGACTTGGGACTGGTCTACCGCGATCAGACCGACGATCAGGTGACTGTCCAGGCCGCGGAGGCCATCCGCCGCCTTGGCGTGGGCGTCAAATGCGCCAACATCACGCCCAATGCCCAGCGCGTGGAAGAATATAACCTCAAGCGCATGTATAAGAGCTCCAACGGCACCATCCGCGGCATACTCGACGGCACCGTGTTCCGCGCGCCCATACTGGTCCGCGGCATCCGGCCGCTGGTGCCCCGCTGGAAAAAGCCCATCACCATTGCCAGGCACGCCTACGGCGACGTATACGCCGGCGTGGAAAGCCTCGTTCCCCAAGGCGGCAGGGCCGAACTGGTGGTGACGGATAAAGATGGCAACCAGACGCGCCAGAGCATCCACGACTTTTGCGGCGCAGGCATCGTGCAGGCGCAGCACAACACCGATAAGTCCATCGAAAGTTT
>JBMNQS010000033.1:0-22887 GCA_050944255.1 Christensenellales bacterium | reverse complement strand
GCCTGTAAGGTCATATCTCAAATTCAGCCGGGAAGGTGACAATTGGGTATCGATACAATGAAAAAATTCAGGAAAATAGTGGCGGTGGAGCCGGTGGGCCTGACCGGTAAGGGACAGGAGGATATAGCCGGTTTTGCCAGGGAGATCATCTGGTACGAGGACTCGCCGAAGGACGACGCACAGATGCTGCGGCGCATCCAAGACGCCGACGCGGTATTGATCAGCTACACCAGCACGCTGCCCGGTAGTGTGCTGCGGCAGTGCGAGAATCTGCGCTATGTGGGGATGTGCTGCAGCCTTTACGGGCCGGAAAGCGCCAATGTGGACATCCGCTATGCCGAAAAGAACGGCATTGTGGTCACCGGCATCCGGGACTACGGCGACGAGGGTGTGGGGGAATATGTGCTGTGGCAGCTCATTGCCCTGCTGCACGGATTCGGCATGAAGCGCTTTGAACAGCTGCCGCTGGAGCTGACCGGCTTTAAGGTGGGGATTATCGGCTTTGGCGTAAGCGGGCAGTTGGTGGGCAGGTATTTGAAGGCCGTGGGCGCGGATGTGCGTTACTACAGCCGCACGAGAAAGCCGGCGCTGGAAGACGAGGGGTATGCCTATATGCCGCTGGAAGGGCTTCTTTCCTGGGCGAAGTGCGTGGTGACATGCCTGAACAAGAACGTGATGCTGCTCTACGACCGGCAGTTTGAGACGCTGGGTCATCACAAGATATTGATGAATACCGGGCTTTCTCCGTCCTATGACCTGGACGTGGTGCGGCGCTGGCTGGAGGGCGGCGATAATTATCTGTTCGCCGATACCCAGATGGCGCTGGGGGATGATACGCTGATGCGCTATGAAAACGTGCACTGCGTGAAGCAGTCGGCGGGACGGTCCAAACAGTGCTTCGACCGGCTGACCGGCAAGGTGTTGGCGAATATACGCAGCTACCTTAAAAATCATTGACAAGAGACAAAAAGGAGCACGGATTGTCCCGTGCTCTTTTGACAGGCTTTTAAACAAATAAAAGCAGAATGAAACTCACCGCCGTAAGGATGCACAGACCCACCAGCACCCGGTCTTCCCATGGCTTGGGGGCGGGGGCATCTTTTTTGACGGCGGCCGGCCGGCCGCATGCGGAGCATCTATGGCGTAGGGAGAACCCGGGCTGTACAGGCCGCCGGGAATGTAGGCGGCAGGCGGATTCTTGGGCACGGCAAACGGACTGTCCGCTAGTTTATAGCCGCAGCGGTGGCAGTAGCTCTGGGTATCTTGCATGATTTGTCCGCACCGGCTGCAGTGCATGGCGTGGCCTCCTCATAAGGACGAAAGGGTTTCTCTGCCGGCCTTCCGGCTGCTTAAGGAAGATAGGGAATAAAGCCCCCTATCATGCTGACGCATGAAATGAGCAGGCTTATAATCAAAGGGACACACAGTATCCCCAGCGCGATGCCCAGCGTGCTTTTAACTTCCATGGACCAGTTGCATTTGTGAGACAGGATTAAGATCAGCGCCAGCGGCTGACAGCACAGCAGCGATAAGACGATGCCTACCAGCATCCCGTTGGACGTAGGCATCGACTGCACGTAGCTGTCCGGATGGGGAGAGTTTCGTTTGCCGTAGGTCCGCTGCGGGGACGGCGAAAAGGCAGGCGGCACAATATGCGGGGAATCCGCCGAAGAGGATGCGGGGGAATCTGCCGGAGAATCTGTTGCGGAAATAGGTTCGATTGCCGAGGATAAGCCGCTGCCGTAGGCGTTGCGGAGCGCGCGCTCCTTGTCCTGAAGCTGCGCGGCGGCGCGCTTGAAAGCCTTGCTGTGGCCGGCGGCGGATTCCGGCGCGTCATCCTCCGATACGGGTGCACTCCAAGAGGGTTCCGGCTCCGAAGCGCTGACCTGAGTGCCGCAATTTCCGCAAAATTGGGTCTCCTGCGTCAAAAACTGCCCGCATTGGCTGCAATAACTCATGGCGGCCTCCCTGAATTTTGAAATGGTTATACATATTTTACCATATGATGCGGGCGGCATGCCAGATGCAACTGCCGGAAAAGCGCGCTTTGTTGACAAAACTTATGCAATCAGGGCATAGTAACAGGGGGCGATGACCTCGGAAAGAGAGTATATGGTATGCCTTTTCTCCCTATGAACCGAAAAGAGATGATGCAGCGCGGCTGGAGCGGCGTGGATTTTGTATACATCACGGGCGACGCCTACGTGGATCATCCTTCCTTTGGCCATGCCATCATCAGCCGCGTGCTGGAAGACGCGGGCTACCGGGTGGGGATCATCGCCCAGCCGGACTGGAAGGACAAGTCGAGCATCGACGTATTTGGTGAACCGGAGTTGGGCTTTTTGATCTCCGGCGGCAATATGGATTCCATGGTCAACCACTACACCGTTTCCAGGCGGCGCAGGGATAAAGACGCCTACTCTCCCGGCGGAAATACGGGGCTGCGCCCGGATTATGCCGCCGTGGTCTACGGGAACCTGGTACGGCAGACTTACAAGCGCGCGCCGGTTATTCTCGGCGGCGTGGAGGCCAGCCTGCGGAGGCTGGGGCACTATGACTACTGGCAGAACAAAGTCAGGCGGAGCATCCTTCTGGACGCGCAGGCGGATCTTTTGATATACGGCATGGGGGAGCGGGCCATGCTGGAGGTGGCCGCGGCGCTAAGAAACGGTATGGATATTTCGGCCGTCAAGGCGATACGCGGAACGGTTTTTAAAACCAAAGACGAAGCGGACGCCGGTGACGCCTTCCGCCTGCCGGCGTTTGAGCAGGTACGGGAGGACAAGCGGGCGTATGTCAGGAGCTTTTATACCCAGTACTTAAGCGCCGATCCCCATTCGGGCAGGAAGCTGGCCGAGCCGTATCCGGGCGGCATCTACGTGGTGCAGAACCCGCCCCAGGCGCCGCTGACCACTTCCGAGCTGGATAAAGTGTACGATCTTGCCTATGAGGGCACGTACCATCCCCTCTACGAGAAGGACGGAGGCGTCCCGGCCATCGAGGAGGTGAAGTTCAGCCTGACCCACAGCCGGGGATGCTTCGGCGCGTGCCATTTCTGCGCGCTGAGCTTCCATCAGGGGCGCATCGTGCAGTCGCGCAGCCATACATCAGTGATCCGCGAAGCTGAGAAGATGACCCGGGACCCCGGTTTTAAAGGCTATATCCACGATGTGGGCGGGCCCACGGCCAATTTCAGGTTTCCGGCCTGCAAGAAACAGGGCGAGCAGGGCGCATGCGGCCAGAAGCGGTGCCTGGCGCCCAAGCCGTGCAAAAATCTTTATGTGGATCACAGCGATTATTTAAGCCTGCTGCGAAAGCTCAGGAGGCTGCCGGGCGTAAAGAAGGTGTTCATACGCTCGGGGATACGCTTTGATTACCTGATGTGCGACAGGGACGATGCCTTTATGCGCGAAATGGTGCAGCACCATATCTCCGGCCAATTGAAGGTGGCGCCGGAGCACGTGTCCGATCCGGTGCTGGAGATGATGGGCAAGCCCCCCGCAAACGTATACAGACGGTTTTTGGATAAGTATGAGGCGCTCAACCGCGAGTACGGAAAAAATCAGTTTGTAGTGCCCTACCTGATGTCGTCGCATCCGGGCGCCACGCTGGATCACGCGGTGGAACTGGCCGAATCGCTTCACAGAAGCGGACATTATCCCCAGCAGGTACAGGACTTTTATCCCACGCCCTCGACGCTGTCCACGTGCATGTATTATACGGGGATCGATCCGCGTACGGGCAAAGAAGTCTATGTGGCGAAGCATCCGCGGGAGAAGGCCATGCAGCGGGCGCTGATGCAGTACCGCAACCCCAAAAACCATGCGCTGGTCCTGGAGGCGCTTCGAAAGTGCGGCAGGGAGGACCTGATCGGTTTTGGGAAAAAACACTTGATCGCCCCCAGGCCGCTTGCCAAAAGGGGCAAAGGGACGGATAATAAAGGCAGGCCCCCGGGCGCCGGGAGCGCGGCGAATAAAAAGCGGGCCGGCGCCAAAGGGCGGGGGACCAAACCAAGACAGAAGACAAAGAGAAAATAAGGAGGTTTTATGATGCGCTATAAAATGGTAATTGAAGGTATGGGCTGCGAGCACTGCATCAACGCGGTGAAATCCGCGCTGGAAGAGCTGCCGAATACGTCTGCGACGGTGGAGCTCGGCTCGGCCGCTATCGAAACCGACCAGAGCAAGGAAGCTCTCTGCGCCGCGGTGAGCGACGCGGGCTACGATGTGGTGAGCATTGACTGACGGATATCAAAACACAAAAAGAACGCAGGCTGTGCCTGCGTTCTCAGACTGTCAAAAAAGTTCTTTTTGGGGGTTATTAGGGGGCCGAAGCCCCCTAATCTAAATTCCGTGGGCAAGGGGTGACATGTGCGGCCGCAGCCCACTCCTTTCAGGGTTTTCCGGCCGCTGCAAAAAC
This sequence comes from Christensenellales bacterium, assembly GCA_050944255.1. Lineage (GTDB taxonomy): Bacteria > Bacillota > Clostridia > Christensenellales > Maliibacteriaceae > JBMNQS01. The sequence continues at coordinate 18,468 of JBMNQS010000033.1, read as the reverse complement.
CTACCTATCCGTTTTTGCAGCAGGAAAATCCCTGGCATGCCCGTCAAAAAACAAAGTTTTTTGACGGCCTCAGAACGCAGGCTGTGCCTGCGTTCTTTTTGCTGCAAGTGGCAACTCTAACTACTCGGAGATGAAACCTTTGCTTACAAGGAAATCTCTGGCGATATCCCTGGGCTCTTCCTGCAGTTCGGCGCCGCGATAATTCATCTCGCGCATTTCCGCGTCGGTGATGGCCAGCTCCAGGCTGTTCAAAAGCTCCACCACCTCGGGGTACTCGTCGCGGATTTTATCGTTGTACATGCCGAAGATCACGTAGGGCGGGAAGAAGTTCTTGTCGTCCTCAAGGAATACCAGGTCGTATTTCTGCAGCAGGCCGTCCGTGGCGTAGGTGACCATGACGTCGATTTCATCGTTCTCATGGGCGATGTACATGGGCGCCGCGCCGAAGGTGGAAATTTCCTTGAATTCCATATCGTACATCCTCGATACGCCGGGAAGGCCGTCCGCGTCGCGGGAGTGGAAGTCCGGCGAGCAGCCGATGCGCAGGTTCTTGGCGATCTTGGCCAGGTCCGAAACGGTCTTGAGGTTGTATTTTTCCGCCAGCTCGGGGCCGCAGGCGAATACGTAGACATTGTTGGGCCCAAGCTGCGCGGCGGCATGAAGGTTATGCTTCTCCAGTTCGTCCGCCACGGCCCGGTAGGTGGAATCCACCTGCATCCCCACGGACGTGGGAAGGCCCAAAACGGTGGCGTAGTAGGTGCCGGTGTAGTCGGGCACAATGTCCACCTCTCCGGCGTTCAAGGCCTCCCATACCACCATGGTGGAACCCAGGGCAGGCTTCCTCTCCACCAGGATATCCGTATGCGCCTCGATGAGCTGCGCGTAGACCTCGTTGATGATGCGGACCTCTATGTACTCCTTGGAACCCACGATGATGCTCTTTCTGGCGGAGCGGCTGACGGCATCGTAGACGACGCTGCCAAAGAGAACCGCCACAATCAGAAGGCCCACCACCAAAATGGTCCGCCTGCGGCGCTTGATCTTTTTAATCGCCGCGGTGTTGACCGCCACACTGGCGATCCGCAGGCTTACCGGCACCAGCGCCTTTTCAATGACGGAGAACAGAAGGTCCATCAAAAGCGCCAGAAGCGCCGCCGGAATGGCGCCTGAGAGGATCATGTTGGTGGAGACGATCTGGATGCCGGCATAGACCTGCTTACCAAGGCCGCCGCCACCGATGAAGGCCGCGATGGTGGTGGTGCCGATGGCCGTAACCGCCGCGATGCGGATACCGGCCATGATCACGGGCAGGGCCAGGGGTATCTGTATCTTCCGGAGGATCTGCCCCGTTTTCATGCCGATGCCCCGCGCCGCCTCCAGCATGGCGGCGTCCACGTTGGTAAGGCCCGTATAGGTATTTCTGATGATGGGAAGAAGCCCGTAAAGCGCAATGATGACGATGGCCGTCTTGTCGCCGATGCCGATAAAGGGAATAAAAAAGCCCATCAGCGCAAGGCTCGGAATGGCCTGCATCACGTTGGAAAAACCCAGAACAGGCCTGGACAGTCCCCTTGCCCGGGCGATCAGAAGGCCGATGGGCACGCCCACGATGATGGCCAGAAGCACCGCCAAAAGGCCGATGCGAAGATGCTCGAACGTATATTGCAGCAGGGCCGCCCTGTTGTCAAACACATATTGAAAGAAACTGATCATTCTAATCCCGCCTCCTCAAAATCAATGTATTGCTGGCTCAGCGTCGTCACCAGGGAACTGGTGGTGATAAGACCAAGCAACGTTTGGTCTTCGGAGACGACCGGCACGTTGGATACGCTGCTGCTTTTGACCTTGGTCAAAAGATCGATGATGTTGTGATCCGGCGTGGCGGTCTCCTTGGGCCAGCGCATGATGCTGCCGGCGGTGACGCTCTTGTCCTGCTGGCGCTGGATGTCCCTGGCCCTGACGATGCCGACGAATTTACGCTGATTGTCCACCACCAGCGCGCTGTCCACGCCCTTGGAGCGCATGAAGTCCATGGTGCGCATGGCGGGCATCTCCAGCGGGACCGTGACGGGATCGGTGCGCATGATGTCCCTGGCGCGGATGTACTCGGGATTGGACCAGATGCGCTTTTTGCCCACAAAGGCGCTGACATAGTCATTGGCCGGCTGCTTCATGATCACCTCCGGCGTATCGTACTGGACGATCTTGCCCTCGTGCAGAATACAGATCTTGTCGGCGATCTTGATGGCCTCGTCCATATCGTGGGTGACAAACACGATGGTTTTCTTTACCTTCAGCTGAAGGAAAGCCAGTTCGTCCTGAAGCTGCGCCCGGGTAATAGGGTCAAGCGACGAGAAGGGCTCGTCCATCAGGATAATCTGCGGATCGGTTGCGAACGCCCGGGCCACCCCTACGCGCTGCAATTGCCCGCCGGACAGCTGCGTGGGATAGCGATCGATATAGGTGTCCACGTCAAGGCCCACCATTTCCATAAGCTCCATGGTGCGCTCGGCGATCTGCTTTTTGTCCCGATGCTGCAGCTTCGGAATGATTTCGATGTTTTCCCGCAGGGTCAGATGCGGGAACAGGCCGATTTGCTGGATGACGTAACCCATCGCGCGCCGAAGCTCAATGGGATCCATCTTCTGGTTGTCCTCACCGTCGATGTAGATTTTGCCCGATGTGATACGGATCAGCCGGTTGATCATCTTCAGGCTTGTGGTCTTGCCGCATCCGGAGGGCCCGATCAAAACCACGATCTGTCCCTTGGGAATCGTGAAACTGATGTTGTCGACCACCACTTGCTGATGGCCACGATAGACTTTGCTGACATTTTCAAAGCGAATCAAGAAAAAACAACCCCTTTCATTGATAAAATAGAAATTGCGGGCGCAAAACGGTGCGCCAATACAGGTCCGCACAGACATGCGGACGGACAGTGAGGAATTGGAACAGGCAATCGGGTGACGGCTTAAGATATAGTGTAAGACATGCCGAAAAACGCATGCTCGATTCAATCAAAAATTAACAAGATATGACAAGTATATACTAAAATGCGCCCGAATGCAAACGATGATGATTGAAATAGAATATTATTACTTGTAACAAATTGTGAATGGGGATGGGGGCGGAGGCTTTTCTGTGCGGAAATTGTGCGGGGAAAATCCTTCATTTAACCGGGTGCCGCTTAAACCGGGATAAAGCGCTGAGTCCATGCTATAATGGATGGAAGCAGGCGTTTCTTTACCCTGTAGGTAAAACGCGCTTGAACCAGATACGAGGAGAAGCCATGCGGTACGAACAGACAGCCTTTGGCATATTCATCGAGAGGCCCAACCGGTTCATTGCCCGGGTGCAGGTTGACGGGAAAGAAGAAATCTGCCACGTGCGCACCACCGGGCGGTGCGGGGAGCTGTTTGTGCCGGGGGCCAAAGTGGTGCTGGAGAAAAGCGACAGCCCGAATCGCAAGACCAGATACAGCGTCGTGGCGGTGTACCGCGGCGCGCTTTTAGTGAATATCGACAGCCAGATGCCCAACAAACTGTTCGCTCAGTGGGTGGGGAAAGGGCGTTTTTGGCCGCAGGTGCGGCGCATGAAAGCCGAGTATGCCCACGGGGATTCTCGATTTGATTTTTATCTGGAAGCTGGAGAGAAGCGGACGCTGGTGGAGGTCAAAGGCGTCACGCTGAAGGTGGGGCGGACCGCGCTCTTCCCGGACGCGCCGACGAAGCGAGGACTCAAGCATTTGAAGGGGCTTTTGCAGGCGGTGAAAGAGGGCTATGAGGCCTACGCGGTGTTCGTGGTGCAGATGCAGGGAGCGCGGGTGTTTATGCCCAATGAAAAGTGTGATCCGGCGTTTGCCCGGGCGCTGCGCGAGGCGCAGGCGGGCGGGGTTCATATCGCGGCCCTTGAATGCCGGGTGGCGCCGCAGGAAATTTATATCACGGGAGAACTTCCCGTCAGCCTGTAGCAAAAAGAGGCAAAATATGACCTGAAAAGCTGTCCGGTACCGGCGCGGACAGCCTTTTTTTGCGCGGGAACAGGCGTATGATAAGACTGTTTGCGCCTGGTTTTCGGCGTGGTGAGAAAACAAACGCTCCGGGCAGGGACTGCTTTGGCGAAAGAGCAGGTGCCGTCCCAAGATGGTTTGGCGGCCGGCGTACTTTAACAAGACGCCGCGCGGTGACTGCAATAAGGGGCAAGCGGAACGTGACGGAGATACGGACACGGATAACAAAAATTCAGATATTGGTTGCAATTTGGTTTCATTGTGTTTATACCGCGTTCACATAAATCCCTTACAATGAGCGTAAATAAAAGCAGACACTTTAGCGGAGGGCAACTTTATGAATACATGCACGATACCCCAGGGGAGGGTACGGCGACCCATTGAAGATCCGGAATTGATGAAGCGGCTGATGCAGCACGCCAAGTCTCCCGATGAGCGCATCCGTGCCGCGGCCTACGCCGGGCTGGCCTATGTGCACAGCGACATGCAGGTGATCATGATACTGCACGATGGGATGGCCGATCCCAACGACTATGTCCGCAGCGAGGCGATCAAAAGCCTGAAAAAACATCTGTACCAGATCGTTTAGATTCCTCCTGAAAATATAGAACTGCGCAAGTCTGGGAGCCCGCCTTTCGGCAGGCTCCCTTTACTGTTTAAACGGATATGAAATTTGCTATACTAAATGAATGAACAGGGGCAATGAGAAAAAGAAATAGGGGGAGGTTCGCCATGAAGCGGATTGCCATTGTAACGGGCGCGTCCTCGGGTATCGGCTGTGAGTTTGCCAGGCAGATAGCGAAGATGGACGATATAGATGAGATCTGGGCCGTTGCCAGGCGGGAGGAGCGGCTGACGGAGCTCCAGCAGGCGGCGTCCGACAAGATACGGCCCATAGCGCTGGACCTTAAACTGGATGAAAGCCTGGAGTATATCGCCCGGATGCTGGAAGAGGAAAGGCCCGACGTCGAAATACTCGTCAATAACGCAGGTTTTGGGAAGTTTGGAAACAGCATCGATTTAACCCGGGAGGAGATTGACGATATGGTCCGTCTCAACGCGCTGGCGCCGGTGCTTCTGACCAACCGGGTGCTGCCGTATATGAAGGGCGGGGCGCGTATTTTAAACATGGGGTCCGCTTCGGCGTTCCAGCCGCTGCCGGGGTTCAACCTGTACGCGTCAAGCAAGGTGTTTGTAACCCACTATACCCGCGCGCTGAACGTGGAGCTGAAAGGGCGGGGCATCTCGGCCACGGCGGTATGCCCCGGATACGTGGATACGGATTTTTTCGATGTGGCCCGCGATACCAGGAACCCCGATACGGTGACGAACATCCGTCCCATGTATCCAAGGGACAAGGTGGTTTCAAAGGCGCTTGCCGACAGCGCCGCGGGAAGGGATATTTCGGTTCTTGGGCTTGACGCCAACGTGAAGCGCCTCCTGGCCAAACTGCTGCCCGCGCCCCTTGTGATGAGCGTCTGGCTGAGGATGCGGGATTAGCCTTTGAACCCACGAAAAAATTATAAAAAACCCGCCAAGACATGGCTGCCCAGGCTAACCCTCCAGAATCTTTACATGGAAGCGGCGGCTGCGGGGGCCGTCGAACTCACAGAAGAAAATGCCCTGCCAGGTGCCCAGAAGCGGCTTGCCGCCATGGATGATGATCTGCTGGGCGGCGCCAACGACGGAAGATTTCATGTGCGCGGCGCTGTTGCCCTCCATGTGGACAAATTCCCTGTGGCTGGGAAAAGCCCTGTTCAGCGCGAACAGCAGATCGGGCGCCACGTCCGGGTCCGCGTTTTCATTGATGGTGATGCCTGCGGTGGTATGCGGGCAATAGACGACGGCTATGCCGCTTTGCACTCCCGAATCGGCGATGGCCTGCCGCACCGAAGCGGTGATGTCGTGCAGGCCCTCGGCCCTGGTGCGCAGCGGGAATTCAAAAAGACGACGCATAACGACCCCCATTGTTTTTTCTTATTTTCGGCATTTGAACAAAAAATTATTGCTAAAAAGAGACGATTCCTGCGCGGCTTTGCAGCCTTGCAGGAACGCCTCCCCTTGATGGCAATACCTGATCGTATTGCCTTACACATGCGCGCAATCCCAGATACGATAACGCGCCATGTAAACCGCTGAGCTGGATCAAGTGCATTGAGGCGCGGAACAGCTTGCCATGCACGCGGCTGAATCCGGGCCGTATATTTATGGTTTTTATTATAACTGTTTTAATAGTAACATTCAATACGCCGGACAAAGAAATATGGGGCAAGGCGGTCGGAAGCACAGTGAAATTCCATGGACCCAAGGGAAAAATTGCCGCAATTTAGCGCCGCATGGAATGCCGGTCATTGAACAATGGGTTGAGCTCTGTTATAATGCCCATAAGCCGGCGGTAATCCCTGGATGCTGCACGGCCCAAAATACATGCGGCGCCGGACATGAAAAAAACGCGGCGCGGGAAGTCTTTCTTCCATATTGTCGGGTATCCTTAAAAAGAGGAACCCGAACAGGAGGACAAAATGAATACGGATAAACGTAAAGAACGCACGCGTAAAATGGTGGTGACGGCGCTCTTGGGCGCAGTGTCCATCGTGCTTGGCCTCACGCCCATCGGCATGATTCCCTTGCCCATGGCCAACGCCACCACGATGCATATTCCGGTGATCATCGGCGCCATACTGGAAGGACCGGTGGTGGGGATGATCGTCGGCGCCATATTCGGCATCTTTTCCCTTTTGAAAGCGCTGATCGCGCCCACGAGCATCTTGAGCCCCTTTCTTTTAAACCCGCTGGTTTCGGTGGTGCCCAGGATACTGATCGGCCTGGTGGCGGCATGGCTCTACCGGGGGATATTCAGGATCGCCGCCGGCAAAAAAGCGTTGTCGCCCGCAAGGGAGAGAGCGGCCGATTCGGTGGCCGCCGCCGTGGCCGCCGCCGGCGCGACGGCCGTCAACACCGCCGGCGTGCTGGGCCTTCTGGCGCTGATCTACGCGCCGCAGTACGCGCAGGCGGCGAACGTCCCGCCCGAAACGGTGGGATACGTCATCTGGGGTATCTTTATGACAAACGGCGTGCCGGAGATCATCGTGGCGGTGATCCTCACCGTGGCCATCGTGCGGATATTAAAGCGCGTCACCGGCAGGAACGGGGCCGTGACACCGAAAAAAGCGGAGAAAACCGAGAAGCATAGGAGCTGTCCATGATACTGGTGCTGGATATCGGCAATACGAATATCAAAACGGGGCTGTTTGACGGCAGTAAACTGTGCGCCTCCTGGCGTATGGCCACAGACAGGCTGCGCACGTCGGATGAATACGGCGTGTATTTTGACGCGCTGCTTCGTTTCAGCGGCTATGACAAAGACGATATCCTGGGCGTGATCATGTCTTCCGTGGTGCCGGCGAGCAATTACACCATGGAGCACATGATCCGCGACTTTTTCGGCAGGAAACCCATCATGGTGGGGCCGGGCGTCAAAACGGGCCTGAATATCCTCTACGAGGACCCGCGCGAGGTGGGCTCGGACCGCATCGTTACGGCGGTGGCGGCCTATACCCGTTTCGGCGGCCCGTGCATCGTGGTGGACTTCGGTACGGCCACCACCTTCAACGTCATCTCAAAAGACGGCGCGTTCCTGGGCGGCGCCATCTGTCCGGGACTCAAAGTGGCCACCGACGCGCTGGTGAAAAATACGTCCAAGCTGCCGACGGTGGAGCTGACCATGCCCGAGTCGGTGATCGGGCGAACTACGGTGTCCAACATGCAGGCCGGTATCATCTACGGCTATGTTGGACAGGTGGAGTACATTGTCAAAAAGATGAAAGACGAGCTGGGAGACAAAAATGCGTACGTGGTGGCCACCGGCGGCCTGGCGCACCTGATCGCCGTGGAGACGAACTGCTTCGACGCCATTGATCAGGAACTGTCTTTATACGGGCTTAATATTCTGTATCAGCGGAATTTTAAAAATTTCGAGCAAGGAAAGGGGACCGATCAATGAAACATATACGTTTAGGACTGCTGGGGCTTGGAAACATCGGCAGCGGCGTAGTCAAAATACTGATGAAAAACGGTGAGAACATCGCCAAGCATGAAGGCGTGACCTTTCAGATCGCTAAAATCCTGGTGCGCGACAAAAACAAGGCGCGTGAGGTGGCGGTGGCGCCGGAGCTTCTGACCCAGGAGCCCTCCGACGTGCTGGAGAACCCGGATATTGATATGGTGGCCGAGTTCATGGGCGGCGAGGAGCCGGCGCACGAATACCTCGTGCGGGCGCTCGAAAACGGAAAGAGCGTCGTGACCGCCAATAAGAACGTGGTGGCCACCCATTGGCCGGACCTGGAGGCCGCGGCCAAAAAGGGAAGCGCCGGCCTTTACTACGAAGCCAGCGTCGGCGGCGGCATTCCCGTCATCAAGACGCTCTGGGACAGCATGCAGGCCAACAACATCACCGAGGTGATGGGCATCATCAACGGCACCACCAACTACATCATGACCCGTATGCTCGAAGAGGGGCTGTCCTACCAGGACGCACTGGCCGAAGCTATGGAGCTTGGCTATGCCGAGCCGGACCCCACCTACGATGTGGAGGGCCTCGACGCGGTCTACAAGCTGTCTATTCTCTCGTCCCTGGCGTTTCATGCCCACGTGCCGGTGGAGTGCATCTACCATGAGGGCATCACCAAGATCACGAAGGAAGATATCGCCTACGGCAAGGAGCTGGGTTTGACGCTGAAGCTGCTGGCCATTGGCAAACGCTGGGAGGACGGCCGCATTGCCGTACGCGTGCATCCCACGTTTATCCCCAACGAACATCCGCTGGCCACCGTGCGCGGCGCGTACAACGCCATCTACCTCAAGGGCGACGCCGTGGGGGACATCATGCTCTATGGCCGCGGCGCCGGCGATATGCCCACGGGAAGCGCCATCGTATCGGATATGGTGGCGGCGGCAAAGCGGGATAGCCATTATTACGTTCCGTTTAAAAACACCTATGAGATCACCGATGAATTCACGCTGGAAGAGGACTGGAAAAGCGGATTCTACATCAATATGGTGGTCCACGACAGGCCCGGCGTGCTGGCCAACGTAGCGGGCATATTGGGCAGCTTCGGCGTAAGTATCTCCTCGGTGATCCAAAAGGACCGATCCACGCCGGATGTTCCTATCGTATGGGTGACCCACAGGTCCAAGGAACAGTCGGTCAAGTCCGCCGTGGCCGCCATGGCCGAGCATCCCGACGTTGTGAGCATCACCAATGTGATCCGCGTGGAGGGCAGGGACTGATCGAGCCGATGCAAACGTCCCTTCAGCCGGCCGTTTTTCCCGCCGCCTAGCAGCGGACGGGTAGAGAATGCCGGCTGGGGCGCAGAGGAAAGCCTACCGGAACGCCGTCTCTTTGCGGGAGTGTATTTAAAATGTAAACCAATGCGATGAGTTTACAATATAAATCATAAAAAGGAGAGGAGCGGAACTTATGGCCTATATACCTAGTGATAAACTGTGCGCCGAAAAACGGGAAAACGTTCGCGGAGGCGTCGGGACCATCACCTTTGAGCACCTTTACGAGGATGCGTCCAAACTGCCGGAAAAATGCCGCCTGTACGCCAAAATGACCGTGCCCGCCGGCTGCTCGCTGGGGGAGCACGCCCATGTGGATGAGACCGAATTCTATTACGTGCTCCGCGGCGAGGGCATTATTACCGACGGAGGCCAGCGCATCCGCGTCTCCGAAGGCGACGTGATCGCAACGGGCGGCGGCGCCAGCCACGGCGTGGAAAACCGCTCCGACGAGGACCTGGTGATCCTGGCAACCATCGTGCTGGACTGATTGCGGAATAAAACGGCGGCCTGGGCCGCCGTGAGGCCGTCAAAAAACTTTGTTTTTTGACGGATCTGCCAGGGCTTTTCCTGCTGCAAAAACCAAACGGACGGTTTTTGCAGCAGTCGGAAAACCCTGAGAGGAGTGCGCTGCGGCCGCACATGTCGCCCTTGCCCACGGAATTAAAATTAGGGGGCTCCGGCCCCCTAATAACCCCAAAAGGAACTTTTTGACAGTCTGAAAACGGCGCCCGGGCCGCCGTTTTTTAATTGGGCGGAATTTTATGGGTGTCAGGGAGTGGGAGCCTTAAGCCTCCATGGCGGGCGCTGTGCATTTTAAAGGAGAGATAAGCCTACCTGTCTGGGCAATATTGTCAAAATGTTTATGGCTTTTTTTACGCTTAGATGATACAATGTTTCAAACCGATGATACAATGTCGGAAAGGGACAAAATACGAGAAACGGAGGAAAGAGCGATGCAGAAACTTGAACACGAAATCCTGGACATCTTATGTGAAGACGCCCGTACTGCACCTGAAAAGATTGCAGAAATGGTGGGTGAGAGCGCCGCGGCCGTTCAAGCCTGCATCGATAAACTTGAACAGGACGGCGTGATTATCCGCTACCGCGCCCTGATCGACTGGGAAAGAGTCGACAGGGAGATCGTGCAGGCCTGGATCGAGGTGCGCGTAACCCCCCAGAGCGAACGCGGGTTTGACTCCATTGCCGAGAAAATCTACCGTTATCCCGAAGTCAAGGCTATGTACCTGATGAGCGGCCCCTATGATTTTATGGTGCGCGTGGAGGGCAACAGCCTTAAAAGCGTAGCCATGTTTGTCTCGCAGAAGCTCTCTGTCATCGACGGCGTGCAGTCTACGGCGACCCATTTCATGCTTAAACGCTACAAGAGCGACGGCGTCATCCTCGATGGACAAAGCTCCGATCGCAGATTGGCGGTATCGCCGTGAACTATGAGAAATTGTTGAATAAGAGGGTGCAGGAGGTACCGCCCTCCGGCATCCGCAAGTTTTTTGATATTGTCAATGAAATGAACGATCCGACGGCCATCTCCCTTGGCGTGGGGGAACCGGACTTTGTCACGCCCTGGCATATCTGCGAGGCGGCCATCCGCTCCATCCAGGACAGCCAGACGCACTATACGTCCAACTGGGGCACCATCGGCCTGCGCAAGGAAATACAGCGCTATATGAAGCACCGCTATCTTCTGCAGTACGGCGCAGAGGATGAAATCCTCGTGACCGTCGGGGCCAGCGAGGGGATCGACCTGTCGCTGCGGACGATCCTGGAGCCCGGCGACGAGGTGCTGGTGCCCGAGCCCAGCTATGTCTCCTATATGCCCGGCGTGATATTCGCGGGCGGAGAGCCCGTGCCCGTTGTCGTGCGGCAGGAGGATGAATTTAAACTCAGGCCCCAGAGCATACTGGAGAAGATTACGCCAAGGACAAAGGCGCTGATACTGCCCTATCCCAATAACCCCACCGGGGCGGTAATGGAAAAACCGTACCTTGAGGCGATCGCCGAAGTGATCCGCGGCACGGACCTTTTGGTGATATCCGATGAAATCTATTCGGAACTGACCTATAACGGCGAGCATGTGTCCATTGCCTCGCTGCCGGGAATGCGCGAAAGGACCATCGTGCTCAACGGCTTCTCCAAATCCTTTGCCATGACCGGCTGGCGCCTGGGCTTTGTCTGCACGCCGCGCGAAATCATGAAGCCGCTGGTGAAAATTCACCAGTACACCATCATGTGCGCGCCGACGGTCGGGCAGATAGCCGCCGAGGAGGCGCTGAAGGCCGGTTATGAGGACGACTATAAGGCTGTGGACGAAATGCGCCAGATCTACAACCGCAGACGCAATATGATGATGGCCGGTTTCAGAAAAATGAACCTGCCGTGCTTTGAGCCCATGGGCGCGTTCTATGTCTTCCCGGATATCCGCTGCTGCGGATTTTCGTCCGAGGAGTTCTGCGACAGGCTCTTGTACGAGCAAAAAGTGGCCTGTGTGCCGGGTACCGCCTTTGGGGCAAGCGGCGAGGGATTTATACGCTGCAGCTACGCCACGGCTACCGAGGATATCTCGCAGGCGCTGGAGCGCATGGCGCGTTTTGTGGCGAAGTACAGGAAGGACTGACGGGAAATTATGGGTGAAACAAACCCGAACAATGCGTATCTGCCTCCGCAGGTGAACCGCAGATGGCCGGTGGTGACCTACACGATTGTCGGCATTACCACCATTTGTTATCTGCTGCAGTGGTTTTTGGGCGGCGTCGAGGATGCCACCATCATGACGCTTCTGGGCGCCAAATGGAACCCGCTGATTTACGCCGGGGAATATTGGCGGCTGCTGACCCCGGTGCTGCTGCACGGCGGATTTTTGCATATTGTCTTGAACATGGTGTCGCTGTACAATATCGGCCCCACGGTGGAGGCGCTCTATGGCCGCGCCCGCCTGCTGGTGATCTATCTAATGGCAGGCGTGTCGGGAACGGCGCTGAGCTATGCGTTTTCGCCCTATCTGTCCGTGGGCGCCTCCGGCGCCATATTCGGCCTGATCGGCGCGCTTCTTGCCTTTGGCAGGCATTATCCCCGTGAGTTTAAGAGATTGTTCGGCTCGCGCTTGTGGACGATCCTTCTGATCAACCTGGTTTACGGCTTTGTCAATCGGGGCATCGACAACTTCGGCCATATCGGGGGAATGGTCGGCGGATACCTGGCCGCAGAGCTGGTGGCGCCCTACAGGGACACCAGAATGTCTGCCTTCAGGGTGATCGGCATCGCCGGTTATGTTTTGTTTATAGCCTTTTGCATGGCGATGGGACCGGCCCTGTTTGTCACAAGCGTCTAAAAAGCATGCTGATATGGCATAAAACCCGGCAAAGCGTCATTTGTTTTTATTGCATGGTCTTACCGGGTTTTGGTATAATATCTAAAAGCAGGTAAGGGAGAATCAATGAAAAAAGTGGCGCTTATCCCTCTGGAGGATTACGACACGAACCGTACCCAAAAGGCGCTGGATGAAGCCTTTGATCTCTTGGGCGGCCTGGAGGAAAAAATACGGCCCGGCATGCGGGTGCTGGTAAAGGCCAATCTGCTGCGGCGCGCGGTGCCTGAAGAATGCATCACCACCCATCCGGCGGTGGTGGAGGCGCTCTGCAGAAAGATTGCGGCGCTGGGGGCCACCGCCGTCATCGGTGACAGCCCGGGGGGGCCGTTTTACGCGTCGCTGCTCAGGGGCGTCTACAGCAGGACGGGCATGGCTCTGGCGGCGGAGCGAAGCGGCGCGCAGCTCAACTACGATGTGAGCGCCGGAGACGTCCGGTTTGAACGGGGCAAAGCGCTCAAGGAACTGAACATTGCATCCATGGCGATAGAGGCCGACGCCATCATTTCGGTAGCCAAAATGAAGACGCATGGCCTGACCGGGTTTACCGGCGCGGTGAAAAACCTTTTCGGGATCGTGCCGGGAACGGTCAAGGTGGAATACCACGCGCGGTTTCCGCACATCGACGACTTTGCCGACATGCTGGTGGACGTGGCGGAGTACGCCGCGCCCGTCTACAGCGTCATCGACGCCGTGGAGGCCATGGAGGGCGAGGGCCCTTCCTCCGGCGATCCGGTACACGCGGGCGCGCTGATCGTATCGGATAACGCTCATGCCGCCGACGCGGTGGCCATTTCCATGATGAATATACTGCCGGTGCAGATCCCCACGTTCGCCCGCGCCGCGGACCGCGGCCTCATCCGGCGCGATTGCAGCGACGTGGAGGTTTGCGGCGAGGAAGTGGCCGATATGATCGTAGAGGATTTTGTTATCCGGCTGCCGAAAACTACGCAGACGGATTTTACCCACAGGGTGCCAAGGTTCCTGCAGGGTATTGCGCAGCGCTTGCTGCGGGTAAAACCGGTGTTTGACGATAAAACGTGCACCGGCTGCGGCGTATGCGCCGAAAGCTGTCCGCCAAAGACCGTTAAAATGCTCGATGGCAGGCCTGATGTGGACTTGTCCGCGTGCATACGATGTTTCTGTTGTCAGGAACTTTGCCCGCGCCACTGCGTGCATGTGCACCGGCCGCTGTTGGTACGGTGGATTCGCTAAGCGAGGGAAGTATATATAGCTAATATATTGATGAGGAGGAGTCAACTATGTTCTGTCAGTATTGCGGCAAATTTATCGCCGAGGAAGCGCAGATTTGCCCCGAATGTGGAAAAAGCCTAGGCGCCCCCGCTGCGCCCGAGCAGTCCGCGTCCGAACAGTTCGTTTCTGAGCCGCAAGAGTCTCCCGAGGTTGCTCCCGCCGTACCCGAATCGGCCGCGCCTGAAGAGGCCGGCGCCCGGGTGCAGGAGGTTGCCAAGGAAGTTCCCGCGGAAGCTGAAGAGACCGCCCAGGTGCCGGAAGTGGTCGAGGAAGCTCCCGCAGAGGCTGAAGAGGCTGCCGAGGTGCCGGAAGTGGCCGGGGAAGTCCCCGCAGAAGCTGAAGAGGCCGCTGCCGAGGTATCGGAAGTAGTCGAGGAAGCCCCCGCAGTTGTTGAAGAGGTTGCCGAGCCTCAGGAAGTGGTCGCGGCCGCTCCCGCAGAGCCCGCGCTCGAGCAGGCGCCTGTGCAGCAGCCCCCCGCAGCCGTTCCCGTAGCGCCGGTGGTAAGCGCGCCGGCACCGCCGGTGAAGTCCGGCCTTGGATTCTCCATCACCATGCTGGTGCTCAGCTTCCTGACGTGCAGCGCCTATGGCGTCGGCATCGTACTGGGCATTTTGAGCGTCGTGTTCTCCGGCATTGCCGGCAGTAAGATCAATGCCGGCGATTACGTGAGGGCCAAGAGCAACGCCACGGCGGCCAAAGTGATGAACTGGATCAACCTGGCGCTTTTCCTTCTGTGGATTTTGCTGATCGTATTGATCGTTATGGCGATCATCGGCTTTGTGGCGCTGCCCGGGATCCAGCAGATCATTGACGAGTTCATGTTTGACTTCAGGCCGTACCTGCCTTACTGAGTAGAGGCGCCGGGGCCAAGCACTTGGCTGGATGGAACTTCAAGGGGGGAGTTTTATGATCACCTGTACAAATTGCCGGACTGCGCTTGACGATGACGCGCTTTTTTGCAGGGCGTGTGGGCAGGCAGTGGTGCAAAAGGGTGGTTATATGCCGCAATATGCGCCGCCGCATCCCCCCGAGATGGCTTATGCAGTAGCGGTGGACAGCGCTCCGATGAAACCGATAAAGTCGGGCCTTGGATTTTCCATCACCCTGCTGGCGCTTAATTTCCTGACGTGCAGCTACAATGGCGCCGGTATGATTCTGGTTATTCTGAGCGTTGTGTTTTCCGGCATTGCCAGCGGCCAGATCAAGAGCGGCAACCATGCAAGGGCCAGAAGCAATGCTTTGGCCGCCAAGGTGATGAACTGGATCAACCTGGTGTTTTTAATCCTGTGGATGCTACTGCTAGCATTCATTGTATGGGCAATCATTGCCTATGACGGGATCCCTGTAGTTAAAGCGTATATCGACGCGTTCATAGACAGATTTATGCCGTATTATTGACCCGATCACATTGCCGTGCCCCGGCAGCGATTTGGTTGGACTTAAAAATTGGTGCGTCACGGCCGCCGGCACGGAGGCTCTGCATAAGTGTGCAAGGACATGATACGGGTCGGCGCGCTATGAATGTCCTCAGTATTCTCCAATTGCATCATTGGCCTTGCGGCTCCGCCGCCGGCGTGCCGCAGCTTTGCTGTGCCGATACGAACAGCGGCCTGAAAAAAGAGTGTGCGCAAGGCATTTTTTTCAGATACCCCCGCTTATTTTCCGGTTGCCGTATATGATCCGCTTAATGACAGCAGTGTACACGTTGTCCGGCGCAACTGGTACGCAGCCAATAAATTGAAGGACTGGAAGTTATGAACAAGACCCCTGCCAAACGCGTAAATGTACCGGGCACATCCAGATCGATGCCCATTTGGGGGATGCGTCTGCTGCTCATACTGGCGCTGATGGCAGGGGCGCTGCTTTTATTCGGCGTGTACCTGCTGGACCCGGCCAAACGGGAGGGCCCCACGCTGCCGTGCGCCACGTATACGCTTTTTCGCATCTATTGTCCCGGTTGCGGCATGACCAGGGCGGTCTCCAGCGTGCTGCACGGCCGCTTCTTGCAGGCGCTGCGCTACAATGTTTTCGTGACGGTGCTGCCGTTTGTGGGCTACTTCGCCGCGGGCTATTGGCTGGAAGCCTTTGCGGGGCGTCCGGTGCTGCCGCGGATCCGGTACAGTTGGAAGTTCCTGCTCGTGCTGTGCGTCGCCGTTATGCTCTACGGCATACTGCGCAATCTGCCTTGGCCGTTCTTTTCATTTCTGGCGCCCACCACTATATGACCGGGGGTGACGATGCATTATGAAAGATAAAATGATGCTGCCCAAAGTGGGCATGCGGATTATAAAGACGGTGCTGGCAGTCTTTATATGCTTTGTGATCGAGTACCTGCGGGGCGGCCAAAATCCGGCCATCGTGGTGATCGCGGCCATCTTGTGCATGCAGCAGGATATGCGCGACAGCTTTAAAAAGTCTGTGGAGCGCGTCATGGGAACGCTGGCGGGCGGCGTGCTGGGCATCATCGTATTGCAATGCCTGGATTGGACAGGCCTTCTGGAGCCGTCCATCGTGCACTACGCTTGCCTGGCCATAGGCCTTTTTTTAATGATGTATCTGTTGCTGCTTCTAAAGAGGACCGATATGATGGTGATAGCGTCGGTCATGTACGTCAGCATCGTGATTCCGCACAGGGACGACCAGATGCTGCACATCTTTATGGCCGACCGGCTCTTGTCCACCGTCGAGGGCGTGCTGGTATCCATGGCGGTCAATGCGCTGCCGTTTCTCAGGGACAAAATGCCGCCGGCACGGAAACAGGAACCGCCGGATATTGAAGAGGACGAAGGCAATTGGAACTAAAATGCAACCGCTTAATAAAGATGGGGCGTTATACCGCCGTTTAAGTTTAAATAGCGGCTAGATTTTGCAAGAATTCAAAAAAGAAATTGCAAAATCGCTTGAAATTCATACATCTATAGTGTAGAATACTTTTAATTGTCCCCTGGACAAAAGTTGTCCTGAACAAAAAGACAAAGCGGGCTTTGCCCGTCTACTGGAGGAAGTTATATGCATCTGTCGCAAAAGGCAAGCGCCATCTCACCGTCCATCACACTGTCCATCGATGCGCAGGCAAAGAAAATGCAGAGCGAAGGCGTCGATGTAATCGGCTTTGGCGCGGGCGAGCCGGATTTTCCCACGCCGCCATGGATTGTCCAGGCGGCCAAGGAAGCCATGGATAGGGGCGAGACCCGCTATACTCCCGTGGCCGGAACGCTTGAATTGCGTCAAGCCATCTGCGACAAGCTGCTTAAAAATAACGGCCTTGTCTACGAGCCGGCCCATATTGTGGTTTCAAACGGCGCAAAACACTCGCTTTTCAACTGCTGTATGGCCGTTGTCGACGACGGCGACGAGGTGATCATCCCCTCGCCGTACTGGGTCACTTACCCCGAGCTTGTGAAAATGGCCGGAGGCGTGCCCGTGTTTGTCAGGACAATGCATGAGGACGGATTTTTAATGACGCCGCAGGCCTTTAAGGCGGCCATCACCAAAAGGACCCGCGCGCTGATTTTGAACAGCCCGTCCAATCCCTGCGGCAGTATGTACAGCCGCGCCCAACTGGAAGCCATCGCGCAGATTGCCGTAGACAACGACATCATCGTCATTTCCGACGAGATTTACGAATGCCTGGTATACGACGGGGCGGAGTTTGTCAGCATTGCCAGCTTGGGCGATGAGATCAAGGCGCACACCATCGTGGTCAACGGCGTGAGCAAGGCCTATGCCATGACCGGCTGGCGCATCGGCTATACCGCCGCGCCCAAGGATGTGACCGACGCCATGAGCGGCTACCAGAGCCACGCTACGTCCAACCCCAACTCCATCGCGCAGGCGGCTTCGGTGGCGGCGCTTAAAGGGCCCGATACCGCGCTTGAACAGATGCGGGCGGAATTTGAGAGCCGGCGCAATCTCATGGTGGAGATACTTAACGGCATCGACGGATTCAACTGCAATATGCCTCAGGGCGCCTTCTACACGCTGCCGGATATCAGCGGCTGCTACGGCAAAAAGAGCGGCGGCGTGCTCATCGACGGTTCCATGACGTTCTGCAGCGAGCTTTTGGAAAAGGCGCTGGTGGCGGCGGTGCCGGGCATTGCATTTGGCGATGACAACACCATCCGGCTGAGCTACGCCACTTCCCGGCAGAACATTGAAAAGGGCCTGCAGAGAATCAAGGCATTCGTGCAGGGATTAAAATAACGGTGAATGAACTTAAAAGGCGGCGGGCTTTTGCCCGCCGCCTTTTGTTTCGTAGCTTTAGCGAAGATAACCACCGGCTCTGCCGGTGAGGATCAAAAATCTTTAGATACAAGAAAACCTCCTTTTGCTAAAATAAGTGCAGGTTTACCAACCGCACAAAGAGCAAAAGGAGGTTTTGTCGCATGAACGACATACAAAGTTTATCACATTCCAAGTGGCGATGCCAATACCATATAGTATTTGCGCCAAAATATCGTCGGAAGGAAATATATGG
>JBMNQS010000032.1:0-23141 GCA_050944255.1 Christensenellales bacterium | reverse complement strand
ATCGTCCCTGGACCCATTTATGCAAATGCCCTCAAGCGGTCATTTGCAGGCAGTTAAAACATAGCCCCGATAACCTGCCCGCGAAGCGAAATCAAAGTCTTTTGGAGTTCTTAGAACCTTTTTCTTCCAGAAAAGGTTCTAAGCGGATTCTTAAGGCGGAGCCTTAAGCGGGTCCGGGCAGCGCCCGGCTTACCCCTTCTCCATTTCCCGCAGCGTGGGCATGGACGGCTGCGCGCCCGGCGCGGAAATGGTCCGCTCGGCCACCAGTGTGGCAAAGGCGCAGGCGTCCTCGTCGGAGCAGTCCGCAAGTTTTTTGACGGCAAAGGCGCCGATGTAGCTGTCCCCGGCGCCGGTGGTCTCCACTACTTTGACGGCGCCGCTGGGCGCAAAGTGACGGAACGTGCCGTCCCTGCGGCAAAGAAGGCTCCCGTTCCTGCCCAGCGTAATGATCAGCGTCCCGCCGCACATTAAAAGCAGCTTGGGCGCGTGCCGCGCGGCGTCATCCACCGTATGGATGTCGGCCCCGCTGAAAAAGCCCGCCTCCACCTCGTTGACCACCAGATAATCCACCATCTTTAGTACCTCGGGCTTCATCCGGGCGGCAGGCGCGGCGTTGAGTATCACGCACGCGCCGGCGTCATGGGCCATCTCAATGGCGTACTCGTTGACAGGCATGGGAATCTCCATCTGGAAGATCACAATGTCGCTTGACCAGATCACATCCGCTGCCGCATCGATATCTTCCTTGGTCAGCGCCATATTGCTGCCGGGCACGATGGCGGCGTGGATGCTGCCGTCGGGCAGGCCCAGCACCGCGGCGATACCGGTACCCACCTGATCGGTGCGTCCCACATACCGGGTATCCACGCCGTAGCCGCGGAGCGTCCCGCGCATAAACTGCCCGAAATAATCCTCGCCCAGCTTGCCCACCATGTAGGTCTGGGCGCCCAGCTTGGCGCACTGCACGGCCTGGTTGGCGCCCTTGCCGCCGGAGGCGTGGGTCACCTGGTCGGCCATATACGTCTCCCCCTTATGGGGCAGGCGCCCAAGGGAAAAGATCATATCATAAATAAAACTTCCGACAACGGTAATCTTTTTGTCCGCCATAAGACCCTCCTACAGTAGCTCCATCAGCATATTCATTGCGGCCGCCGCGCTCTGTCGGGAGATAACCCCAGAAATCCTCTCGATGCCCAGCTTATCCACCATTTCTTCCATCTTGCGGCACATGGCGATATTGATCCGGCACTCCTGGGCCGCCTCCTCCCGCTTGGGAAAGGTGTCGAAGTAAATGATGCCCTGGTAATCGTACTTTTTAAGGTAATAATACAGTTCCAGCATCCGCCACAGGTTCACCGAGCCCACCATCAGCCCGTCGTCTGTGGAACCCTCCCCGTCGTTGACGTGCACGGTAAAGAGCTTTTTCTTCTGCAAGAGCAGGCTGGCGGCAAAGGCCGGGTTCTCCTTCTTCATCAGCATATGGCAGAAATCCAGCGTCATACCCAGGTTCTCCGCGCCCACCTCGCTTATCAGCGCCAGCGTGGTGCCGTAGCTGTCGGGTATGGCGTGCACCCGCTCCTCGTAGGGCTTGTACTCGATGGATACCGGCAGGTCCGTGGCGCTGCAGACGTCCTTCACGCACTGTACGATCCATGCCCACGCCGCAGGATAATCCATCTGGAACGGATAATCGTACCCGTCGTAGGAAAGCCACAGAATGATCTGCTCGCCGCGAAGCGCCTCGCAGACGTCGGCGGCCTGCCTGAACAGCTGCACGGCATCCCTGCGTATTTTTTCGTCCTTATTGGTAAATACCCCGTCGATATACTTGTCCCGGAAGCGCATATTGACGGCGCTGACCTTCAGACGATTCTTCTCAAGCGATTCCGCCATCTCCTGCACCGAAAGACCGCTGAAATGCTCCGGATAGTTCAAGTCCACATACCCGACGCCGTCAATCTTCCCGATTTCGTTCAGCGCCTCTCGCACCGTCAGCCCCGTGCGTAAAAACGAGTTGATCCTGGTGGCGTACTTCATCTTTTATATCTCCATTTTAATTCAATTCATTTCCGGGCGCTGCCCGGACCCGCCAGGGACAATCGTCCCTGGACCCATTTATGCAAATGCCCGCAAGCGGTCATTTGCAGGAAATAAAACATAGCCTTAATAACCCACCCGCGAAGCGGAATCAAAGTCTTTTGGAGTTCTTAAGGCGGAGCCTTAAGCGGGTCCGGGCAGCGCCCGGTTTGAGCTCGTCTTGCCTCCGGCGGCCGAAGGCTCCGCTATTTGCAGGAAGCTAACATAGCCTTTGGCATCCCACCCGCGAAGCGGAATCAAAGTCTTTTGGAGTTCTTAGAACCTTTTCTTCAGAAAAGGTTCTAAGCGGATTCTTAAGGCGGAGCCTTAAGCGGGGTCCAGGGGCAGCGCCCCTGGTAGCTCGGGCAGCGCCCCTGGCAGGCCCGGGCAGCGCCCGGCTTAACTATCCCAACTGCCCGATCAGCGCCTCCAGCGCGCGATAGCGGTGGCTGATCCGGTTTTTTTCTTCGGGGTCCATCTGCGCGAAGGTCTCGCCGTAGCCGTCGGGAATAAATACCGGGTCGTACCCGAACCCGTTTTCCCCGGCGGGCTCAAAGCCAATCCTGCCGTAACAGCGCCCGCCGGCCACCACCGGCTCGGCGTCCGGCCTGGTCAGGACCACGGCGCTTTCAAAGTACGCGCCCCGCTTATCTGCGGGCACATCCCTCATTTCCTCCAGCAGCAGGCTTGTCCTGCCCGCGTCGTCCAGGTTCTCGCCGCCGTAGCGGGCGGAATAGACGCCCGGGCCGCCGCGAAGAGCCTCCACGCACAGCCCCGAATCGTCGGAAACGGCGGCGCAGCGGGTGATCCTGGTAATCCCGGCCGCCTTGATCATGGCGTTTTCGATGAACGTATCCCCCGTCTCGGGAATGTCCACATCCACGCCCGCCTCTTTCAGGGACACCACGTCGTTAAAATACGGCGCCAGCAGCGTTTTCATTTCCCCGACCTTTTTGGGGTTATTGGAGGCAACGATCAGTTTCAGTCCTTTTTCAGTATCCGGTCCCATGCCTCTCCCAAAGCCTCTTTCTGTTTTTCGATGATGATCTGTACGGCGGCGTCCGTCATGGACAGTACGGTCTGCAGCTGCGAGGTTTCAAAGGGCGCCCGCTCGGCGGTGCCCTGCACTTCCAGCAGCTGTCCCAGTTCGTTGAACACCACGTTGATATCCGAATCCGCGCGGGCATCCTCCTCATAGCAGAGGTCTAGCAGAATCTCGCCGCCCACCACACCGGCGGAGACGGCGGCCACCATATGGCGCACCGGGCTTGTGACGATCAATTCCGACGTCAAGAGCCTGTCCACCGCCAGCGCCGCGGCCACAAAGCCGCCGGTGATGGCAGCGGTGCGGGTGCCGCCGTCGGCCTGTATCACATCGCAGTCGATGGTCAGCGTTCGTTCGCCCAAGGCTTTGAGGTCCATGCCCGCCCGCAGGGAGCGGCCGATCATCCTCTGGATCTCCATGGCCCTGCCGTCCACGCCGACGCCCTTGCGGCCCTCGCGCATTTTCCTGGACGGCGTGGAGGCCGGCAGCATGGCATACTCCGCCGTCAGCCAGCCTTGTCCGCTTCCGGACAAAAAAGGCGCCACACGGTCTTCCAGCATCGCCGTGCAGATCAGCCGCGTTTTACCGCAGCTGACCAGCACGGAACCGTGGGCGCTCTCAATAAAGTCTGTTTCGATTGTTATCGGGCGAAGTTCCCCCGCCTCTCTTTTGTCGATACGCATAATGTCCTCCGGGTACTTTTATTCTTATTTCACGACGGTGGTGGCTTCGGGCAATTGCTCCACATCCAGGAACTGTTTGGAGGTGAAGCGTTCCTGGGCGCTGTTGAGGCTGGTGGGAAGGGCGGTGCCCATCACTTCCTCGGAGAGCGGCTGCCCGTCGACCTGGATCACCACATCCAGCACGTCGTCAAACTGCATACAGGTCCAGGTGATGGCCTTGGCCGCCAGTTTCGCTTCGGGGCCGGACTGATCGGCAAAGAATCCGGCGGAGAGCTCCACCATGGCGGTATCGCCGTCCAGCTTGGCGCTGAGGATATTGCACGCTTCGGGCAGCACGCCGCGAAGGGCGCTGTCCTGCGGGCCTTTTTTCAGTTCCACCAGGGCACCCTCCAGCGTCAGATCGCTTTGGATGGTGCGGGTCACCGGCACCAGAAGCCCGCCCGCCGCGTCGGCGTAGTACAGGCTCAGCTTATTGTAGTTGGCTCCGGAGGCCATAACGCTCTGGCTGGCGGTCTCCACGTTCAGGTCCACGTCGGTGATGGGATTGCCGATGGCCGTACCGTTTTGCAGCATGGCCACATGCTGCTTGCCCACGGTAAACTGGACCACCTCGATATTGCTCATGCCCAACAGCGTTGAGGCGATGGAATCCACCATCAGTTTTTCCGAGGCGGCGTCGGGACACTGTCCGCCGGAAATATCCACTTTGGCGGCGCCGCCGGCCACGGCCACGGACACGTCCATGTTCTCAGGCAGCGTGGTCATCACGCCCAGCGTGTTGGCATCGGCGATATTCTGCGCATTATCCGTGAGCATATCGAGCGCCGCCTGAGCGGTGGCGGTATCCCACGGCAGCACCCTCGCGACGGGCACCAGATAGTCGTCGCCCAGCTTGTAGTATATGGACACATCCCGCATTTCGGCGTTCTGCTCCGCCAATGTGGGAATCGTCTCCTCCGGCGCTTCCCCCTTTTTGTTTTTACATCCCACAAGGCCGGCCGAGACGATCAGGCAGACGACCATCGCTAGCACAAAAAGTTTACGTTTCATACTCTATTCCTCCTTGACGAATCTGCTCGCTTAATTTGTATGATTGTCAACAAGGGAGTATGTCTACGAAAGAGGGAAATGATTCCCGCCAAAACGACGGCATCCGGCCCGGAAAACAGCCCGTTTGCGCCCTTCCCGCGGCAGCGGAGGCGCCGCTTGGGAAAATCCCGCCGCCCGCTTGATCCGGCGACGGTCAAAGCCTGTATTTCCCGGACGTGTCCGGCAGGTTACGCCTGCCTTATTGTACCATAGCGCCGGCGGCTTCTACAATAAATCTTTTTTCACGGGTGCAAATGGCGTATAATAGGAGGCGGACACTGTAATTATGAAGGAGAAAATCCATGCCTTTTGACGGCGTCATGCTATCGAGCGTCTGCCACGAGCTGCACAGCGTACTGGAAAACGTGCGCATCGACAGGATCATGCAGCCCGAGCGGGACGAAATTCATCTGATTCTGCGCTCTCCGGGGCAGACCCACCGTCTGCTCTTATCGGCCAGCGCCCACAATGCCCGGGCGCATTTATCCACGCATGCCTCTTCAAACCCGCCTCATCCGCCCATGTTCTGCATGCTGCTGCGCAAGCAGCTTTCCTCCGGACAGCTACAGGGCGTGCGCCAGATGGCGCTGGACAGGGTACTGGCGCTGGATTTCCTGTGCCGCAACGAATTGGGCGACCAGGCCATGCGCACCCTTGTGGTGGAGATGATGGGCAAGCATTCCAACATCATTCTGCTGGACGAAAACGGCGTCATCGTCGACGCCATCAAGCGCATCGCCGAAAACAGGAGCCGTTTCCGCCAGGTACTGCCCGGCCTTCCCTATGCCTCTCCCCCCGGCGGCCGCACGGACCCGCGCACCGCCGCGAAAGAAGTTTTCATAAGCATTATCCTCAAAGAAGGGGCGTCCCTGGAGAAAAACCTGTCCGCGCATCTGGACGGCGTGTCTCCCGGCACCGCACGGGAGCTTCTGCACCGTGCGGGCATCTTGTCGGACATGGCGCCCGCCCAGCTGGAAGAAGCCGCGGCGGAGAAACTGGCCGCCGAGTGTCTCTTATTTTTCCAAAAGCTCAATGATGCGGACTACGCTCCCTGCGTGCGCTTCGACGAGGCGGGCATGCCGGTGGACGTGCATCCCTTCGCCTACCTTTCAACGGCCATGTACAAGTCCAAAAGTTTTGACAGCGCCAGTTTGGCGGTGGAGACCTACTTTTACCAGCGGGACAGCCATGCCCGCGCCCGCCAGCGCACCGCCCAGCTGCGCAGGCAGCTTCAGACCCGGCTGGAGCGGGACGAAAAGAAACTGGCCTCCCAGCTTGAGGATATAAAGCGCGCCAAAGGCCATACCGACTTGAGCCTCCGGGGCGAGCTTTTAAGTTCCGTGCTCTACAAAATCAAAAAGGGCGACACGGCGGCCCGCGTCGCCGACTATACGAAAGAAGGCATGCCCGAGGTGGATATCCCGCTGGACCCCATGCTCTCGCCTTCGGAGAACGTGCGGAAAATCTTCCGGCAGGTGGCCAAGGCCAAAGCCACCCTTTCAAGCCTTAAAGAACATATCCGGCAAACCGAAAAGGACATCCGCTACGTGCGCGAGCAGCTCTATCATCTTGAGCAGTGCGGGACCCAGGACGAAATCGACGAGCTGCGCGGCGAATTAGAGGAAGCCGGCATCCTGCGCCGCAAGGGCAAAACCCGCAAGTCCTCCGGCAAATCCGTCTCGCAGCCCGAGCGCTTCACCTCATCCGCCGGCATGAAGATTCTCGTGGGCAAAAACAACACCCAGAACGACCGGCTGATCCGCCAGGCCGACGGCCAGGACATCTGGCTGCACGCCAAGGACCGGCCCGGCTCCCACGTCATCATCAAAACCGAAGGCAAAACGCCCGATGACCGGACCATCGAAGAGGCGGCCATGCTGGCGGCGTACTTCAGCGTCTCGCAGGACAGCGCCAACGTCCCCGTGGACTACCTGCCCCGCCGCAGCCTAAAAAAACCGGGCGGATCAGCCCCCGGCTTCGTGACCTTCACAGGCCAGCAGACCGCCTACGTCACGCCGTCGGAGGCGCTGGTGCACAAACTGAAAGACCGCCAGGACGATTAGTCCCGGCGGATTTGCCTCCGGCGGCCAAAGGGGGATTCTTTGAAAAGAATCCCCCTTTGGAATCCCCCAAGAAACTTCATCACCGCAAGCTCCGCTTGCGGGGCAGTTAAAAATGATAAACCCTCGGAATCCCTCGCGAAGCGCATCAAAGTCTTTTTGGAGTTCTTAAGGCGGAGCCTTAAGCGTTCCCACGCAGCGCCAGATGCATCGCCTCCGGCGGCCATTGTCCCTGGACCCCTTTATATTATATTGGATACCCCCGCGAAGCGCATCAAAGTCTTTTGGAGTTCTTAGAACCTTTTCTTCCAGAAAAGGTTCTAAGCGGATTCTTAAGGCGGAGCCTTAAGCGTTCCCGGGCAGCGCCCTATGCAGGTTCCATTGTTAACTACTCCTCCTGCCGCATGACCCCCGCAATGCGGCCCCTGGCGCGCACGGCGTGCTCGGTGGACAGTTTGCCGGCCAGTTCTCCATCGCCGGCTGCGATGGCCTCATAGAGCGCCTTATGCTCGGCCAGCATCAAATCCTGCCGCTCGGGGCTGGACAGGGACTTGTTCCTGGCGCCGCGCACCAGCTTATGGTAGGTGTTGAGCATCTGGCGAAGCGGGCGGTTCCGGCCGGCCTCCAAGACAATCTCATGGAAGCGGGTATCCATCTCCACCACTTTTTCGCTGTTGTCCTTGGCCACGTAAAATTCGGTCAGGTCCAGCACCTCTTTCAGTTCGGCCAGTTCCTCTTTGGTGATACGTTCGGCAGCCAGGCGCGCGGCCAGCCCGTCGATGGCGCCCTTGATGGTATAGATATCGTCGATGTCCTTCTGGCTGACGCCGATAACGCGTATGCCCTTGTTTGGAATAATCTCGATCAGCCCGGTACGCTCCAGCATATAGAACGCCTCGCGCAGCGGCGTACGGCTGACCTCGAACTCCTCGCAGAGCGCCTTTTCGGTCAGTTTCGTTCCGGGCGGATACTTGCCGTTTACGATATCCTTTTCCAGCTTTTCAAGGATATGATCTCGCAGATGGCCCTTTGCGAAGTGCCTGCTTTTTGTCGGTTCCATTTCATCTCTCCAAACTGTTCATTTTCCCATCAGGATGCTTAGGCCAGCCCAAAAAGGAGATCGGCCCCGCTGCTGGCGGGGCCGATAGAAGGCTTTTACGCGTTTTGCGCGCGGATCTGCGCGATGAGGCCGCCTGCCAGAAGCATCTGCGCCTGCCTTTGGGAGATGGCCGCAAGGACGGGAATCTCCTGGCCGGTGGCGGCATTTTTCACGATGATTTCGCCGCCGCCCGCCGCCTGCTCTACCTGCTCCCGGGCGTTTTCGATGACAAGCTCCGCGCCCTGCCCGATTTTTTCATAGTCGTCCTCGTCTTTAAATCGCAGCGGCAGGATACCGTTGTTGATCAGGTTATCCGCGTGGATGCGGGCGAAGCTCTTGGCGATGACCGCCCTGATGCCCAGGTACAGCGGCACCAGCGCCGCGTGTTCGCGGCTGGAGCCCTGCCCGTAGTTCTGCCCGGCCACGATGAGGCCGCCCCCGGCAGCCTTGGCACGCTTGGGGAACGTCTCGTCGCAGGCGATCAGGCAGAAATCGCTCAGGTAGGGTATGTTGCTGCGAAAGGGCAGCAGCTTTGCGTTGGAGGGCATGATGTGGTCGGTGGTGATGTTGTCCGGCAGACGGATGAGCACCTGGCCGCCCACGGTTTCGGGAATGGCATGCCCCATCGGGAACTCACGGATATTGGGGCCCTTGACCACCTGCACGCTGTCCGGATCATCCGACGGCGCCACGATCATGTTGTCGTTGATGAGAAACTTCTCCGGCACCAGCGTGGGCAGCGCCATGCCCGCGGCGGCGGGATTGGTGAGAACCCCCTCTATGGCCGACACCGCGGCGGTCTCCGGGCTCACCAGATACACCTGCGCGCTCTGCGTGCCGCTTCTGCCCTGGAAGTTTCGGTTGAATGTGCGCAGGGACACGCTGTCGGTCTTGGGGGCCTGGCCCATGCCGATGCACGGCCCGCAGGCGCTTTCCAGGATGCGGGCGCCGGCGTCCACCATTTTACCCAGCGCCCCGTTTTCGGAGAGCATGGTCAATACCTGCTTGGAGCCCGGGGCAATGACGAGGCTCACGTCGGGATGCACGGTCTTACCCTGGAGTATCTGCGCCACTTTCATCATGTCGGCGAAGGAGGCGTTGGTGCAGCTTCCGATGGCCACCTGGTCCACTTTGAGACCGGCTATTTCGGATACCGGCACCACATTGTCGGGACTGTGGGGCTGCGCCGCCAGCGGCGTTAAAGCCGACAGGTCGATTTCCACCACCTCGTCGTACCGGGCGTCTTCGTCGGGACCCAGCTCCACGAAGTCCCCGGCCCTGCCCTGGGCGGTTAAAAACTGCCTGGTCACTTCGTCGCTGGGGAAAATCGATGTGGTGGCCCCCAGCTCGGCGCCCATATTGGTGATGGTGGCCCGCTCCGGGACGGTGAGTGTGGCCACGCCGGGCCCGGTGTACTCCATCACCTTGCCCATGCCGCCTTTGACCGAAAGCCGCCTGAGCACCTCCAGGATCACGTCCTTGGCGCCCACCATGGGCGAAAGTTTGCCCGTCAGATGGATATTGCAGACTTTCGGGCAGAGGATATGGTACGCGCCGCCGCCCATGGCCACCGCCACGTCCAGGCCGCCTGCGCCGATGGCCAGCATGCCGATGCCGCCCGCGGTGGGCGTATGGCTGTCGGAGCCCAGGAGGGTCTTTCCGGGCTTTGCGAAGCGCTCCAGATGCACCTGATGGCAGATGCCGTTTCCGGGCCTGGAAAAATAAATGCCGTGCTTGTAGGCCACGGTCTGGATGTACTTGTGGTCGTCGGCGTTCTCAAAGCCGGTCTGCAGGATATTGTGGTCGATGTAGGCCACCGACTTTTCCGTCTTCACCCGGCCGATGCCCATGGCTTCCAGCTGGAGGTAGGCCATGGTGCCGGTGGAGTCCTGCGTCAGCGTCTGGTCGATTTTGACGGCCAGCTCACGGCCGGGCATCATCTCTCCAGAGACCAGGTGGCTTTTAATGATCTTCTGCGTCAAGTTCATGTACGTTTCCCCTTATCGTTATTGAAGAAGACCCATGCTTTGCGCTGCGGACAAGAGCTCCTCATCGCCGATGGTGGTCACGCGGCCGCCCGCGTACTGCTCGTCGACCCACGCCTTGAGCCTGGCGACGCGCTGGTCGTCTTTTTGGATATCCTGGCCCAGCGTTTTGGTCATCCAGAACGCGAGGCCCGCCAGGCCGGAGGTGGATGTGATGGAGATACCCGGAGGGCTCTTTAAAATCTTCCCGGTATTAAAGATATTATAAATCTCCTCATCTTTCAAGAGGCCGTCGGCATGAATGCCGGCCTGGGTGCGGTTGAAATCGCGTCCGATGTAGGGGGTTTGGGGCGGGATATTGTAGCCCAGCTCTTTTTCGTAGTAGTCGGCGATCTCCCGGATGACGGTGGGGTCCATCCCGTCGAAGGTGCCGCGTATCTGGGCGTACTCCATCACCATGGCCTCAAGGGGCGTATTGCCGGTGCGCTCGCCGATGCCCAAAAGCGACGTATTGATCGACGATGCGCCGTAGAGCCAGGCACTGGTGGAGTTGGCCACGGCCTTGTAGAAATCGTTGTGCCCGTGCCACTCGATCAGCTCCGACGGGAATTCCGCGTAGCTTCGAAGCCCGTAGATGATGCCCGCCACGCTGCGGGGCATGGAGGCCCCGGGGAACGGGACGCCGTAGCCCATGGTATCGCAGGCGCGGATCTTGATGGGAATCCCGCTCTCTTTGGAAAGGCGGCTGATTTCAAGGGCGAAGGGCATCACGAAGCCGTAGAAGTCGGCGCGGGTGATATCCTCGAAGTGGCACCTGGGGCGCACGCCGGTTTCCAGGCATTCGCGGATCACCGAGAGGTATCCGTCCATGGCCTCCCTGCGGGTCTTTTTCAATTTGTTGAAGATATGGTAATCCGAACAGCTGACCAGGATGCCCACTTCTTTGAGGCCCATATGGCGCGCCAGCTCAAAGTCCTTTTTCGAGGCCCGTATCCAGCCGGTGATTTCAGGGAATTCGTAGCCCAGCTCCCGGCACTTTTCAAGGCCTTCCTTGTCGCGCTGGCTGTAGAGGAAAAACTCGCTCTGGCGGATGATCCCCTTTGGGCCCCCCAGCCGGTGCAGCAGTTTATACAGATGCACCATCTGCTCCACGCTATAGGGCGCGCGGCTCTGCTGCCCGTCGCGGAACGTGGTGTCGGTGATCCAGATTTCCTCGGGAGGGTCCATGGGCACCAGGCGCATATTGAACGTGATTTTGGGCACCTCGTCGTAGGGAAACATATCCCGGTACAGGTTCGGCTCCCTGACATCCTGCAAACTGTACTTGTACTCACTCTCCATCAGAAGGCGCCTCGT
This sequence comes from Christensenellales bacterium, assembly GCA_050944255.1. GTDB lineage: Bacteria > Bacillota > Clostridia > Christensenellales > Maliibacteriaceae > JBMNQS01. The sequence continues at coordinate 11,748 of JBMNQS010000032.1, read as the reverse complement.
GGGCGAAAACACAATAGCCATAGCACATTCTCCTATCCGTCACCATTTTGTATTTTTGTATACAATGATACGATTATACACGCCCGCCGGAGGCCCGTCAATTGTTTTTTTACAGGATTTAGAAATCCGTCTTGCAAAAACGGGACAGCGGTTTACCGCTGCCCCCAGACTGTCAAAAAAGTTTCTTTTGGGGTTATTAGGGGACCGAAGCCCCCTAATTTTAATTCCGTGGGCAAGGCTGCGAGCCGCAGCGAGCGTTTCGGAGGCAACCGCCGAAGGCGGCTCTTGGCCGTAGATCGACATGCGCGGCCGCAGCACAGGCCTGCCCTTTAGGGTGCTCATTTCAGGGTTTTCCGACCGCTACAAAAACCGAGCGACTGGTTTTTGTAGCAGGACAAACCTGGCATGGCCGTCAAAAAACATAGTTTTTTGACGGCTCCGGGACGGCGGCAATTTGCCGCCGTCCCGTTTTCCCGCCTCACGCCCCCAAAAGCCAGAACACCGCGAACATGTTGGCCAGCAAATGGGCAATCCAGCTCACCCAAACGCTGCCGGTCTTGTGAAACACGATGCCGTAGGCCACGCTGTTTAGAAACACAAACGCCAGATCAAAGATCACCACCTGCACATCCGCCACAAAGTAGTGGCCGCAGGCAAAGACCGCCGACGTTACTGCGATGGCGGCCCAGGGCGGCATCCGTTTCGCCAGTTGCCTTTGGAACAGTCCCCGCCAGGCGATTTCCTCTCCCAGCGCCAGCACCGCCAACTGCGCGACGACAGGCAGTATCTGCCCCTGGGATAAAGTCCCCTGCGCACCCGAGGCGATATAGGTGTTCCACGCGGGCAGCAGCCAATGGCTCAAAAGGATGGACAGCGCGCCCAGCGTAACGGGCAGCAGCAGTAAAAACCATATGGACAACCCGCGTTTAAACAGCTTACCCGGCACAACGCGAATATCCATGCCCATTTGATCCCAGGGCGTCTTATCCAGCGCCTTTCGGATAATGAAATACAGCACGCCCACCAGCACGGGAAGGCGCGACACTCTGGCGCCGAATAAGGAAAGCGCCATGCACAGCGCCATGAAAATCAGCACGTACAGCGTGGGATTTCTCCAGATGCCCTTGGATCTAGTTTTCAAGGCGCAGCCCTCCCAGCATATCCAGCGCCTGCTGGAAGTCGTCGGGCAATGTGGCCTGCACTTTGATTTCCTCGCCGGTGGTGGGCTGCCTGAAGGTCAGCATCAGCGCGTGCAGCGCCTGGGCCGAAAGCATGGGGAACGCCTTGTTCGGCCGTCCGTACAGCGGGTCCGCCACAACGGGATACCCGATGGAGCTCAGATGCACGCGTATCTGATGGGTGCGGCCCGTGGCCAAGCGGCATTCCAGCAGCGTGTAGGGCTTTTCAAAGCGCTGCACCACTTTGTAGATGGTCTTTGCGTAGCGTCCCATTTCATCCACCGCCATTTTCTTGCGGTTGACCCGGTGCCGGGCGATGGGCGCTATGATTTCGTCCTCATCCTTGATGACGCGGCCCTCCACCAGCGCCCAGTAGACGCGGCTCATCGTCCGGTCCTTGAGCTGCGCAGCCAGGCTCTGGTGCGCCAGGTCGTTTTTGGCCACGATGATCACGCCGGTGGTATCCTTATCCAGCCGGTGCACGATGCCCGGGCGCAGCACGCCGCCGATGCCCGAGAGATCTTGGCAGTGGAACAGCAGGGCGTTGACCAGCGTGCCGCTCTCGTTGCCCGCCGCCGGATGGACCACCATACCCCGGGGCTTATTGACCACCAGCACGTCGCTGTCCTCGTGCAGCAGAGTAATGGGGATATCCTCCGGTTCGGCCTTATCGAGTTTCTTGGGCTCGGGCACATCGAGGGAAATGACCTGCCCCGCCTTTACCTTCTGGGACACCTTGGCGCTTTTCCCGTCGATGCTGACGCGTCCGTCCTCCACGAGGCCCTGCACGAAGGAACGCGAGCCGATGTTCTGATCGGCCAGATAAACGTCCAGCCGTCGTCCCTGATCCGCCGTATCCACCGTTAAGTGTTGATTCGCCAATTCATTCACCCGCCTTGATGTCTTTTACCTCTTTCAGCGCAGTCTGGGCGCCGCTCAAGCCGTTTGGAAACCGCGCGTCGTGGAAAAAGAAGATGTAAATGCAAAGAAGGACCATCCCGCAGGAGACGAGCATGTCCGCCACATTGAATACGGGAAAGGTAAACAGTTTAATCTCCAGAAAGTCGATCACGTAGCCCAGGCGGATGCGGTCGATCAAATTGCCAATGCCTCCCGCCAGAATGGCGATCAGCGATATGCGCAGCAGCGGCGGCATGGGCCGGATTTTCCAGAAGGCCCAGGCGATGCCGGCAAAGAGTATCGCCGTGGTGATGTAGAAAAGCGCCATCTGCCCCTGGAAAAAGCCGAAGGCGGCGCCCCGGTTTTCCACGTAGCTTAAGTGCAGCACGCCCTCCCAGAGCTTATAGGTCTTGCCCGGCATGTCTTTAAGCGCCAGAGCCAAGTGCTTTGCGGCCTGATCCAGCGCCACTAAAAGCGCCGTCGCCAAGATCGTCCAAAAAGCCATAGTTCCCCCCATTATCCTGATAAAATATACAGTCCCTATTATAGCACACCTTCCCCCGCCTGCACAGAAAAATTCCCCGCGCATAGATCAATGGCTTACGCCCCTTGCCCGCCGCGCTTTACCGTCCGCGCCGGCGGGCAAGCGCTTGGATTATCAAAGGCTTCCCGGACAAAAGCCCCTCCTTTTTCAAAGGGCAAACTGCCCCCGCCACGCCAAAAAACCATCCCCCGCCTTCACGATGCCCGCCCACGGCCCGCTTCCCGCCACGCGGTTCCCTCCACGAATAAAGCCCGGTTTCCGATGGAAACCGGGCTTTGCAATCCTTCCGTTTGCACCCTACTCTAAAAGGAAGTCCTCCTCTTCCTCCATCAGCAGGTCGCGCTCGTCGCCTGCCAGCACGCTGGTGCGCATCTGCGCGGCGGACGGCGGCTCCTGAGGCTGCGCTGCGGCCGTTTCCTGCTGGGGCATGCCGCTGGGCAGCGCGTAGGGCGATACCTGGAACAGCTTATCCCCGGACAAGATGGCCATTTGCGCTTCCAGCGCGATGCGGACCCTGGCGCCGTACTCGGCGATGCGGGTCTTGGCCTGCTCGGCCTGCGCCACGGCGATCTCGGCTTCCTTCTGGGCTCTGGCGATGACGCCTTCGGCCTCACGCTTGTTGGCGGCCAGTTGCCGCTCGGACTCGCGGAGCGCCAGCGAAACTTCCTTATCGGCCTGAAGCTGCGCGCGGCGGATGATCAATTCCGCCTCGCGGTGCGCGTTTTCCAGCACCTTATCCGCTGTCTGCTGCGTGGAAGACAGGGATGTTTTCATGGTCTCCTCCATCACCTGGAACATGGCATTCTGCTCCTGCAGTGCGGCGATTTCCTGGCGCGCGCGCTGCAACTCGTCGTCCAGAGCAATGAATTCCTGCAACAGCTCCTCCAAAAACTCATCGACTTCGGTGGTGTTGTAGCCACGGAAGGAGGTGATAAACTGTTTATCAATGATGGTGGAAGGATCAAATGGCATATACTCTCTCTCCTTTTATAACGAGTCATTGGCACAGATAAGATATAAAGGCATTCCTGCCGTCCAGTTATACTAAGTGTATCACGTAGGCCAGCAGATAATCCAGAAGCCTGATGGCGAGGATCGCGAACAGGGGCGAGAGATCAAGCGGGATACGCCCCTTGATCAATTTTTGCGACAGTATCCGAAACGGCCCTATGACCGGGGAGGTGATCCTGTCCAGCAGGAGCCGCAGTTTATTATTTAGCGGCAGGAACCACGAGAGGATCGCATTGATGATGATGACCCACAGCACCACGCTGAGGAAAATACGAACGCCCTCAAAGACCGCTTGCCAAACGCTCATAATGAACCTTTACCGGGCGCCGCCGGGACTGTAGAAGCCGTTTTGCTGCATTTCGTCGGGCACATTGCCGCCGATGGCGACGGTGGAGGGCGCCACGACGAAGATACCGTTGGCTACTTTAAAGATGCTGCCGCTGATGGCGTACACGGCGCCGCTCATGAAGTCGAGCATTCTCTGGGCGATATCCAGGTCCAGCTCTTCCAGGTTGACGATCACGGGGCGGTGCGCGGCCAATTCGTCGATGATGCTCTGGGTATCGTCATAGCTCATGGGGCGGTACACCAGCATTTTCATGGACGCCCTGGGGTGCGGCTGTTGCGCGGAGGCTTGGTTTCTGTTGTTCATATCGATCACCTTTGATCTCTCTTTTCTGGGCTTCTCGCGCGGCGGCGGCGCCTGCCTGGCGGGAGGCTCTTCGTAGAGATCCTCTTCATATTGTTCATACTGCTGCGGGGATACCTCGTCCTCGTACAGGTCGTCGTCGTAGTCGTAGTTGTCCGGATCGTCCACATCCACCAGACCGATCAGGTCCAGCATTTTATTTACAAAGCCACCCTTTGCCATTTTCTTACTCCTTTAGTTGTTCTTTTCAGGCGTGGCGGCGGCCGTAGATGGCCGTGCCGACGCGAACATGGGTTGCGCCCTGTGCGATGGCCACTTCGTAGTCATGGCTCATGCCCATGGACAGCATGGGGAACTCGGCGCCAAACTTTTCTTCAAGCTCCTGTTTCATTTGCCTGAGCCGCGCAAAGTATCCCGCGGCATCCAGGGGATCGTCTGCCGGCGGCGGAACGCACATCAGTCCCTTGAGCCGCAGGTGCCGCTTATCCAGTGCGGCCCGTGCCAGCGCGCTTAAATCATCGGGCATAACGCCGCCCTTGCCGGGCTCGTCCTCCAGGCATACCTGAAGGAGAATATCCAGCTTCCGGCCCGCCATGGCGCACTGTCTCTCGAGTTCGTCGAGCAGCGGCGGCCTGTCCACCGAATGCACACAGTCCACCGCAGTCACCACATATTTTACCTTATTGCGCTGCAATTGTCCAATAAAATGCACGCGGCACCGACCGGCAATCGCCTCTTGTTTGCGCATCCATTCCTGGGCCCGGTTTTCGCCTATGTCGGTGATGCCCAAGCGAATACTCTCCAGTATTATATCACTTGGCACGGTTTTTGTCACCGCGATAAGCGCAATATTTGCAGGATTTTTACCGGAAGCCTCCGCCGCCCTTGCTATTTTGTCTTTGACCTGCCGGATATTTTTTTCAAGCCAGGGATAATCGCTCATGTCTTTTCGCCTCGGATAAGTATTTTTTCTATCGATTTTTGGCGGTGCGGACGCAAAAAAATTTTCATTTCAGCGCGAGAACACCGTCTGCCCCTGATTCAGGGCGCCGGGTTCAAGCGGCTCCACGGCGGCCTTTTCGCCGTCGTCCACCATCACTTTAACTGGTATGGATTTTTTGCCGCCGTCCACGGTTTTGACCTGCACGACATCCTGCCCCCTGCGGGTCTTTATGGCCGAGGACGGCACGATAAGACCCTCGAACTGTTTTTCCACGGCCACCCCCACGGCCCGCACCGACAGCAGGGGCCCTATTTCCTGCTGCATCTGCAGCACCTGCAACGTACCGGACCCGCCGGATTTCTGCGCCACCACCTGCCCGGTAAATGTGGCGGACTCTATGCCGGCGAAGGCCAGTTCATAGCTTTGTCCCTGCACGAAGGATTGATCGCCCACCGGCGTGACGATCAGCACGTACCAGTGGTGGGCGTTGACGATGCGGAACACCGGCCTGTCGATAACGGCCTGCACGGTCCGCTGGCTCTCGGAGAGCTTTTTCGCGTCCTTGACCATGCTGGCGGTGATGTGGTCCAGGTTCGCCGTGGAAAAAACCTGTTCCCTGCCGTCGAAACAGTAGCTGATCACCCCTGCCGAGGGCGCCTCCACCTGTTTGGTAAACGCCGCCGCCGTCTCCAGCAATTCGGTTTCACGGTCGTAGAGCTCCTGGAGCGTGGCGTCCCCCGGCGTGATGCGCTTCAAGTAATCCGTCCGGTCACGCATGGCGGTTTCCAGTTCGGCTTCAAGCGTTTCAATATCCCCGTAATCGCCGGTGAGCCGCATGGCGGCGATCCGCCCGGTGATTTCTTCAATTTCTTCATCCAGCGCCGCCAGGTCCTCGTCGATGATGTCCTTGATCACGCCCTTGCGCTGGTAGGCATAGATTTCCTCCCGCACTTTGGCCAGCTCGTCCAGCGTCTTTTGGCTGTAGCCCTGCCCGTAGGTGGACACCACCGCCGTGCCGCCGGTGATGCGCTCTCCCTCGGCCGCAAGGTAATTGATTTTTCCGCTGGATAAACTGGTAACGATCACCTCGTCGCGCACAATGACGCAGTCCATGCTCGTGCGGTCGGTGACGACGCCGTAGTCCACGGCATGCTCTTTGGGCCGGGTCAGAAAGTACGCCCCCAGACCCAGGCCGACAAGGATCAAAGCCGCAAGGAGAATAAACCGGGGCTTTATGCGCCTGCGGCCGATATTGATCGAGGTTTCCCGCTCGTAAGCGGCTCTGTACGCACGTCTTGGACGGGCCAAAAAAATCTTCCTTTCAGCGTGTTTGAGCGTATAAATGGGTTTTGAGCCTGCTACTATAATAATGCACCGGACGCTCCGCGTCAAAAGGCGGCGCGCCCATTAGACAGAATTTTTTCAAAAGCGTACGAACTTGCCAAATTACCTTGACTTTTTCGGAAAGAACCGCTACAATACCATTTGTTTGTGAGACACATGCGAGGGTGGCGGAACAGGCAGACGCGCACGTTTAAGGGGCGTGTGGGAGACCGTACGGGTTCGATTCCCGTCCCTCGCACCAAAAAAAAGGACATCTTTTGATACAATGAAAGCCACCTATCACGGGTGGCTTTCATTATGCCTATGCCCGGAAAGCCTGTAAACACGGGGCTTTGCGGCCTTGATGCCTTTTACATTGAAACCACGCAACATAGCGCGGCCAGCCTTAAACGGGCATAATCTCTACATTTAAGCCTGCAAGGCAAAAATTTTGCACCCCCTCTTACATTTAGGAGTATTTTTAGGAAGATAAATTTTTCGCAGAATACTATACTCACTATAAATGCCTCCCTCTATCTTGGCATTTAAGCGATGGGATTTGCCTCCTCGACTGGCGCTGAGTGGATAGAGGCTTGTTTTTTATATAGATTTATGGAATACTGTGAAAATGGGCTTATTATGTGGCTTGATAGCCACATTCTGATATAATGGATTGTTGCAGTTATTATATGAGACGCAATTATATAATACATAATCAATCAAAAAGTTAAAGGGGAAATCCGCATGAAAAAAATTGGATTGGGCATTGCAATAATATTATTTGGAATTTTATTGGAACTATCTACTCCTGATTACTTATACTATTTCTCATGGATTATTGGTGTAATTGGTTTAATTTTAGTGATTGCTGGTTGTGTAAGCAATAAGGGCGATTCAAAAGAATAAATTTTAATTTAATGGGTTGTCTGAATTACTTGTTATTGAGCATAATGTGAAGCCATGCAACTACCGCTTGAAAGTTTTTAATTGGAGCGGAGATTTATACTGTCTGAAATTATAAGTTGTCAGCCGGGAAATTGCCCCGGCTGGCCTTTTTTGTTTCTCCGCCTTTATCCTCCCGCTCAAATGGTACGCCGCAATCTCCGAGAACCGAGAAAGCTGTTTAAAACAACTCATGTTAAAAATTATTTATATAACGAATATCGTTAAAAAATACTTGACAATCGTTATATTGCACGCCATACTATATTTTAGAGTAAAACAATGAATTGAAAGGTGTGTTTTTCAATGGACAAACAAGCAGATAAAATCATGAGGTTCAGCAGGATTATCCATATCTTGTTGAAAATTGCGTTCATAATGCTCATTGTCGTCGGCGCATTACAAGCGTTCTCTTTGCTTTGGTCGTTTTTAGATTTGAATACCGAAGTTTTGAAGATTGCCGGAGTTGAAGCAGAATATCCGTTGTTATTCAAATGGGGAGAAATTAAAGTCTATCTACCAATGGCCTGGGAGTCGGGTTTTGATTTTTTGGGTGTACGCTCTGTTTCAGCAGCTAATTTGAGCGGTCTGTTGCTTACCATTTTTACAATCATCGGGCTTGGTTTTGCCAAGGTTGTCTTTAAGCTGTTGCGAGAAAACGGCTCGCCATTTCGTGATGATGTGATAAGGTCATTAAGAAAACTATCCATCGCCCTGCTTTTTATGGGTGTGGTTTCGGGCTTTGTTCCTTTCATTGCAGCCGGTGTAGTCTGGGTGCTTTGTATGATCTTCGATTATGGACGTATGCTCCAAAACGAAAGCGATACGACATTGTGAGGTGATGAATGTGGCTATTGTTCTGCGGCTTGATAGAGTAATGGCTGACAGGAAAATATCACTTAATGAGCTTGCGAGAAAAGTCGGAATCGCTAACGTAAACTTGTCAAATATCAAGACAGGCAAAATCAGCGCAATCCGTTTTTCTACGCTTGACGCCATATGTGATGTTTTAGATTGTCAGCCGGGTGATATACTCGAATACAAACGAATGACGAATGAAACTGATAAAAGCTAAACATACCCCGCCCAAAGCCTTAAATTATGCGTCGATAAAATAACGCCATTTTGTATTAAACTTTGTCCCTCGCACCACGTCGGATCAAACTTCGCTCCATTCATAATCTCCAATCGCTTCGCGATTGGGGATTTTTCTTACCCCTCCGTTGCTCTTCCTTTTCCCCACAAAGTCTTGCGACTTTGCAGGGGTCCCATTTGTCCGCACCAGGCGGCATCTTTTCAAACACACAACACAATCGATGTTCTTCTCTAAACAGATATGTTTCTTTTTGCTTTCCTATACGCTACAATAATTGGTAGGATAAACGGGAATTATACGGAGGACTCAGCGTGAATAAAAAAAGAGAGTTGATTGAAATAAAAAAAGAGGAAGTGGCGGAGCTGACTGCTCCATCGCAGGGCGGCGCAGCCTTGGATACCGGGCCTTTCTACCACGGTACAAAAGCCGACCTGAAGCCAGGCGACTTGCTGGAGCCCGGCTATGGTTCTAACTATGGTGAGCGAAAGAAGGCCAACTACGTCTACCTGACTGCGACCCTGGATGCAGCCGTGTGGGGCGCAGAACTTGCGGTGGGCGACGAGCCCGGCCGTATCTATCGTGTGGAGCCCACCGGAGCCTTCGAGAACGACCCCAATTTGACGGATAAAAAGTTTCCGGGGAACCCGACCAGATCCTATCGCACCCGGCATCCCTTGCGTGTAGTGGATGAAGTCTTGCAATGGGAAGGACACGCCCCGGAGACGCTCCGGAAAATGCGGGATCATCTCGACAAACTCAAACGTCTGGGCATTGAGGCGATAAACGACTGACTTCGCGATAGTCAACAAATTCCGGTCTGCCGGTCCACTTTGCAGCTATACTGATGTAATATCCGCCTGTTTGATATATTTACTATACTATGATGGCAGCATTAGCAATCAGGCAGCATTAGGGACGTTAAATAAAATAATGTGGATTAAGAGGTATACATGGATAATATCTCTAAAGAGCAAATTCGGCAATTTCGGCTTCATACGCACCATTTGGATACATGGTATCGGAAGGCCGATGCGGAGGCCATTGCCGGTGCTTGTGGTTTTCAAAACTCGCCGCCCGGTGCATGGGAAAGCGCATTACATAACCGTATCCTTGATTTCAAACTGGACGATATGAAGCAGATGCTCGAAGTCGAAAAAACGCTGTTGCAGGCATGGAGTTTTCGCGGTGCGCCCGTGATCTTTCCCGCGCGGGAAAGCGATGTGTTTTTGTCGGCACTTGTTTCCAAGCAAGACGAGCCTTGGATATATACCCGGGGTATACGACTGGCACTTGATTTTTTACAAATGCCCTTTGAAGAATTACTGCTGTTACTCAAACAAGTCATGCCGAAACTGGACGGCGAAGTGTTAAAAAGCAAAACCGCGTTGGACCAAACCTTGGCCGAATGGGTGTCGTCGCTTCTTCCAAATGATAAAAGGGATTTGTGGAACAAGCCCTCTATGTACGGAAACCCGGAGAAACAGACTGTCGGCGGCGCAGTCGTTTCTTTTTTACTTCGGCCTTGTGCTTTTATGGGCTTGGTCGTTTTTGGAAAAAGAGAGGGTATCAGCCCAACATTTACTTCATACAAACGCTGGATGGGTCATTCACTTGAAATTAAAGGTGTCCCCGAGCAAAAACTGGCGCGAAAATATCTGCATTGTTTCGGCCCTGCATCCATAGGCGGATTCGCGGATTGGCTTGGATGTTCCCCTGCGCAGGCCGAACGAATATGGCAAACCATTATAGATGAAATCGAGCCTGTCAACCTGTCCGGGAAAGAACACTATATACTGTCAGATGACAAAAGCCTGCTTTTATCCCCGCCGCAATCGGAGAGAAAAGCACACCTGCTGGCAAGGCATGACCCTTATTTAGGTTTGCAGGATCGTGATGTTATCCTGGACAACAAGGCAAGACAGACAAAAATTTGGCAGACCGTTTCAAATCCTGGTGCCGTGTTATGGCAGGGTGAAATAGCGGGCATGTGGAAAGCCAGGAAAAAAGGCAAAGGATTAGAAATAGAAATTGCCTTGTGGGATGATGTAAACATCTCAAAAAGAAGTATACAGGATTTAGGCGATGAATATGCTTTGTTTCAACAGCTCAGGCTAAACAAAATCACTTTTTCAGCATAGCCGTTATCCTTTGCACTGCCTGTTTCTTTTATACGTTAAGCGTGGTACAATCAAGTAAATGGTTAGCTGTCGGAATATAGAGGGTGGCATTAAAATTGAGAGAAAACAAATACGACGACGATAAATTTTTTGAGGCATACAGCCGCTTTCCCCGCTCGGCTGAGGGATTGAATGCGGCTGGTGAATGGCGCGAACTAAAAAAACTGTTGCCCGGCTTCAAGGGGAAACGGGTACTGGATATTGGCTGTGGCTTTGGCTGGCATTGCATTTACGCCGCCGAGCAGGGGGCGTCCTCCGTACTGGGAATAGATATATCGGAAAAAATGCTGGCTGTGGCAAGCGAAAAAACAACCTTTCCAAATGTGGAGTATCAGCGGTTGGCGATGGAGGATATAGATTTTCCACCGGATGCGTTTGATGTGGTTATCAGCTCGCTTGCACTTCACTATACGCCCAATTTTCAGGACATCTGCGGGCGTATCGGCCACTGCATCACCTCCAACGGCGATTTTATCTTTTCTGTGGAACATCCTGTTTTTACAGCCCACGGCACACAGCAATGGCATTATGACGGTGAGGGCAACCGTAGTCACTGGCCTGTCGACCGATATTTTTACGAGGGAAAGCGAGACACCCTTTTTCTTGGCGAACGCGTTACAAAGTATCATAAAACATTAACCACCTATTTGAACACTCTATTACAGGCGGGCTTTGCCATTACAGCAATCGTGGAACCCAAACCTGCAGAACACCTGTTGGACACGGTTCCGGATATGAAGGATGAACTCCGTCGCCCGATGATGCTATTGGTTTCGGCGAAAAGAATTTAGTAATCTTCTTAATATATAAGTGAATCAGAACGCCGCCCTCTTGTTCGGAAAGGCGGCGTGCGTTCTAAATCAAGTGTAACGTTCGCTTGCTCACACCCGAAACCTAATTTTATGTAGGCTGTTGAGTTTGTCCTTATGGACACCCGCGCCACGTCGGCGCAAATTTTCGCTTTTGCTTAAAAATCACGATTCAA
>JBMNQS010000031.1:0-23256 GCA_050944255.1 Christensenellales bacterium | reverse complement strand
ATATTCAATCGGTGTTTGATATTTGCTGGTACACCTTTTCCAGAATGGTAGCAGACGTTGCACCACCGGTAGATGAAGATTTAAACTATTTTGAATCACAAGGATCGATACTCTCATGCCTTGCCTGTGGCAAATATTTTGTGCGGCATTCAAGCCGTCAGCTATATTGCAATAGTTGGGATTGCCAAGCCGAGCGCAATCGCAAAAACAGGCGAGCAAGCTATGCTCGGAAGAAGGCCAAGGAAGTAGAAAAGAAAACATTTCAATAAACCTTATTACATTGAACAGTGTGGATATAACAGCCGAGGTCTACTTGGACTTTTTTGAGATTTTCCTTGATAAAAGATGTATCCACCTCAGATAGCGATGTCATTCTCATTATTGTTTAGCATCCAATACTATCACTATTTTTATATGATTAATAAAAAGAAAATTATAAAATCAGAATATCTTTTTCCTCTTTCCAGTTGTTTACCGAGGGTTTCCTTTTCAGGATAACTTACTAAATTAGAAACAAGCATTTTAGATGAGTTAGTCTGACATTTCATAATAATATAAAACGATAATTTAATTGTCGAAATCAGAAAAGTAATAGAAACAAACAATTTCACTAAAGTTTTTTCTTGTATCTGTATTTAAGTTTTAAGCCAGAAAAATCAATGAATGTTATTACCTATACAATGCCAACTTATAGTGATATAATTCCATATTATAACATAATAATAGGGGGTATACGAGTGATAGTTCACCAGCCGTATGATAAGCAATTAGGAATACAGTTAATTGAGTGCATGCAAAGCAACAAGTATAGTCAGCTTACAATTATGGTTGCCTATGCCAAGTTAAGTGGAGTTTACAGGCTTACTCCTTATATTGATAAATTTCGCAGGAATGGTGGTGAAGTTCGGATAGTAGTCGGAATTGACCAGCAGAATACGACATATGATGCGTTACTACAGTTATCTAAACTTTCTGATGAGCTTTTTATTTTTCACTCTGAAAGTGCTGCCCAAACATTTCACATCAAATGTTATTGGTTAAAAGGTAAAAACGAATCTTGGTACGCAATAGGTTCTAACAATCTCACTGCAGGTGGCCTTTTCAGTAATTACGAACTTTGTATAACGAACTCTGTTACAGGTGATAGGGCAAGCAGTATAAATTCTGAACTTGAATCTATATATTCTACATATACAGACTTATCTTCGGTTTGCACTCACGAAGTTGACAACGCTTTTCTTGATCAGCTTTTAAGAAGCAATTATGTAGTTAGGGAAATTCAACAGCGAAAATATCTTGCTGAAGCTGCAAAGCAAGCAAGGGTTGATATTCCAAAAAACAAGCTTTTTGGAACCGAAGTTTTTCCGGCACCATCGCTTCCAGTAGAATATCGAAAAGTAAAAGTATCTAAAGAAAAAAAGGACTCTACCGTGCAACCAGAAACTAAACAGGTACAACGGCTTGCTCCTTCTGCAGTTGACAAATATCAGAATAATTACCTTATTAGGCTTGTGCCACGCGCTGGAGATCGATCTAAGCAGGTACATTTCACCGTTGATCTTCTGGAAAATTTTTTCTGCTTAAGTCCTGGTGATGGAATCTTAGTTCAAGAAATGTTCTCTAATGGTGAAGTAGGAGAAATTGAACAGCGACAAGTGGTGTTTAGTAAACGCAACAGGAATGTAAAAATTGAACTCGCTGGTGCCGCTATTCTTGATACAAATTACCCAGAAAATCCTGATACTCGACCAATTCTTATTTTGAAACGAGTAAATAATAATTTGTTTGTCTATATGATAATTATGGAGGGTGATGATGGATATTCTACAATAAACTCACGTTTAAGGAGTCTTCCTACTGGTCGCTCACTTCCATATGAGGTTATTGATGAAAACACCATGTTATCCCTCTGGGATAATTGCCCAATTACATAATTCCCAAAAAAGAACTGTAGGCGAACAAAGTGCCTACAGTTCTTTTCATTAGATAGGTTTACCTCGAAATAAACTTTTGTAAGAAGGAGCTTTCGAGTTTTTCTTTTTTGGATCTGGTTTTTGAACAATGATAATATATTCATTCACATTTTTGAACAAAAAGTTTGGCGGATATGGATAACTCCCAAATATTGGCCTTTGTGAATTAGCAGAACCCCACCGACCGCCAGTTCCATCTTTATTCCATATAATTTGATTTATTAGTGCGAAACCACAGTCCTGCATAATTTTAGTCATATCAGTAGCTAATGGAATAGTAATCAACCCATACTCTTTCGTATTCTGGTTTACATTTGCAGTTACAACACAAAGTTTTCTTCCCGGGATAAGTATACGATAGCACTCTTGAAATACCTTTTTTAAATCCATTAAAAAATCATCGTAGAATTCATATCCTCCAATATTATCGTTGTAATCACCATAATCTGCTTTATTCCAATATGGAGGCGATGTGACTACAATTCCCACACTATTGTCTTGAACCAATGACATATCACAAGAACTTGAATTGTAAATCACAAATTTTGGATCTTGTATTTTCTCTTTTTCTGCTGTTTCATATAATCTCTTTAATGATTCAGTATAATATTCTTTGTTTGTTTCAAACCCTATATACGAACGTTTTGTTTGAAGCGATACTTTTCCAGTTGTCGCCATTCCTGAAAAGGGATCTAAAACTGCTTCGCCAACGAAGGAAAACATCCTTATCAATCGATAAGGTATTTCTGGTGGAAACACTGCTGGGTGAATATCATCTCTTACGTTTGCAATACTCCAAACAGTTTTAGTCCACTCTTTCCATTCTTCACTTGTAAGTTTTGATGCCTCTTTTATATCAGACGTAATAACACTTGACATTGTCATATCTACCTCTTCCATTTTTTCTGTTGCACTGCACTTGATTAATGTACCAATTTCCAATATTAGTATGAAAATTTTCTGGTAATTTCAGTGCATTTATTATTATTTCTTCGATTCTTTCGACGATATCCATTACATTCCAATGAGAATAATTGACTATTTCCTTTCCAGCATTATATGAGTAAGTAGGATTCATCTTTATCTTGGCACAATACTCTCTGCCGAGGGTGCATAATTCTCTATACTGAGCTTCTGAAAAATCATCTTTACCAATATGATAATCGGAAAGGAAAGACGCATTAAGATGGAACCCATCTCCAATAACTGTCCAATACCAATATGCAATTCGATTACTTAATAGAGCAATGCTAAAATCTCGTTCATCTTTTTCTTTAAAAGCAAATGAGGTACATGTACTTGACACATATAAATTTCCGTTTTCATCACGCGAGGGAGGAAAATGATCATAAGCACAAATCCAATTATATGCTGTTCCATTCAAAACGAGAAGGATATCCTCCTCACTTGTACGTGAAACTAGATCTGTTATGCAAGTTCTACCATTGCTTATTTGTAAGAATGCAGTTTTCTCACTATAAGAAGAAAGCTTAGGTACCCTTTTCTCAATGCTAATATCAGTTATATCGCATAATTCTATATTTTCGAATAGCTCTTTTCTATTGGTAGATGTCCACCTTTGCAATCTTGTGGTATATATCGCATTATCGTTGTTCACTGCCTTTCTGATCAAAATTGTGTTACGAGTTTTTACTTGATCTCCGAATAATGAATCCGGACTTCTATCAAAATTATAGAACTCCCAACATGCACAGTCAGTCTGTATTTTTTTTCTTAGATCAATAAACCCCTGGCCTTGCGAGTAACAAATAGATAATGGCAAAACAAGAGCAGAGCAACTCATCTGTGATGAGTATTTAATCATATTATCAACATATGTAATAAATAAATTTGATGATTTTCCTAGTGTCACATATGGAGGATTACCGATAATGCAATCATAAGTGTTGGGTAACTTCTCATTGCGTCTAATAACTTCATCGAGATTTGTTGAGTCGCCCACAAAAAAACAATCGCATAGGATACTCCAAATTTCATCTAATTTATCTATAGCTGTAAGATAATTATCTAGATAATATGTCGCAAAAACCATCTTACAACTATCTATTGCATTTGGACTTATATCTACTCCCCAAATACATTTTCTCATCAGCTGTAATGATCTCTTTAAGTCATGTTCTGCATTGAACAAGTTTTCCAAACGAAGGAATACTTTTAATAAGAAAACGCCCGTTCCACAACTACAATCAATAAAAGATGGCTCAACCAATTTATTATTGGCAAATAATGCATCCATACATTGAGATACCATGAAATCAATTACGTCTTCTGGCGTGTAGTAAATTCCTTGCTTTTTCTTTTTGGAATTTTGGTTCCTAACCCCTCTTTTAACATCTATCGAAAAATACTCATCGGTATCATACTCTAGTGCCTCATATGCATAGTTTAAAAGCTTGCGCCAATCAGGTAATTTATTAAGACTTAGCAAAATTCTGATTGTTTCCTCAACATTGATTGAAGAACTATCTAAGTGCTCGTTAATCCAATCCTTGCTTAGGCAAACTAAATTTGATTTATTAAGAAAATCTGATAACACGCAAGGGGGATTGTTATTATGCTTTTGATCAGTAAGCATACAGAGCAAACAAATCATAATAATTCGCCTTGTTTCATCTGAAGAAAATCTTATAGATAAATTATCTTCAATTAATGCATTTCTAGCTTTTTGAATAATATCAGCTAAAGAGGTTATTCTTGTATTTTGTTCAGTTATACTCACATTCATATATTAGCCTTCACCTCTTTTCAGATATCTTCAGAATTAATTCACGACTTTTCACATCAAAATAAATATCAAAATGCGTTTTACCCGGAACCACTGGCAGGTTATTTTCAATGGCTCTTGGCAGGCGTATTCTGTTATCTTTGTGTAGAAGATATGTACTCAAAAAAATCCTATCACTATCATTAATTTTCCTCATTAATAGTCCTCCTATAACGAACTATTTTTAGGTCAAATTAGCCCTAATTTTGGGTCACTTTTAGTATACAAAATAATTAACCCTAAGTCAATCTGTACTTTTTCTAAACTAATTTCCGAACATGCCATTAAGCACAGATTATTCTCATCCAAATACAGGATGATTATAAAAAACTCATTCAATTTCAAACGAAAAGAAAACGACCATGCCAGAGCATTTCTACTCTTGCATAGTCGTCGCTTTGTTTCCTCCGCTTGAAAAGAGTCGGTCAAAAATTTATATGTTTTCGTAAATCCTATGACTAACTCCCTTTTACGGGGTTTTTTCTCGCGTATTCCTGCGGCAAAACGGCTGGTGCGCCGGATCGTCACATCAGCACCCTTCCAAGCAGCACAAAGGCGATCAGATGGGCCGGATAGATGACGTAGAACATCCATTTGGCCGCCGGGGTTTTCGGTCCCGGCTTGCCGTTGTACAGGAGAATCAGCGGCAGCGCCAGCAGGCTCATCCACTGGTAATTGTATAGAAACAGCGTTTCATACAATGTGGCGCCGGTATTTGCCAGCGCATCGTACAGCGGCATGCCCACATAAAGGGCGGCGTAGGCCGCCGACATCCAGACTTTATGATTCCGGAAAAGATAGAACGCCAGCACCACCGCCAGCATGTAGTAGCTCCCTTCGGTTAAAAGCATCAGCATGCCGAATATGATCCCGCCGATCAGCGGATAGTACCTGGCCCTGTCCTTTTTGTACGCTTCAAAGCAGCTCATCATGGAGACGCCTACCGCCAGGGTCAGGAAAATATTGTTGGTGATGTCAAGCAGTAAATCGATGCCCAGCATGACGGCGGCGGCTATGTACAGGCGGATCAAATAGTTCTTTCTGCTGGAGGTATGAAAAAACGCTTCCACCGATAAGTACATGAAGATGGGCGCCGAGGCCCTGCCCACGTAATTGAGCCAAAGGGGCATGTCCGGCAGAAAGGCGTACAGATGGTCCAGCAGCATCAGTATGACGCCAATTAATTTCAGCACAAACCCCGAAAAACCGAATGCTTTGGTATTCTCCTGCCGCATAGGGACGCTCCTTTTCTTGGGAATTAAAAACATTATAGCATGAAGCGGGGAAAGATGCTCTGGCATAGCCCCGTTTCATGGGCGATAGATATAAGTATGTCTTTAAAGCCGCGCCGCGGCGTGGTATAATCATAAGGATTGTTTTAAGGCAAGTTTACAGATGGGAGTTTTGACATGAATATCGTAGTACTGGCAGGCGGAATCAGCACCGAACGCGACGTATCGCTGTCCTCAGGCACCAAAGTGTGCGCGGCGCTGCGCGGGGAGGGGCATAACGCCATTTTGCTGGACGTTTTTCTGGGGATGGACGATATCCCGCAGGGCATCGCCGCACTGTTTACCCAAACCGATGAAATCAAGACGGTGATGGTGGCGCAGCAGGCGCCGGACCTTGCGGCGGTGCGTGCCATGCGCGGGGAAGGCGCCATGGGGGAGATCGGCAAGCATGTGCTGGAAATCTGCCGCGCGGCGGATATCGTGTACATGGGGCTGCACGGCGAAAACGGTGAGAACGGCCGCCTCCAGGCTATGTTTGACGTGATGGAAATTCCCTATACGGGCACCGGCTACCTGGGAAGCGCCCTGGCCATGAACAAGTGGATCACCAAGGAACTGTTCCTGCAAAACGACATCGTCACCGCCGCGGGCCTGCTGCTGAAAAAGGGGGAGGATATCTCCGTGGCCGAAAGCCTTGGCCTTCCCGTGATCGTCAAGCCGGTGCACGGCGGCTCTTCTATCGGCGTGTTTATTGCCCAGAGCGCCGGTGAGCTGTCCGGCGCCATCCGAAAGGCATTCCAGTACGAGGACGAAATTCTCGTGGAGAAGTACGTCAGGGGCCGCGAGTTTTCCGTGGGCATTTTGGGCAACCAGGTGCTGCCGGTCATCGAAATCATTCCCAAGAGCGGCTTTTATGATTACGCCAACAAGTACCAGCCCGGCTGGACGAAGGAGGTCTGCCCGGCGCAGCTGGAGGAAACGGCTTCAAAAATGCTCCAGGACGCGGCCATGAAGGTTTTCAAGGTGCTGCAGCTTGATGTCTATGGCCGCGTGGATTTCATCTTGGAGGAGGGCACGGGCAAGCCCTACTGCCTGGAAGCCAATACCCTTCCGGGCATGACGCCCACCAGCCTTCTGCCGCAGGAGGCCGCGCAGGTAGGGCTGTCTTACGGGCAGCTGTGTCAGAAGATCATTGAATTGTCCCTTGAAAAGTACAGGTGAGACAATGAAACCTTTCAGTTTGCAGGATGTCATCGCCGCAACGGGCGGCACATATAAAGGCGAGGCCGACCCGGCGGGAATCATCATTACCGGCGTCTGCACCGACAGCCGCCGTGCAGCTTCGGGGGATC
Organism: Christensenellales bacterium; assembly: GCA_050944255.1. Lineage (GTDB taxonomy): Bacteria > Bacillota > Clostridia > Christensenellales > Maliibacteriaceae > JBMNQS01. The sequence continues at coordinate 15,914 of JBMNQS010000031.1, read as the reverse complement.
TGTTCATTCCCATCCGCGGCGAGCGCTTCGACGGGCATGACTTTATTGCCTCCGCCCTGGAATCCGGCGCGACGGCCTGTCTCAGCGAGAAGGCGCTGGAGGCGGGCGCGCCCTGTGTTCTGGTGGAAGACACCCTGGCCGCCTTCCAGGCCCAGGCCGCCTTCTACAAGGACCTGTTTGCCGTTAAGACCGTGGGCATCACCGGCAGCGTCGGCAAAACCACCACCAAGGAGTTTGTGGCCGCCGTGCTGTCGCAGAAGTTCAATGTGCTCAAATCCATAGGCAACCTGAACAACCAGGTGGGCGTGCCCATGACCGTCCTCCGCCTGGAGCAGGAGCATGAGATGGCCGTCATCGAGATGGGCACCAACCACTTCGGCGAGATTGCCGCCGTGGCCAAAATCGTCCGTCCGGATATCTGCCTCTTTACCAATATAGGCGATTCGCATATCGAGCATCTGGGCTCCCGCGAGGGTATTTTGAAGGCCAAGGCCGAAATGCTTCCGTTCATGCGGCCGGGAGGCCGCGTGATCATAAACGGCGACGACTCGCTGCTTTTAACCCTGAAGGATGCCCGTGACGACGTGATCTGCGTAGGGCTTGGCCCGGAAAACGACATCCGCGCCACGGACCTTGTGCCAAAGGGCCTTTTGGGCACGGGGTTTACGGTACATTATGAGGGGCGGGAGGCGCTCATGCGCGTGAACCGGCCCGGCACGCACATGGTCATGAACGCGCTGGCTGCCTTCGCCTGCGGGCGCATCATGGACATGGACGTGCGGACCATTCAAGAGGGGCTGGACAGCTACGAGCCGGTGGGCGGCCGGATGAACATCGTCCAGGCCGGCGGGCTGACCATTTTAAACGACGTGTACAATGCCAATCCCAACTCCATGCGCGCCGCCATCGACGTGCTGAAGCAGGCCCAGGGCCGCAAGGTCTGCATTCTGGGCGATATGTTCGAGTTGGGGGAGAACGCCGCCGACTATCACCGGCAGATCGGTAAATATGCCGCCTCCGCGGGCATCGACGAAATGATCTTCGTGGGGCAATTGGCCCAGTACATGGTGCAGGGCGCGCAGCAGCAGGGGAGAGACGCCCGTTACTTCTCCACGCAGCAGGCGCTGATCGATCACATCTTTGAATACCTGCGCGACGGGGATAACGTGCTTGTCAAGGCCTCCCACGGCATGCATCTGGAGGACACGGTGGAACACCTGCAAAACAGATAAAGGCACATAAAAACGGCTGCTTTTGCAGCCGTTTTTATGTGCTGGAAAGAGCTTGCGCTCTTTCGTTCGGCCCGGGCTTTTAAAAGCATCTGTGTTATTTTAAGGAAAAGAACGCCGTTTAAACCTATAAACAGCGTTCCACTGCCGCAAAGCGAAGCAAAAGTTCTTTGGAGTTCTTAGCACCTTTCTTTCAAGAAAGGTGCTAAGCGGGTTTAAGGGCGGAGTCCTTAGTTATTTTATTTGCGGTTGCAGCAATTGTCTCCTCAGATTTTATCCTTGCTGCCCAGCACGTTTTTGATCTTGTGGGCCACCATCGAGCGGATGGCGTCTCTGGCCGGCGTCAGGTACTGGCGCGGGTCAAAGTCCCCGGGGTTTTCGGCGAGGTGCTTGCGCAGAGCGGCGGTCATAGCAAGGCGCAGGTCGGAATCTATGTTGATCTTGCAGACGGCCATCTTGGCCGACTGGCGCAGCATATCCTCGGGGATGCCGATGGCGTCGTCCAGCTGCCCGCCGTAGGCGTTGATCTGCGCCACAAACTCCGGCACCACCGAGGAGGCGCCGTGAAGCACGATGGGGAAGCCGGGCAGCAGTTTTTCAATTTGCTCCAGGATATCAAAGCGCAATTGAGGTTTCTGGCCGGGCTTGAACTTATAGGCGCCGTGGCTGGTGCCGATGGCGATGGCCAGAGAATCCACGCCGGTGCGCTCCACGAACTCCTGCACCTGGGACGGATCGGTATAGGAGGCGTCCTGCTCGGATACGCTTACCGCATCCTCGATACCCGCCAGGCGGCCAAGCTCGCCCTCCACCACCACGCCGCGGTCATGGGCGTACTGAACCACTTTTTTTGTCAGGGCCACATTATTCTCAAACTCGTGATGCGAACCGTCGATCATCACAGAGGTAAACCCCCCGTCGATGCAGCTTTTGCAGATATCAAAATCCGCGCCGTGATCCAGATGCAGCGCCATGGGAAGGCCGGTGGTTTCCACGGCGGCCTCCACCAGCTTGATCAGGTAGGTATGGTTGGCATACTTTCTGGCGCCGGAGGATACCTGCAGTATCAGCGGTGAGCGCAGCTTTTTTGCGGCCTCGGTGATGCCCTGCACGATCTCCATGTTGTTGACGTTGAAAGCGCCGACGGCATAGCCCTCTTTGTAGGCGCGGTGGAACATTTCTTTTGTGGTGACTAGCGGCATATAAACAACTCCTTCTGTAGGGTAATGACCATTTATCCCGTATTATAGCATATCCGGCCATAAATAGCAGTTAAAAAACAACCTGCAGCGTGCCATGCGCTGCTTTCATGCGCCGTCATGTATAAATGGGCTGAAAAGTATTGCCATATGGACGTATCCGTGCCAATATAATCTTATAACAAAGTATGTGATGAGAGGAGTCATTGATGATGATGTATGCAAGTGACACGCGCAAGGCGGCGCGGCACGCTCTGGCGAACAATTGGGGCATTGCCCTTGCGGTCACGCTGGTGGCGGGCCTTTTGGGCGGAGGTTTCAGCGGCGGCAGCAGTGGTATATCCAGCAACATTTCTTCAGGGGGTTACTATGATGTGTCCATTTGGCCGATTCTGTTTATTCCGCTTCTGATTTTATGCCTCATTGGCCTGGCGCTGTTTTTGATCGGACCGGCCATATGGCAGGGACTCTATAAATTCAATATCAATCTGGTGACGCGGACGGAGCAGCGGGGCTTCCAGACCCTTTTTGGGCAGTTTCACTATTGGGGCAAGGCGCTTGGCCTGCACCTTTTAATTGCGCTGAGGATTTTCCTGTGGAGCCTTTTGTTTATCGTGCCGGGCATTATTGCGTACTACAGGTATGCCATGGCGCCGTACATTATGGCCAACAATCCGGATGTAGGCATTTTGGAGGCCATCCACATCTCCACCGATATGATGCGCGGCAACAAGGGGCGGCTGTTCTGCCTTGAGTTCAGCTTTATCGGCTGGATTTTGCTGGCGATGCTGACCTGCGGCATCGGTTTTCTGTGGCTTGTGCCCTACATCAACGCCGCCACGGCCGTGTTTTATGTCGATCTGGCCTATCGCTACGCCGGGCAGACGTCGCCGTTCGCCGGTTACGCCGTACCGTCTCCGGCGTCTCCGCAGGCTCCGGTTGCCTGACCCAATACCGGGTTCCCGCATCAAGATAAAGGGCAAAGGAGAAAGCGTCTGTGCGCTTTCTCTGAGGCCGTCAAAAAACTTTGTTTTTTGACGGGCATGCCAGGGATTTTCCTGCTGCAAAAAGGGATAGGTAGGTTTTTGCAGCGGCCGGAAAACCCTGAAAGGAGTGGGCTGCGGCCGCGCATGTCGCCCTTGCCCACGGAATTAAAATTAGGGGGCTTTAGCCCCCTAATAACCCCCAAAAGGACTTTTTTGACAGACTGAGAGAAAGCGCCTGTGCGCTTTCTCCTTTTTGTCTTGTGGATAAAGTGCGCGTATTGCCGCCGAGCCGGAGGATTTTGCGCCGCGCTGGATACGCGCTGCGGCGGGCGCTTTGCGCGCCCGGGCTCACTAGAATTTCCCCCAATGCTTTAAACCGCGCCCGCTTACTCATTTGTCGGGCTCTTTTTACTTTTCAAAGCCGCTCATTGCCACTATAATGAGAACAAACGCATCGGAAAACCATATGGAAAGGGGTCATAAAATGGGGATTGATTTTAACCTTAAAGACAAGGTGGCCGTCGTCACCGGAGCGGGCAGCGGGCTTGGGCTGGCTGCCGCGAGGCAGTTCCTGGAGGCCGGCGCCTTTGTAGCCTTCCTGGACATAAACGACAGTATCCGGAGGATTGCCGCGGAGGTTCATCCGCAGCGCACCATGGCCGTGCGGATGGACGTTACCCAAAAGCGCCAGGTGGAAAGCGCTGTGGAGGCGGTCATGGATGCGTACGGGCGGATAGATGTTCTGCTGAATTCGGCGGGCATTGCGCTGCTGGACGCGGCGGAAGCCCTTTCGGAAGACGACTGGGATAAAACCATCGATGTCAATTTAAAAGGTACGTTTCTGATGGCGCAGGCGGTGGGAAAGAGGATGATCGCCCAGGGCTGCGGAAGCATCATCAATCTGGCGTCTCAGGCGGGGATCATTGCTCTTGACAGGCACGTGGCCTACACGGCCAGCAAGGCCGGCGTCATCGGGCTGACCAAAGCCTTCGCGCTGGAATGGGCCGGATACTCGGTGCGGGTCAACGCCATATCGCCCACCATCATTATGACCGAGCTTGGCAAGCGGGCCTGGGCGGGCAAGCCGGGGGAGGACATGAAGAAAATCATCCCCATGCGGCGCTTCGGCGTTCCCGGGGAAGTGGCGGCCTGCGCTCAGTTTCTTGCCAGCGACGCCTCCAGCCTGATCACCGGCGAAAATATGGTGGCCGATGCCGGCTATACGATTCAATAAAGCGGGCTCTTTATATTGTGGCGGCCTGCTGCGGTCTCTGCGGCCGCGGCGGGCCGCTTGCGGAGCGTTTCACCGTGCATTTTGACGCAAGGCTGAAAACGGCGCACCTCCCGGATGTTGAATGCAGGTAAAACAAATAGCCAAGTTGAGCCGCGCTGATCTTGTCGCCGCCTGCACTTTCATGGTACAATATGTAGCGTTTGGTTTATTTGTGAAGGGTTGTGCGCACTTTGCAGCAGGTACAGGAAAATAAGATGGGCACCATGCCCGTGCTCAGGCTGTTGCTGGGCATGTCGGTGCCGTCGATCATCTCTATGCTGATCCATTCGCTGTACAATATAGTGGACAGCGTCTACGTTTCCATGCTCGGAGAGGAAGCCCTGACGGCCGTCACGCTGGCTTTTCCCATTCAGATGCTGATGATTGCCTTTGCCACCGGCACCGGCGTGGGCGTCAGTTCGCTGATCTCGCGCCGTCTTGGGCAGCGCATGCAGAAACAGGCCAATGACGCGGCCACCCACGGACTGATTTTAAACGCGCTTTCCAGCTTGCTGTTCGTGGCGTTCGGACTGTATTTCAGCGAAGGATTTCTTCGGCTGTTCTCCCAGAACGAGGCCGTCATTTCCATGGGGATCGATTACCTGTCTGTGGTGACGGTTTACTGCAGCATGATGTTTGTTGAAATTATGATCGGAAGGATACTCCAGGCCACCGGCAACATGCTCTCTCCCATGCTGTTTATGCTGGCGGGCGCGGTGACCAATATCATTCTGGATCCCATTATGATTTTCGGGCTTCTGGGCTTTCCGGCCCTGGGGGTGAGGGGCGCGGCCGTTGCCACGGTGATCGGGCAGGCGGTATCGCTGCTTTTTGCGCTCTGCGTGCTTATCTTTAAAAAGCACGATGTGAAAATCAGCTTCAAAAGATTTCGTATCAAATTCAAGACCATAGGGCACATCTATGCCGTGGGCCTTCCCACCGTTTTGATGCAGTCGCTCACCAGTGTGATGACCACCGGCCTCAACGCCATTTTGGTCGGTTTTTCCGAAACGGCCGTCTCCGTGCTGGGCATCTATTTTCGGCTGCAGTCCTTTGTGTTCATGCCCATATTCGGCCTGACCCAGGGGACGCTGCCGGTCATAGGCTATAATTATGGCGCCGGGAACAAGGACAGGCTGCTTTGCGCCTTCGGGTACGCGTGCGCCATCGCCGTGGGCATTATGGCCGTCGGCATGTCTGTATTCCAGTTCTTTACGCCGCAGTTGATGGCCCTTTTCAACGCGTCGGAGCAGATGCTTCAAATAGGTGTGCCCGCACTGCGGCTTATAAGTCTGTGCTTTATTCCGGCGGCGCTGGTCATCATGATGCTCGTCAGTTTCCAGGCGCTTGGCTACGGGAAATACAGCCTTATCGTAGCCTTTTTGCGGCAGATCGTCATGATGCTCCCGCTGGCGTTTATCCTTTCAAGGCTCCTGGGCGTTTTCGGCGTGTGGGTGGCTTTTCCGCTGGCCGAATCGGTATGCTTTACCGCCAGCACCGCACTTTTTATCAGACTGTACCGCCGCAACATCAGGACCTTGACGCCGCGGGCGGAAACGGCGGATGAGGCGCTATAAAAGCGTAAAGGAGCCAAAACCATGATTCAATGGATACGCGATAGGTATACAAGGCACAGGGAATTGGTGCTGTACCTGATTTTTGGCGCATTGACGACGCTTGTGAACATCGCCAGCTTTTTCCTGCTGAATCTTACCGGGCTTCACTACATGGCCTCCACCGTCATCGCCTGGATGGTATCGGTGCTGTTTGCCTATGTCACCAACCGCAAGTATGTGTTTGGCTCCGGGGTAAGGGGGTTCGGCCCCGTACTGCTGGAGATGGCGAAGTTTTTTGCCATGCGCGGTGTTTCCGGAGGCTTTGACGTGCTGGCCATGTTTGTCATGGTGGACCTGCTCAGTGTGCAGGAGAATATCGCCAAACTTCTGAGCAATGTGATTGTCATTATCCTCAACTACGTCTTTTCCAAGCTGTTCATCTTTAGAAAGAGCGAAGGAACGAAATAAAAATCATCTTGCGCATTTTCCATCGCCTAAAGACGCCTGGTTTTGCTGGAAAGGGCGGAGTTTGTTTTGGTTTTTACTTAAAGGATATAAAATCATCTCGGTGGCATTGCTCAGGCCCGTGGCGGCAGGCGCGGGCCCGGTGGCGTTTTTGCGCTTAAAAAATGATGAAACCTGCGATTTTATATGGTTTTTTCGTGCTATGAAGGATATTTTGCCGCCGGAAGAGAATCACTATTTAGCGAGGGAATGTTAGGAGGAGGGCGTGCTTATGAAGGGGCAGATAATCGTTACCATCAACCGCCAGTACGGCAGCGGCGGGCATGAAATCGGCCGCCGGCTGGCGCAGGAAATGGATATAGCTTTTTATGATAAAGAGCTGCTGAGTATTACCGCACAGCGAACGGGCATGCCGGAGGATCTTCTCAGCTTGCACGATGAAAGGCTCTCCACTTCCAGCATGTACCTGATCGGCGCCGGCGCCTTTTCTTCGGAGCCGCCCTTGAACGACAGGATTTTTCTGGCGCAGTTCAAGGCCATAAAGGCCATAGCGCAGAGTGAATCCTGCGTCATTGTGGGCCGCTGTTCGGACTATGTGCTTACAGAGCATCAGCATAGCGCCCACATTTATATCCGGGCGCCGCTGTCCGAGCGGATCGGGCGGATAGCCGACATGTATGAGGTGTCGCGCAAAAAGGCCAAAGAGGTCATCGCCAGGGTGGATAAACAGCGCGACAATTACTATCAGCATTATACCCAGAGAAGGCGGGACGATCCGGAAAACTATCATTTGACCATTGATTCCAGCGCGCTGGGCGTGCAGGGTTCGGTGGATACCATCCGCCGGTTTGCGGAGCTTTTCAGGGACCGGCAGATCCAAGGATAGCGCCCGCGAACATTTAAATGCAAGGCTGTGCCCCAGACCGCAGAGGGTACGGCCTTTTTTCTGCAGGTAGCGCCGAATATCGGCGGCTGAGGCGAAAAAGGCTATAGCGCACGTGCCTTGTTTGTGATAGAATACTATACGATTGGGCAGGCAAACCTACAATTAGATAAGAACAGGGGAAACCCGGTTTCGTTTCGGAGGGAAATGATTATGAAAATTGTCATCGCTGGTGACGGCAAAGTTGGTTACGCGCTTGCCAGGCAGCTCTCTGCCGAAGGCCATGATATTGTGGTGATCGACAGCGATGAAGAGGCGCTTTTGCAGACGACCAATACACTGGACGTCATGGGCATACACGGCAATGGCGCCAGTTACTCGGTGCAGATGGGGGCCGGCGTTAAAAGCGCCGATCTGGTCATTGCCGCCACGTCCACGGATGAACTGAACATTCTATGCTGCATTCTGGCCAAGAAAATCGGTGCCAAAAACACCATTGCCCGGGTCCGCAATCCTGAATACGCTGACCAGCTGGACTTTATGAAGGACGAGCTTGGACTGTCCATGTCCGTCAACCCGGAGATGGCGGCGGCCATGGAAATTTTCAGGACGCTGAAGTTTCCCGGCGCCATCAAGATAGATACTTTCGTTCACGGCCGGGTGGAGCTGGTTGAATTTCGCATCGAGGCGGGCAGTCCCCTCGTAGGCCAGCCGCTTTACGACCTGTACAACAATTTCCAGGTGCGTGTGCTCATCTGCGCCGTACAGAGAAACGGCAGCGTATACATTCCCAAAGGCGATTTCGTCCTGGAAGAGGGCGACCGCATCCATATTACCGCCGAGCCCATGCAGATCATGGCGTTTTTCCGCACCATCGGCGCTATGCGCGGGCAGGTTCGCGATGTCATCATCATCGGCGGCGGACGCATTTCCTATTATCTGGCCAAGAAGCTCTCCGCCATCGGCGCGGGAGTCAAGATCATTGAGCTGGACCAGGAACGCTGCCTGTATCTTTCGGATGAACTGCCCCACTGCACCATTATCCACGGCGACGGATCGGATCAGGATTTGCTGGAGGAAGAGGGGATCGCCGAAACGGACGCACTGGTGGCGCTGACGGGGATCGACGAGGAAAACGTGATCCTCGGCATGTACGCAAAGAGCCTGGGGGTGCCCAAAGCCATTGTCAAGGTGGACCGCATTTCCTTCATGGGCCTTTTAAAAAATATCGACATCGACATGCCGGTTTCGCCCAAGGAACTGACGGCCAACATGATTGTGCGCTACGTGCGCGCCATGCGCAATACGGCGGGCGCCAGAATGGAAACGCTGTATAAACTGGTCAATCAAAAGGTGGAGGCGCTGGAATTTATCGTGGAGGAAGGCGCTTATATCGGCATTCCTCTGGCGCAGTTGAATATCCGCGAAAATGTTTTAATTGCCAGCATTGCCCGCGGAAACAGGATCATTATTCCCGGCGGCCGCGACACCGTCGAGGCGGGTGACCGGGTGGTGGTGGTCACCACGATCCCGCGCGTGCGGGACCTGGCAGAAATATTTGCAGTATAAAGGCGCTGCAAGCCGGCGGATTAAAAAGCTCAATGAGGAAAAATGATGAACTATTCGATGGTATTTCGCGTGCTGGGCAAAATGATGAAAATAGAGGCCGCGCTTCTGGCGCTGCCGCTGATGGTGGCGTTTATTTACAGGGAATCGGCCGCCGTATCGATTGCCGTTACCATGGCGCTTGTTTTAATTGCGGGTATTCTCCTGTCCTTGAAAAAACCAAAGACCGAAAACATCTATGCCCGGGAGGGCCTGATTATCGTCGCCCTGTCCTGGGTGCTGGTGTCCCTGTTCGGCTGCCTGCCGTTTATCTTTTCCGGCGCCATTCCCCATTTTGTGGACGCTTTCTTTGAGACGGTTTCCGGCTTTACCACCACCGGTTCCAGCATACTGACCGATGTGGAGGCGCTGCCCAAAAGCCTCATATTCTGGCGCAACTTTACCCACTGGGTCGGCGGCATGGGCGTGCTGGTGTTCATGCTGGCGGTATTGCCCATGACGCAGGACCGCTCCATGCACATCGTGCGCGCGGAGGTACCCGGGCCCACGGTGGGCAAACTGGTGCCCAAAATGAGATCCACGGCCATGATCCTCTACGGCATCTATGCGGCGATGACCGCTGTTCAGATCATTTTAATGCTGTGCGGCGGCATGTCCCTGTTCGACAGCTTCTGCATCGCCTTCGGTACCGCCGGCACCGGCGGGTTTGCCATTTACAATAACAGCATCGCCGGCTACAGCGCGTATTTGCAGTGGGTCATTGCCATTTTCATGATCCTCTTTGGCGTCAACTTTAATATCTACTATTTCATTTTGATCAAACGGTTCCGGGAGATACATAAAAATACGGAGCTTCGCGCGTACCTTTTGATTGTCACGGCGTCCATAGCTCTGATCTGCATCAATATCTGGAACATGTACGGCAGCTTCTGGCACGCGCTGCGCGATTCGTCCTTCCAGGTGGCCTCCATCATATCCACCACCGGCTATGTTACGGCCAATTATGACAAGTGGCCGGAGCTTTCGCGCGTCATCCTTCTGGGGCTGATGTTCTGCGGCGCCTGCGCCGGTTCCACAGCCGGCGGCATCAAGGTTTCCCGCATTGTCATGATGATCAAGGTCATTATCAGGAACTTTCAAAAGATCGTCCGCTCAAGGAGCGTCCAGGTGCTCAAGCTGGACGGCCGGCGCGTGGAGGAGGAGGTCATCGTAGGCGTCGGCGCCTGGATGATGACCTATGCCGCCATCTTTATCGTGTCGGTGGTGGCGGTGTCCGTCAACGGTATGGATCTTGAAACCACCGTCTCTTCGGTAACGACCTGCATCAATAACGTAGGCCCCGCCTTCGGCAAGGTTGTAGGCGCGGTGGGCAACTTTTCGTCTCTGTCCGCAGTTTCAAAAGCCGTTTTGACGCTGGATATGCTCATCGGCAGGCTGGAGATTTATCCGATGCTGATGCTGTTTATTCCCGCCGTATGGCGTAGGGGGTAGCATTCAATACGCTGAATATGCATAAGGAGGTTTATCATGGCAAAAGCACTTATTTCAGGATGCGGTGTCACCGACATTATCGCCAAGCCCGTTCCCGATTTGGATTATGCCCGCGACCATCTGACGATCCAGGAGCTTCGCCTGTCAAACGGAGGGGATGCGTCCAACTGCTCCATTAACCTGAGCAAAATGGGGCAGGACGTCTCCATCGTCACCCGTATCGGCACCGACGACTTCGGTGATTTTCTGTTCAATAAGCTGACCGCCGAGGGCGTCAACACGCAGTTTGTCAACCGGATAGAGGGCCAGAAGAGTTCCGGCACGCTGGTGTGCATCAATGAAAAGGGTGACCGCACATTCTTTTCCATACGCGCGGCCAATCACGATCTGACGCTTTCGGATCTGCCTCTTGACCGGCTGGGCGAGTTTAAGGTGGCCCATCTGTCCACCTTTTTTACATTCAAAAAGCTGGGTACCGAGGGCGCGGTGGCGTATTTTAAGCGGGCCCAGGCCGCCGGCTGCACCACCACCATGGACGTGGGCTGGGACCACGACATGAAATGGATGGAGAAGATCGGCCCGGTGCTGCCTTATCTGGACTATTTCCTTCCCAGCGACAACGAGGCGTGTGAGATCGCCGGTAAATCCCGCAATGATCCCGAGGGCATGGCCGACGTGCTGCTGGATGCCGGCGCCAAAAACGTGATCATCAAGCGCGGCGAGTACGGCTGCTACTACAAGGGACAAAGCGGCAGCTTCTATTTGCCCAGCATGAAAGTGGAGGTGCTGGACACCACCGGCGCCGGGGACGCATACGTCGGGGGCTTCATTACCGGCCTGCTGCAGGATTGGGACGTTGAAAAATGCGCCCGTTTCGCAACGGCGCTGGCGGGCATCTGCACCACCCATGTGGGGACCACCGACGGTACTCCCGGATTCGATGAGATTTACCATTTCATGGAAACGGGGCAGATGCGCGAGCTGGTCAAGTAAGCGCTGCGTGAAGATTTTAATGTAATCATTCAAAAAAGGCTTTGAAAAAAGCCTTTTTTGAATGCAAAAGGTCATCGCGGCGGCAACTACTAAGCGGCGGCGCCATCCATCATAAAAGGACACAAACAAGAGCTGACGCGAATAGCGTCAGCTCCGTTTGAAGCGGCGACCAGGCCGCAAAGCATCATTTCATGCTGCTTTGTATGCTGGTTCTTGCGCATTGGTCGATTGCCGTTTCCAGCGCGGATGTCCCTGTTGGTTATCTTGCCTTCTCTGGCCATGCGACCTGCAAGTCGCCTTCTTCGATGTTAGTATGAATCGACGGTCTATTTTTATGCCGGCGGCGCGCATGTACATTTTGGATATTATCTCGGAACGAAGTTGATTCTGTCGCTTATTGTAAACCGGTTTACAATAAGCGACAATTAAAAATAAAACAGCCGTGAAGAAAGCGTTTATTATACGCAAAAATTTGGTAAAAAATTGTATTCCCTGCTGAACTTTACGATAACTCATGCTATAATGATACTGTAAAAATCAGGAGATTTTTGCAGAAAAACGTCGGGCAAAATCGGGTGGAGCGGAACCTATGTTTATTCAAGCGATCAAGAGAATTTTTCATTTTATGCTGATGGGAGCCGTTACGTGCCTGATGATCACCGTGCTGGTCTTTTGTCTGAAGGGGGACGTCGCTCTGCTGCCCGTTATAGCCGAAGGCGTGGTGCAGGCGTTTGCCCCCGGGCAGACGCACGAGCCTTTTGTGCCGGCGGATGAGGACGAGAGCCCGCCTGCGCATGCGGCGGAGCCTGAAGCCACGCCTGAAGCCGCCACAAAAGAGGAAAATATCGCTGAAGAGGATACCCCGGATTTTGATGAGCCGGACACATCCGGCGAGCTGGCAAACGGCGATGCGCAGGCCGGACAGGCCCCCCGGGAGCCGGATGCCTCTGCCGGGAGCGCCGATAAAGTGGTGGCGCTGACCTTTGACGACGGCCCGTCGGAGCGGATGCCGCAGATTGTGCGGGTGCTGGAAGAGCACGAGGCTACGGGAACCTTTTTTATTGTAGGCTCCATGGTGGGCAAAAAGGGCGGCATGATTGCCGAGGCTTACGAAAAGGGTTTTGAAATCGCCTCGCACACCTATGCGCACAAAAAACTGTCCCGGCTGTCCCAAAAGGAGATCAGGAAGGAAGTGACCAAAACCGAAGACGTTCTGAAAGAATACTGTGGTCAGGACACCTTCCTGCAGCGCGCGCCCTACGGCGTCATTCCCGAAAAGGTCACAAGCGCGCTGGAGCGCCAGTGGGTCCAGTGGGATGTGGACCCGCAGGACTGGAAGGAGGATCAGACGCCTGAAACCATCGCGCAAAACGTCATGGACAACGTGAAGGACGGCAGCGTGATCCTTCTGCACGATCACCGGGAGCACACCATAGAGGCGCTTGAAAAGCTGATCCCCAGGCTGAAAGAGGAGGGCTACCGCTTCGTCACCGTTTCCAGGCTGATTGAAATGGAAAGGGAAAACGGACACGAAGTGCCCGTCGTATTCTACAGCGGCCACGGCGCCGGTCAAATGTAATGGTGCGTTTTCAGATAGACGCCGGCGGCGGCGACGGCCGCCGTCAGCACCAGGCAAAAGAGCCTTGAGTACAGCGACGGCCTGTGTGACGTCTTGACCCATCCCAGGCTTTCCAGGGGCCAGCGGACGGTGACGTAAAGCGCAAAGCCGGCGCACGCGCCGGCCACATTGTTGATGGTGTCGTCCACATCGCAGCACCGGCCCAGATCGGGCAGCAAAAACTGCACCACTTCAATGGTGGCCGACAGCAGCAGTGTGATCAGCAAAACCTTGTATACCCGGTTGATCTTTGGGAAAACCATGGGCATCAGGATGCCCAAAGGCATGAACATGAAGAAGTTGATCATGATGCTGAGCATATCGCGCCGCTGCCATACCAGGCCCACCTTGAAGTTGACCATCCAGTCCGAAGGCGGACGGTAATCGTCTTCAAAGGGGACCACGAACACGGCGATCAGTATCGTAACGAACCACAGCAGCAGCGCGGCGGACGAAAGCATCTTCCTTATGGGCCATGCGCGCACCTGCGGCGAAAGCAGTGCAAACACAAGGCAGAGCCCCCCCGTCAGAATAAGGGCGGACGGCAGCGTTTCACCGAATTTTTGCAGCATGACCGAGACGATGGAACTCATGAATCATCCTCCGCAGGCGATCTGTGTATGCCCGCACAGTGCATGGGGGCGGCGTATCTACTGCTTGGGCAGTACCCGACCCAGCAGATAGTACAGCGGCAGCCCCAGCGCGTAGCAGGCGACGGCCTGCTCCACAAACAGCGTGCCAAAAGCCAAAAGGTAGGGCGTCCCCAGGGCAACGTGCAGCACATAGCCCACCATAAAGGCGTTGACCACCACCGCGGGAAGCGGTATAAGATATGGATATTTGCGCAGCTTCCTGGCCAGAACCGCCGCAATCAGCGTGGCCAGTGATCCCAGTACGACGTCCAGCACGCCGAATCCGCCCAAAAGGTTCGACAGGGCGCAGCCGATAAACAGGCCGGCGATGCCGTAGGTGCCGAAAGCCGGCAGCACGCTCATGGCCTCGGCTATCCTCACTTGTGTCAGGCCGAAGCTGATGGGGGCCAGCGCCATGGTCAGCGCCGTGTAGATGGCGGCCACAAGAGCGCTTTTACAGATAAACAAGGTGGTTTTATGGGTACGAGACTGCATACTTTTCCTGCTCCTTTGCGCCGACGGCGTAAATAATCGGATATTTTCTTTTTTGGCCAGGCACCAAATGCCTTCAAAAGCCACATCATTATAGCAGAAGGCGCAACGTGCGTCAATTTCTGCCCCGGCGCAAAAAAGAGGAAATCCGTTGTCGAATGCCGTAAGTAATGTATAGAAGTTTGTCCACTGGTACATATTGGTATCGTGAAGAGTCGTGAAGAAAATAAATCCGAAAAAGAGGAGACGTGTAATGAATATCAGATCAGCAAATTTACCCCTCATCGGAGGCATTGTGGCGACCATTCTGGGTGCGCTGACAATGATCTTCCCGCAGGCAATGATTAAAATCGTCTTAATTCTTTTAGGTATCGGACTGCTTGTTTGGGGTGCCATCGGCCTTCTTACCGTCTGGCAGAAACGCTCTGTGATGCCACAGTCGACACTGATTCAGGGCATTGTCTGCGTCGTGGGCGGCTTGATACTGATTTTTGCGCAGAAAAATACGCTGTCGTTCATTTCGTTTTTAATCGGAACGGGCGCCGTCGTCTGGGGCGCGGTGCAGTTATCTACCGCGCGCAGCCGCTTGGATCAATCTCTGTGGTGGCTTCCCGGCGGCCTCAATATTATTTTCGGTCTTCTCAATATCTTTTTACCTTTGGTTGCCGCCACCGTGGCCGCTTTCCTCATCGGTGCCTACATTACCTACGTGGGTGTCAGCGTCATCATCTGGGCCGCTTTCGAGTCCAGGCATACAACCGGAAAATTTTAGCTGGCGGCTATTGAAAACCGGCGTCAGCGCCGGTTTTAGTTTGCCCAAAAGTTCTCTTGGGGTTACGAGGGGGCCGAAAGCCGCCATTTTATT
The DNA here is from genome assembly GCA_050944255.1 of Christensenellales bacterium. Lineage (GTDB taxonomy): Bacteria > Bacillota > Clostridia > Christensenellales > Maliibacteriaceae > JBMNQS01. Next base: position 666 of record JBMNQS010000031.1, on the reverse strand, counting down.
TCTTGGCAAAGCTGCCGAATGCAGCGAGTGCTTCGAAGGCAGCCGCCGCAAGGCGGCTCGTAGCTTTAGAACGGCAGATCCGATGAGGCGACCCTGCGCAGTTGCAGAGGCATCCTACCTTTAGGATACGCATCCGGCCGCAGAAAAAATCCATCGCTGTTGTTTTGCGGCAGGAAAAGCCCTGGCGAATCCGTCAAAGATATCGTTTTTGACGGCCTCAAAATCCGGCGCCAATGCCGGTTTTTATTTTGCACCCAAGTATTTCTTGCATTTTCGATTTGAAAACGTGCAGAATAACGTCAAATGAAATTGGAGGAGCAGCATGCAAAAAGTGGGTTCTCAAAGTATTTACTGTAATGTTGTGGAATGCCGCAATAATCAGGGCGGCGAGTATTGCAGGCTGGACACCATCCGCGTGGCCAACGACACTTCTTTTGCCACGGATGTGGCCCGAAGCCAGCATGACAGCATGTGCGGTTCCTTCGCAACCAGATAAACGGCCGGCGGAACCGGAAAAAGGAACTGACGCGTGGAGCTGCGATCTGCGTGAAGAACGCGGCGGAGAGCTTAAGCTCTCCGCCGCTTTGAGGCCGTCAAAAAACTTTGTTTTTTGACGGGTATGCCAGGGATTTCCTGCTGCAAAAACGGATAGGTAGGTTTTTGCAG
>JBMNQS010000030.1:0-23507 GCA_050944255.1 Christensenellales bacterium | reverse complement strand
CAGATGGTTTTCGAAGGTATATTGTAAAAGACCAGCCACATCAAGCCATTAAGCTTAAATGTGACTGGTCTCTTTTTGTGCTCCGCTTGAAGCTGTTCATTTAAGTTTTTCTTCAATTCCCTAAGTGAACGCTTCTTTGAGGGGCTTTGTGTCTATTTATACCGCGGCGCGTCATAGATATAGGTGAATGGAGATGATACCATGTTTATCGTGCTGAAAATGAAGCATATCATCTGGACGGCGGTGATCGTGCTCATTATGGCGGCCTTTTTGATCTGGATGTTTGCCGTGCCGGTCTAGGGTTCGCCCCGCGAAGCCGGCTGTGAAGAATCTTTCATCCCGCTATCCCGCAAAGAACGTACGATGCCGTTTGAAGATATGTTATACTGCATATGGCGAGAGTATGCCCTGACAGGAAAGCGGGAGAAATGACGGGATTTACGCAGAGCATCTATGATCTGGTGGCGCGCATACCCAGGGGGCGCGTGGCCTCTTACGGGCAGCTTTCCCTTCTGGCGGGAAGGCCGGGCGCCGCGCGCATCGTGGGGGCGATGATGGCGCGCATCCCCGGCGATCTGGACCTGCCGGCGCACCGCGTGCTTTATTCGGGGGGCAGGCTGTGTCCCGAGGAGGTGTTCGGCCCGGGCGTGCAGCGGCAACTGCTGGAACATGAAGGGGTCGGTTTTCTGCCCGACGGCAGGGTGGACATGCGGCGTTTCCGGTGGGATGGGAAATAAATATTACACGAATAACGCACGGCGGAAAGGGTCCTTTCCGCCGTGCGTTATTAATTTTAAGATAAATGAATTATTGCCCTGCCTTCAGGTCAAGCAGTTGCAGCAGATCCTCCAGGCGCTTCTTGTCGGTTACGTGGATCATGAGCCATTTGCCGCCCATGGCGCTGACGCTCTGATTGTAGAGGGAACGCACATGCTCGTCCATGGCGGGCATGAGAAGATCAGCCTGCGCTTGATCTTTTTCCGATACGGTGACCAGCCCGATGAAAAATCCCTCCATGGGATAATAAGTGCCCAGGGATCTGCCGCCCTTTTTATATTTGATGTTCCAGCCCTTCTGCCAGCTACAGTTACTGTAGGACATTTTGGGCTTGGCGCCGTATCTTTCAGACATGGCGCCGGTAAAGGCCGCCCATAGATCGCTGGAAATGAAATCATCGATTTGTGCCATGGTGGGCGGATGATCCCGGTCAAAAACTTCGTGCCACGGCATAGGCGCCTCCTTGCAGGACGGATTGTCCGGCTATAAAGCCTCTTTCTATTTATCCTAAAGCGTTTTATATACGCTTGTCAAATGTTTTATACAAGGCAGAGGTTTTCATGCACAGACGCACTGTTTTTGTTGAAAACAGGTAAGATGCTCTGAATCTATTGACAATTATAATCCGGGCGCTATACTATATCTTGTGAAGTGTTCTTAAACCACATACTAAATAAGGGATCATACGGGTGCTGCGAGAATCAGCCTAACAAGGAAGCATGGATGCGATTTCCACGTGGTACCGCCGCTGTGATAGCGAAGTATGAGCGCACTTACGCCACTGGCTTTTTGCCGGGAAGGCCGCGCTCGTATGATTGACGCTTAAGCCAGAAGACTTGCCCGTATGAGACCCGCTGCCACGGAATATGGCAAAAGGCGGGTGAAGCATCGTCTTTTTTTCACCCCTTCAAGGGGTTGTTTTGTCGGTGCCGGTCCGCTATTGAAAGGAGTTTTGTTATGCTGACCCACGTTATTAAAAGAGATGGTTCCAAGGTGCCCTTCCATAAGGAGAAGATCACCTGGGCCATTTTCAAAGCGGCCAACGCCGTAGGGGGCAACGACTTTGACAGGGCGGACTTTTTGGCCACCCAGGTGGTGGAGCAGATCGTGCAGGCCAATCCCGGCGGGGAGGCCATGGTGGAGGACATCCAGGACATGGTGGAGCGCGTGCTGATCAAAAACGGCCATGCCAAGACCGCCAAGGCGTTTATTCTCTACCGCGAGAAGCGCCGCGCCGCGCGCCAGTCCAATGCCCTCATCGGCGCCACCATTGAGATGTTCGGCGACTACATTGGCGGTAAGGACTGGCAGATCAAGGAAAACGCCAACGCGCAGAAGTCCATCAACGGGCTGAACAACTATGTGCGCGAGACGTTCACCAAGCAGTACTGGCTCCACGAGGTCTATCCCGAGGAGATCCGAAACGCGCATCTTTCCGGTGATATCCACCTGCATGATCTGGGCTTTTTCGGGCCCTACTGCGCGGGCTGGGACCTTCGGATGCTTCTTTTGAACGGCTTCGGCGGTGTGCCGGGCAAGGTGGAGAGCAAGCCCGCCAAGCACCTTCGCGCGTTTTTGGGGCAGGTGGTCAATTCCACGTTCACCACCCAGGGCGAAACCGCCGGCGCGCAGGCCTGGTCGTCCATCGACACCTACTGCGCCCCGTTTATCCGCTACGACAAGCTGGATTATAGGACCGTCAAGCAGGCGCTGCAGGAGTTCGTATTCAACCTGAACGTGCCCACCCGCGTGGGCTTCCAGTGCCCGTTTTCCAATTTGACTTTCGATATCAAGGCGCCCGACACGCTCAAAAATGAGAGCGTCGTCATCGGCGGCAAGCTGATGCCGGAGACCTATGGCGATTTCCAGAAGGAAATGGATATGTTCAACCTGGCGTTCTGCGAGGTGATGATCGAGGGGGACCGGAAGGGCCGCGTGTTCACCTTCCCGATTCCCACCATCAACGTCACCCGGGACTTTGACTGGAACAGTCCCGTGGTGGATAGATTCATGGAGATCACCTGCAAATACGGCATTCCGTATTTCTCCAACTATGTCAATTCCGATCTTTCCCCCGAGGACGCGCTGTCCATGTGCTGCCGCCTGCGGCTGGACACCAAGGAGCTGCGCAAAAGAGGCGGCGGACTGTTCGGCTCCAACCCGCTGACGGGCTCTATCGGCGTGGTTACCCTCAATCTGCCCAGAATCGCCTATCAGTCCAGGACCATCGCCGAATTCAGGGGCCGCCTGTGGCAGATGATGCAGGCGGCGAAAAACAGCCTTGAAATCAAGCGCAAGATCATCGAGGCCCAGACGGTGGGGGGCATGTACCCGTACAGCGCCAACTATTTGAAGGACGTCCATGAGCGCACCGGCAGCTACTGGTACAATCATTTCAACACCATCGGGCTGGTGGGCATGAACGAGGCCTGCGAGAATTTCCTGGGGGAGGACCTGACCACCGCGGCGGGGCAGAAATTTGCCTTGGATACGCTGGAATACATGCGCGAGGTGATCGCCCAGATTCAGCAGGAGACGGGCAACTTCTACAACCTGGAGGCCACGCCCGCCGAGGGCACCAGCTACCGCCTGGCCAACCTGGATAAGGAAAAGTATCCCGACATCATCACCGCCGGGGAGAACGTGCCGTACTATACGAATTCATCGCAGCTTCCGGTGGGCTACACCGACGATATCTTCGAGACGCTGGAACTGCAGGATGAACTTCAGTGCGCCTATACGGGAGGCACGGTGCTGCATCTGTACCTGGGTGAAGCCATCGGCGACATTCAGGTGGCCAAGCGGCTGCTGCAGAAGGCGTTTAACCATTACAAGCTGCCCTACCTGTCGCTGACGCCCACGTTCTCGGTCTGCCCGGAGCACGGCTACATCAACGGCGAAGTGTTTGACTGTCCCCACTGCGGCGCCAAAACCGAGGTCTGGAGCCGTGTGGTAGGCTACCTGCGCCCGGTGCAGGACTACCACAAGGGCAAACAGGAAGAGTACCGCCAAAGGAAGAAATACGTGGTCAGGACCGCGAAGGAAGAAGTCAAGCAAATCGTATGATCTTCGGAGGCCTGCAGAAATTCAGCACCATCGATTACCCGGGCAAGCTGGCCTGCGTGCTGTTTACCGCGGGCTGCGATCTGGACTGTTTCTACTGCCACAACCGGCAGCTCATCGCCAGGCGCAGCGTGTCGCAGCCGCCTGCCGGCGAGGTGATGGCCTTCTTGAAAAAGCGCCAGGGATACCTGGAAGGCGTCGTCATCAGCGGTGGCGAGCCCTGCCTGCAGGAGGACCTGCCGGACTTTATCCGGCAGGTCAAGGCGCTCTTCTACGACGTCAAGCTGGACACCAACGGCCTGCATAAGCCCATGGTGGAAGCGCTGATCCGCGAAAAGCTCATCGACTACGCGGCGGTGGACGTCAAGGCGCTGCCCCGGGACTCGCAGATCATCTGCGGCAGGGCGGACGCTGCGGACAGGGCTCTGGAGACCATCGAGATGATCGCGAAAACCGGCATAGGTTACGAGGCCAGAACCACGCTTTACCCGGGGCTTACCATGGCGCAATTAAAGCACCTGGCGCGCTATATGCCCAAGCTGCGCCGCTGGCGGCTCAACTATTTCCGGGAACCGAAACTGACGCGCAAGCGTCACGCGCTGCTTCTTAACGGCGAGGCGCTTACGGAAGCCGCCGTGAAAGCACAGGAGGAGCTGCGAAAAATCCAGCCCAATATCATCGTCTGAGGTACTATGCCTTCAGCGGCCAAAGGAGGGAATTCCAAAGGGAATTCCCTTTCTGATTTTCAGTGAAGCCGATGGCTCAAAGCCCGTTTCTCGGTGCGCGCCGTGAAAGGGACGTGCGATACAATTTATATTTATACAAGAGGCCCAAACCGCCAAAGCAACTTTTTATCACCTATAACGTCTAAATTTAAATTCCAAGCAGGATTATTTTCCGCGAAGCGAAGAAAAAGTTCTTTGGAGTTCTCAGAACCGGATTTCGTTTTACGATGCGCAATACAATTTTGCGTAAAACGCCTCGAAAGCAACTTTTTATCACCTATAACGTCTAAATTTAAATTCCAAGCAGGATTATTTCCCGCGAAGCGAAGAAAAAGTTCTTTGGAGTGCTCAGAACCTTTCTTTCAAGAAAGGTTCTGAGCGGGTTCAAGGGCGGAGCCCTTGACGCGTCCAAGAGCGGAGCTCCTGAGCGCTTCATTACAAATGGCCGGCAATCGCTCGCGAAGAAAAATCCATAAAGAAAGGGTGAACGGCATGAAAAAAGGGATCAGGCTTCTATGTCTTTTGCTTGCGGTGTGCATGCTGGGCGGATGCGCCGTGCCTCCGCCGGCCGACCAGGAGCCGACTTCGACGCAGGGCGGAGCAAAAACGGGCGGCGACGCCATGACGCAGCTTGCGGTGGAGCCGCGGCAGATCAGCTTCAATCTGGATTCGCCGCGCAATCAGGACATATCCGCGGTGATCAATCGGATGAACCAATTTTCGCTGGAAATCTGGAGCAGGGTGGCCCAGGAGGAGGACGACTACATCTTCTCGCCGTTTTCGGTCTATCTGGCGCTGGCGTGCCTGTCGGGCGGCACCGTAGGCGAAACGTATGAGGAGCTTCGTGCGGTGCTTTATCCCGAAGGCATGAGCCGGGAGGATTTCAATACCGCCGTGGGCAATCTCATCGATCTTTTGACGGCAGACCTTGGCGAGGACCACGCCATTATCGACATCGCCGGGCTGATCTGCACCCGCAACGACTACCGGATCAGCATGGAATTCGCCCAGGCGGCGCAGGACTATTACGCCTCGGATGCCGCATCGGTGGATTTTGGCGACCCGGCCACCATCGACGCCATGAACAAGTGGGTGGAGGAAGCCACCCGCGGCCTGGTGAAGGAACCCTTTAAGGAGGATTTTGACCCCTCAACGGTGATGGTGCTGATGAACAGCCTGTACTTCGAGGCCAAATGGGCATGGCCCTTCACCGAAGACGCAACCTCTGTGCAGACGTTCCACGGCAGGGACGGCGACACCACCGTAGAGATGATGGTGCGCGAAAGCCCGCTGGCGTATTACAAAACGAAGGACCTGCAGTTTGCCCGCCAGCACTATACGGGCGGCGCGTACATGGATATCTTCCTGCCCGAGCGCAACACGGATACGAAAGCGGTGCTGCCTCTGGTGGCCCAAATGGATGAGCGCTGGCTGTCGTCCGAGGAGAACGTGCTGCTGAAAATGCCCAAGTATGAAATGCAGACGGACATTGGGCTCAATGAAATCTTGGAGGCTATGGGCATGCCGTCCATGTTTGGCGGCGGCCTTGACAATCTGGTGGAGGAAGGCGGAGGCGGGCTCTTCGTTTCCCTGGTGCGCCAGTGCGCCAAGATCGAGGTGGATGAAAAGGGCACCAAGGCCGCGGCGGTAACGATTGTCGCCATAGCCGAATCGGTTCCTCCGGAGCCTGTCCGGATGACCGTGGACCGGCCGTACCTGTACAAGATCGGCCTGCCGGTGGGCGATTACGGCGAATTGATCCTGTTCGTGGGGGAGATCAACAACCTCTAAACGTGCTATAATACAGAAAAACGAGAGGAGACGCTCCATGAACGAAACCATCGGCAACATACTGGAAAGGCGCAGCGTCAGGAAGTATCAGGACAGGCAGCTGGACGAGCGTGCCTTATCGGCCATCCTGGAGGCTGGACGCCACGCCCCAAGCGGCGGCAACAACCAGAGCACGCGTTTTCTGGTGATCCAAAGCGCCGGCGTGATCCGTGAACTGGAAGAGCTGGGTACGAAGCTCTTTGCTCAAATGCAAGTGATGCCCGATACCTACAAGAGCCTGGCCGCGGCTATCCGCGCCTCGAAGAAAGGGCATAACCCCTTTACCTATGGAGCGCCCACGCTGATTCTGGTATCCAACAAGCGCGGCTACGGGAACGCCATGGCAGACTGCGCCTGCGCGCTTCAAAATATGATGATCGCCGCCCAATCCCTTGATGTGGGGACGGTCTGGATCAATCAGATCCGCTGGCTGCGGGACGATCCGGCCATGACGGACTACCTGGAGAAGCTGGGGGTCCCCAAGGACGAACTGGTCTGCGGCGGCCTTTCTGCAGGCTACGGCGCCGAAGGAAAGCGCCGGCCGCTCAAACGCGACGGCAATCCGGTGGTATACGTCAGGTAAGCAGGCCTTTCACGGGTTTGAAGCCGCATCCGGTTCCGGATGCGGCTTTTTGCCGGTAGAAACGGGAGCGGGCACCTCGCTGCGCTTTGCATGGGGATAAAGCATGGAATGGCCGCTGAAGAGTAACTTTTATCTCAGGGGACTTGACAGCGCTGCTTCCGCTACATATACTGGAAATAATTTAAACAGAAAAACAGCTTTGATCGCGAAGAAGTACCAGGTGTCGGCCTTCCAGAGAGTTTCCGGTTGCTGCAAGGAAATAAGGAACGGCTTGGGAATACCCGCGGGAGCTGCCCACCGAAAGATTTTCAAGTAGACTGGGCCGGAAACTTCCTCCGTTACAGGGATAGAGTATAAAGCCGCTTGGCCCTTTCAAGACGGCCGTACTCGAAAAGGTCAATGCCGCGAGGCATTGACGAACTGAGGTGGTAACACGGGATTTGGCGCTCGTCCTCTATGATGGAGGAACGGGCTTTTTTGTTTGTTCCGGCGGGTGCGGACGTCAAAACGCTCCGTCAAAAGAATAAACAGAGGGAGTAAAAGAAATGGCAAACGTAAAATTTTTCTCCGGAGAGACGATTCCCCTTGAAATGCATAAGGTACGCGTGGTGCAGAAACTGAACCTGCTGCCTGTGCAGCGCCGTTTGGAGGCCATCTCGGAGGCCGGCAACAACACCTTTCTTCTGAGGAACGAGGATGTGTTCCTGGACATGCTGACCGACAGCGGCGTCAACGCCATGAGCGACCGGCAGGAGGCGGCCATGATGACCGCCGACGACAGCTATGCCGGCAGCGCCACCTTCTTCCGCCTGCAGGCAAAACTGGAGGAAATCTTCGGGATAGAGCACTTCCTGCCCGCTCATCAGGGCCGCGCCTGCGAGCACATTCTGGCCATCACCTTTATAAAGGAAGGCGATGTGCTCCCGATGAACTACCATTTCACCACCACCAAGAGCCATATCACCCGCTGCGGCGGCCGTGTGGAGGAGCTGATCATCGAAGAGGGCCTTAAAACCACCAGCGATTTTCCCTTCAAGGGCAATACCGATACGGGTAAACTCAGGGCGCTGATTAAAGAAGTGGGCGCGCAGAATATTCCCTTTTACCGCCTGGAGGCCGGCACCAACCTGATCGGCGGCCAGCCCTTCTCACTGGAGAATACCAGGGAGGTCTGCAGAATCTGCCGTGAGAACGGCATCCTGACGGTGCTGGACGCCAGCCTTCTTCAGGATAATCTTTACTTTATCAAGCAGCGCGAAGCGTCCTGCAGGGACATGAGCATCCGGGAGATTGCCCGCGCGCTGTCCGATGAGATGGACATCATCTATTTTTCGGCGCGCAAGCTGGGCTTTGCCAAGGGCGGCGGCATCCTGGTGCGCGATCAGGCGGTATCGGAGCGGATGAAGTCCTACGTGCCTTTGTTTGAAGGCTTTTTGACTTACGGCGGTATGAGCGTGCGGGAGATGGAGGCCATAACCGTAGGGCTGGAGGAGTCCATGGACGAGGACGTGATCAGCCAGGGCCCGCAGTTTATCGACTACATGTGCCGCAGGCTCCAGCAGAACGGCGTGCCCGTTGTAACGCCTCCCGGCGGGCTGGGCTGCCATCTGAACGCCATGGAGTTTTTGTCGCACGTTCCGCAGAGCGAGTATCCGGCGGGCGCTCTGGCGGCGGCGCTGTACATCGCCGGCAGCATCCGCGGCATGGAGCGCGGCACCATCAGCGAGCAGCGCGAGCCCGACGGCACCGAACGCATGGCTGAGGTGGAACTCTTGCGCCTTGCGCTGCCACGCCGCGTATTTACCATGAGCCAGGTGGAGTACGCCGTGGATCGCGCCACATGGCTCTATGAAAACCGGCATCTCGTGGGCGGCCTGCGCTTTGTGGAGGAGCCGGAGGTTCTGCGCTTCTTCTTCGGCCGTCTGGCCCCTACCGGTGACTGGCAGGAAAAACTGGCCGCCCGGTTCCTCCGGGATTTCGGCGATAGCCTGTAAGAGATGATCGGGCGCATACCTGGTGCGCTGTGCAAGGGCGCGGGCTAAAAAAGTCCGCGCCTTTTTTCTGTCAAGGCCGCCGGCGGCGCCGCGGTTGTGCTAGAATAAAGGCAGGGCAGGTCAGAACACATTTTATAATGGGAGGGCAAAGACATGGCGCTGATCCACATGAATTATTTCTCGCAGATTCTGCACAGCAATACCGATGTCAATGTGATCATTCCCACCCCGAATACCATGGACGAGCCCATCAATCCGGGCAACTATTTCCATGAGGGCGCCAGGTACCAGGTATTGTACCTGCTGCACGGCACCCACGGCGATTACAGCGACTGGACGCGGATGACGTCCATTGAAAAGTATGCCCAGCGGGCCAAGCTGATGGTGGTGATGCCGTCGTTTGCCAACTCCTTCTACCAGAATTTCCGGCCGGGGTACGGCTATCGCTATTTTGATCTTTTAACCGACGAATTGCCCACCTACATCCGCACGCTGTTTCCTGCCAGTGCCAGACGGGAAGATACGTTTATCGGCGGACTGTCCATGGGCGCCTACGGCGCCTTCAATGCCGCCATCCGCCGCCCGGATATGTACAGCGCGGCCATCGCTCTGTCCGGAGGGCTTGATTTTATCCCCTTGATCGATCTGGAGCAGGAGGACGCCCAGTGGCCGTGGCGGGCCATGCTGGACGCGCCGCATACCGGCGTGGATACCGACCTGGACGACGCGCCGCTGCTGAAGAAAAAGGTGGAGGAGGATGGCAGGCTGCCGAGATTTTATATGGCCATCGGCACGGAGGACTTTCTCTACGACAACGTACAGGAAAACAGGCGCTTCATGCAGGAGTTGGGCGTGGAGCTGACCTATGAGGAAGGCCCCGGCGGCCATACCTGGGATTTCTGGGACGAGTACATACAGCGCGCCATCAAATGGCTGAACGTCAAGGGAACCACGGTTTAATTGCGCCGATGCCGCGCGGGCAGCCTGATGATGAATCATGAGAATAAAAACCGCGCCCCAGGGTGCGGTTTTGCTTTGCGTGCGGCCGGAAACGGCGCGGCGGCATCCCTTTTCGGCGATGGGCAAGTTGTGGAAAATCCATGTTTTGGATACAATATAAGTATGGATGAGCAAAGGAGGCGGCTTCGTGCAGCGGATACTTGTGGTCGAAGACAATATGACTATTGCCGCGCTGCTGTGCCGGGCGCTGGAAAAATGGGGATTTAAGGCCGAATACACCGAGGATTTTGGCCGGGTGATGGAGGACTTCCGCCGCTTTGATCCGCACCTGGTGCTGCTGGACGTGTCCCTGCCGCGGTACAACGGCTATTACTGGTGCGGCGAAATCCGGAAAATATCCAAAGTACCCATTATTTTCATTTCGTCGCATACGCAGAATATGGACATGGTCATGGCCATGAACATGGGCGCCGACGACTACCTCGCCAAGCCTTTTTCCACCGATATCCTGGTGGCAAAGGTGGGCGCGCTGATGCGCCGGACGTATGACTACTATACCGAGCAGAATACCGTGATGATCCGGGACGCCGTGTTCAATACCAGCGACGCCACGCTTTCGGTGAGCGGGCGGACGGTGGATCTGACGAAGAACGAATGGAAGATTCTCCAGATGCTTCTGGAAAATAAAAACAGCATCGTCTCGCGCGAGAGGATCATGCAGAGGCTGTGGGACAGCGACGATTTCATCGACGACAATACGCTGACGGTGAACGTCAACCGCCTTCGCCGCAAGCTCTCCGGCGCGGGGCTTAAGGACATCATTTCCACGAAAAAGGGAGCGGGGTACATGATCCATGATTAGAGGCTATTTGCTGAGTCGCCGCGCCCTCTTCGTGTTTTTCCTGCTGGTGGTTTTCTTCTTTGCGCTGGTGTATTTCCTCTACGATCTGGATATGCGCCCCATTGCCTACAGCCTGGTTATTCTGACGTTCATCTTCTGCGGCTATATCGCCGTGGACGCCGTCCGGTTCGCATCCAAGGCGCGCGTCCTTGAAAATATTCAAAAAAACCTGTCCGCCTCGTCATCGGATTTTCCCCGGCCGTCGGGCTGCATAGAGGAGCAGTACCAGCGGATCATCGAGACGCTCTATGCCATCATCCAAAGAACCTGCGACGAATTGTCCGGCGCCCACAGCGAACAGATGGATTACTACACCATGTGGATGCACCAGATCAAGGTGCCCATATCCGCCATGCAGATGGCGCTGGAAAGCCAGGACCATCCCGACCCCGTGATGCGGCAGGAGTTGTTCCGCGTAGACCAGTACGTGGAGATGGCGCTGGCGTACGTCAAGATGCGGCAGATGGCCTCCGACCTTGTGATCAGGCCTTACCGCATCGATGAGATCGTCCGCGACAGCATCCGGAAGTATTCGCCGCTCTTCATCTATAAGAAGCTGCACATAAGCGCCGGAGGAGAGAAGGCGCAGGTCTGCACCGACAGCAAATGGCTCGGCTTCGTCTTTGAGCAGGTGCTTTCAAATGCCGTCAAGTACACGCAGCCGGGCGGCACGATCACCGTCGTTTACGATGAACACGCATTGAGCGTTGAGGATACGGGCATCGGCATCCGGCAGGAGGACATGCACCGCATCTTTGAAAAGGGGTATACAGGCTACAACGGCCGGCTGGATAAACGCGCCAGCGGGCTGGGGCTGTACATGGCCAAAAGGGTGGCCGACGCGCTTTCGGTAAACATCCGGATCAAGTCCACGCTCGGGGAGGGGACGAAGGTGCGCCTTGTTTTGCCCAGGCGGGACGAAATGGACATCGGGCAGTAAGCGTTTCTTACAAAATTGTTCGGTTGTCCCGCGGGATTGTAAGGTAAATGGATGGTACGGCCATCCTTTTTTGTTTACACTTATAGGCGGTAAAGCAAAATGCTTTGGGGAGGTCGGTCTAAATGGAATTGCTTAGAATCCAACATCTGAAGAAGGTATACAGCACCAGGCTGGGCAGCCAGCAGTTCACGGCGCTCAGCGATGTGAGCTTTGAGGTGGCACAGGGCGAGTTCGTGGCCATCATGGGCGCTTCCGGTTCGGGGAAAACCACGCTGTTAAACCTGATCGCGTCGCTGGATAAGCCCACCGCCGGCGACGTTTACCTGGACGGCAGGAATCTGAAAGAGATTTCAAACTGGGAGATCTCGGCCTTTCGGCGCAACAACCTGGGCTTTGTGTTCCAGGAGTTCAACCTGCTGGATTCCTTCAGCGTACGCGACAACATTCTCTTGCCGCTGGTATTGTCCAACATGCCTGTCAAGCAGATGGAGGACCGCCTCGTGCCGGTGGCCAAGCGCCTTGAATTGGGCGGGCTTTTGAACAAGTTTCCCCATGAAATATCCGGCGGCGAAAAACAGAGAACGGCGGTGGCCCGCGCCATCATCACCGATCCGAAGCTGGTGCTGGCCGACGAGCCCACCGGCTCGCTGGATTCCAGGAGCTCCGGCCAGCTTCTGGAGATTTTCCAGGATATCAACGCCCAGGGGCAAACCATCGTCGTGGTGAGTCATTCGTCCATGGTGGCCAGCCACGCCGGACGGGTGATCTTCATCAAGGACGGCCGGCTGTTCAGCCAGGTCTACAGGGGCGAGAGCACGCGCCGCGAGTTCTTCGACAAGATCATCGCCACCCTCGCCGTGCTGGCCGATGGGGGTGTGGACATTGGTTAAATTACTTTATCTGAAGCTGGCGTGCGGCAACCTGTGGCGCAACAGGCGCATGCAGATGCCGTACTTTATCGCATCGGCCATTATGGCCGCCATCTACTTCATGATCTTAAACGTCATTTTTTCCAGGTCCATCACCAACGTGAACTACGGGCAGACGCTGCAGAGCATGCTCACGTACGGCATCGTTGTGCTGACGTTCTTCATGGCGGGCTATATGCTCTATATCAACGGCTTTTTGATGAAGAACCGGAAGAAGGAGTTCGGGCTCTATGGCGTGCTGGGCCTTGAAAAGCGGCATGTGGGCCGGGTGGTTCTGTGGGAAAACACGATGATCAACGCCGCCGCGCTGCTGGCCGGATACCTGTGCGGCGTCGTGTTTGGGAAACTGATCTTCCTGCTGCTGTTGTCGGTGCTGCACGTGGCGCCGGACAGCGTGTATACGCTGGCGCCCGAGGCGTTTATCATCACCTTCGCCGTCTTTCTCGTTATTTTTTTCCTGACGTGTATCACCAATAGGTTCAAAATCACTCTGTCCAATCCCATCGATCTTCTGACCGGAGACAAAAGGGGCGAGAGAAAGGTCCGTTTCGTGCTCCCGCTGACGCTGGCGGGCCTTCTGCTGATGACCTGGGCGTACTACATGGCGCTGACGGTGGTCAATCCGGTGGAGGCCATCACCAAATTTGTCCTGGCCGTCCTGGCCGTCATCGTCGCTACCTGGGCGCTGTTTACCGCCGGCAGCGTGTTTTTCCTGAACAGGCTGCGCAAAAAGAAAAGGATTTACTATAAGCCCAACCATTTCATTGCCATTTCCGGCTTGATCCACCGCCTGAAACAGAGCGCCGCCGGTCTTGCCAATATCTGCATTTTATCCACGATGGTGCTGGTGACCGTCTCGGCATCCTGCGCCCTGGCATTTGGGCAGGAAGACATCTTAAAAAAGATGTATCCCGACGATGTGCAGATTGAATACCAGCTCAAAGCCGGGGGTCAGAGCACTCCGCAGATCGATGAAGAGATACAGGCCCGTATAAAAACCCTGGCCCAGGAGCACGGCGTGACGATCGATGCGCTGCGCAGGTACTCGTTTTATTCGCAGTACGTCCGCGTGAAGGACGGAGAAATTTACCTGCGTGACCAAAGCGGCGTTTACGGCCCGTCCAGCAATACGGACTATTACAACGATTACCATGCCAAGGTGGTTCCGCTGGCCGACTACAACCGCGTGCAGGGTACCGGCGAGACGCTTGACGACGGCCAGATATTGATTCTCTTTGACGGGTGGCTGAAGAGCCTTTCCCAGCTTGATGTGAACGGATCGGTCTACCAGGTGAAGGGCGTTGTTCCCGGCACGCGGCTGACCACGGGTAAGTACGGCCCCTATGAGCGGGAGATGGCTTTTGTGGTCAAGGACGACGATGCGGCGCGCCGGATGATGGCGGCGCTTCGCCCGGATATGGCCTCCGACGAGCAAGCGTCCGAATTAAACGCCTGGAACTGCTTTGTACTGGATATAGGGGGTAGCGGATCGGACCGATACGAGTTCGGCTCGGCGATTGGGCAGAGGGTTCATGAAGCCATCCGTTCATCTGCCGGCGATGAGGGCTACAGCACCCATATGGCCAGCATTGATGCCCAGCGGAGGGAAAGCTACGCCATCTACGGCGGGCTTGTGTTCATGGGCGCGTTCTTCGCGCTGCTATTTCTGACCAACACAGTGCTGATCATCTACTTCAAGCAGGTCACCGAGGGTTACGCCGACAGGGAGCAGTTCATCATTCTCCAAAAGGTGGGCATAGACGACCGCCAGGTAAAGCGGGCCATCAATACGCAGATACTCATCGTCTTTTTCCTGCCTCTGGTGACGGCGCTGATCCACACCGCCGCGGCGAGCCATATGCTCATCAAGATGCTCGAAGCGTTCAGCCTTTACAACGTGGGACTGACGCTGGGTTGCATGGCGGTGACCTGCCTGGTGTTTATTGCCGTATATATCCTTGTTTACCGGCTTACCGCCCGGACGTATTACAGCATCGTCAAGTGGTGAAGTGAGAAACGGGGAAAGGGAGCCCCAGGCTCACTTAGACTGTCAAAAAAGTCCTTTTGGGGTTATTAGGGGGCCAAAGTCCCCCTAATTTTAATTCCGTGGCAAGGCTGCGAGCCGCAGCGAGCGTTTCGAAGGCAACCGCCAAAGGCGGCTCTTAGCCACAGATCGACATGCGCGGCCGCAGCCCACACCGCTCAGGGTTTTCCGACCGCTGCAAAACCCGTTCACCGGTTTTGCAGCAGGAAAATCCCTGGCAGATCCGTCAAAAAACAAAGTTTTTTGACGGCCTCAAGGGAGCCTCAGGCTCCCTTTTTTGTGCGGCATAAAGGGCGTAAAGATTTTTCAGGAGCGCGCATACGGGTACGGTCATCCGGCGGCGGTTGTTTTGCCGGCCATTTTGGCGGGTTCTTGTTTTGAGGAGGTAATCGGTGCAGGCAAAACTGACAAATTATGTTATAATAATATGAAAATCCACAAACGCGCGAAGGGAGAATCCCATGGGAGACTGGTTGCCTTGGATATTGGCGGGGCTGTTGCTTGCGGCGACGGTGGCGGCGCTTATTTTTGCGTTTCGAAAGGGCGGCGGGCGTGACGATTCGCGCCTGCTGCAGGAGCTTGAAAAGAGCCGAAGCGCCGCCGATGACAGGAGCCGTAAGGACAGGGAGGAAATTTCCCTGGTCATTGCCAGAAGCGGTGAGCAAAACATGAATATGCTTACGGCCGTCATCGGCCTTCAGGAGCAGAAGCTGGAAGCCATGCGAAGGACGCTGGAGGAATCCATGCAGAAGCTGCGCGGCGAGAACGAGCAGAAACTGGAAATGATGCGTGCCACCGTGGACGAGCGGCTGAACAAGACGCTGAGTCAGCGGGTGGGCGAGTCCTTTGCCACCGTCAGCCAGAGGCTGGAGCAGGTGCACAGGGGCCTTGGCGAAATGCAGGAGCTGGCTTCGGGCGTAGGCGATCTCAAGCGCATTTTATCCAACGTAAAGACCCGAGGCGTCTGGGGAGAAGTGCAGCTTGGCAATATCCTGGAGCAGATCATGGCGCCACATCAGTACGAGTGCAACGTGCAGATAAGACCCGGAAGCGGCGAGCGTGTGGAATACGCCGTCTGCCTGCCGGGAGCGGATGAAAATTCCAAGGTGTATCTGCCGATTGATGCCAAGTTCCCCATGGATGAGTACCAGCGGCTTCTGGACGCGCAGGACGCCGCCGACGCGGATGCCGCGGCCCGTGCGGGCAGCAGCCTGGAGACCAGCATCAAGCGGCAGGCGCAGAATATTGCCAAGTACATTGCGCCGCCTTATACCACCGATTTCGCCATTATGTTTCTTCCCACCGAGGGGCTGTATGCGGAGGTGCTGAGGCGTCCGGGGCTGTGCGAGCATCTTCAGAGCCGGCAGCGGATCATTCTGTCGGGCCCCACCACGCTGACGGGACTTTTAAACAGTTTGCAGGTGGGCTTTAAGACACTGGCCATCGAACAGCGCACCAGCGAGGTATGGGCGCTGCTTGCGGCGGTAAAAACCGAGTTTGCCAAATTTGAGAACGTGGTGGAGAAAGCCCAAAGCCACCTGAATATGGCGGTGAACGACATGAACCGCATCGGCACCAGGACACGCGCCATCCGGCGCCAGCTTAAAAATGTGGAGCTGTTGGCGCAGGATGGGCAGGAGCAGGCCCTCTTTGCCGATGAGGAGGATGAAACGACCGATTTTATCGATGAATAACGGAGGAAACCATGCAGGGCATCATTGACTTTCTGGAGAACAAGGCCATTGGAAAGACGCTTCGGACAAGTGAACTTTCCTATTATTTGGAGGACAGCCAGTTGGAGGGCGTTTATTCCGACCAGATTGCTTTTTCCAATTTAAGATATTCCAAAAAGCTGATCACGATGGATATGTTCGCGATTTCAAGCGACAAGATTTACCGTTTGAACCCGCAGGGACAGCGCGGCGAGCAGATCAAGGATTTTTCCGCCGTGTCGCTGTTTCGCTACGAACTGGCCAAGCGCGACAGCGGGGAAGTTACCGGCATTCTCCGGTTTATTTCGTCCACCGGTCAGTCGGCTCCCTGTGAAGCCGTTGTCAGCGGCGTGCACGGCCTGCGGCTTTTGGACGACCGCCTTTCCTGGCGCGAAACACAGATGCTTTACCGGGATCAGCCGGGGAAGGATCGAGAGAACCGTCAGGTGGCATTTGACGCGTCCAACCGGTTGTATATGGAAAAGGGGCGGCTCTATTACGCCTATGAGTACACCGTTTTTGACGTTCATCCGGGCAGCCTGCACCGCCGCATGTCCCGGGATAGCTTCCCGCCGTTTGTAGCCATTGAAATCATTTGACGGATTTGAAAAACGAAGGCTTTTACTGCCGCGGCGCTGCGGCCGCGCAGCTTTCCAGTGCCTGCACCTGCTGCCAAAGGCCCGCATCCTTTCAGGGACGCCCGGAGCATTGGCACTAAAGCCCGGCAGACTCGGCCCGCTACCGGAAAATATAGCCCTATATACAGTTCGTGCTTGACTGTCAAGTACCTTGATGCCTTATCGTATATAACGAGCAGGGTGGAAAGGATGTGGAAATATGACCATAAAGCAAATCGAATCGATGTCGGGCATGACCAGGGCCAATATACGCTATTACGAGCAGGAGGGGCTTTTGCGGCCGCTGCGCGCCGCCAACGGCTACCGTGACTACTCCCGGGACGATCTTGCCACGCTCAAGCGCATCAAGCTGCTGCGGGGCCTTCAAATTTCATTGGAGGAAATCAGGGCGCTGCAGAGCGGCGCCGCCGAACTTTCCGATATACTGCAGGAGAAGCTGCGCGAATTGGAACAAGTCCGCAGGGACGCCGGCTATGCGCAGGATATCTGCCGGGCCATACGCGAGGATCAAGCGACTTATGCCGGCCTGGATGCGCAGAAATACCTGGATGCGGGCGCCGGATACCTCAGCATCGAGGCGGATACCGCGCCGCAGATGTTTTATCCGTGGCGGCGCTTTTTTGCACGGTCTTTGGACATGGCCATATATTCGGCGCTATGGTGGGCGCTGCTGGGGCTTTGTTTTCATGTGAACTTGTGGGGCCGCGGCGGCATACTGAGTTTTTTGGACGCCATAATGGCGCTTTTGCTCATGCTCTTTCTCGAGCCGGCACTGCTGCGGCTGCTCGGCACGACGCCGGGAAAATGGATTTTCGGGCTTCGTCTCCAAGACAGGGACGGCCGCCGCCCGGGCTACAGTCAGGGACTTGATCGGACATTGGGCGTGATCGGCGGGGGGCTTGGCTACGGCATTCCCATCTACAGTGCGATCTGCCTTTGGAAAAGCTATAAAAGATGCAGCGAGGACGAACCGCAGCCGTGGGACGACGAGCTGAACTACGCTCTCAAGGATACAAAAAAGTATCGGGGCGCGGCTTTCGTACTGGCCCAGGTGCTTGTGACGGGCGCGGCCGTGCTTATTGTGGCCGCCTCCCGGCTTCCGGCAAACCGGGGCGACCTGACGGTGGCCGAGTTTGCCCAAAATTACAACGCCATGGCGGCTCATTATGGTTTTGAAGTCACAAAGCGTCTTGATGCCGGCGGGCAATGGAAGGATGATTCCGGCGACCCGACGATCTACATCCACTATGCGCCGCTTCCTCAGCTTCAGTATACGGTGGAAAACGGGTATGTGACGGGTATTGGCTTCGAACACGAACTGGAAAACAGCGACGAATGGCTCGATGCCCACAATGCCGTTATAACGCTGGCCATGCTCTCATACGTGGGAGCGCAGCAGGAGGCGGGACCTTTCTCCGACATCTACGCGGATATTCCCAGGACGGTGGAGGAAAATGCCTTTGAGGATTTCACGTGGAGACGATTCGGCGTGGAGGTTGTGTGCGAAACCGAACATTGCGGCTATACGCTCTTTCCGGTGGATGGGGGAATACTGATCCCCGAGGAGGGCGTGGATGCTTATTTCAGTATGGTGTTTTCAATGAAAAAATTTGAAACCGATGGTATGGTCGACTAAAATATCCGTACAATATTGCTGTAAAACATTGACTTTTTTCTGGTTTCATTTTAACTTATTAATTAATAGCAAGAAGTAGCTGGAAATAGCATATAACCTATTTAAAAAGGCCATGTGGAACAGGCCGTTTGGTTGGAATATCGGAAAAGTTTTCAAGTCTCAAAATAAAGTCTGCAAGCGCTGCCCTTTACGATAACTCGCTGTAGCCAAGGACTCAGACAAAAGAGCGAATCGAATATTCATTTTTTCCAGGTGTCCCCGGATTTCTGCTGTACGGATTGATTCTGTGGCCGGTACCAATTTGCACGGCGTCTTGCACAATGCGCGGCTGGAGGCAAGACGATGATGCGTTCGCCGTAAAAACAACCGATTATGTTGACACTGCTGAGGACTTAAATCATGTTATTGTCTCGCGAACGCATATTTTAATTTGGAAATCTGAAATGCCTGATCATTGCCGGTAATCGTATATGGTTCGGCCCGGGAGTGCGGGAAATATTCGTCTCTTGGGAGAAATAATCAAACGTATGAAGGAGGAAGAAACATGAAGCGTAAACTGATCACTGTTATGGGCCTTGTCATGATGATTGCACTGCTGTTCGGCGCGGTTGGCTGCGGAAGTCCTGATGAGATCCCGGATGAATCGGAACCCGGCATACTGCCCGCCCCGGCCAGTGAAAGCACCACTACTGGACCGGCTGAAAAGAGTGAACCACTGACCATCGGCCTTGTCGTCAAAGCCCTTAACGACACCTTCCAGTCCGACGTCGTCGTGGGTGCCCAGGAGGCCATCGCGGCCATTGAGGCCGAGACCGGCCGCAAAATAGAGCTTCTGCCCTACGAGTCCAACCGCGATCTCACGCTTGAGATTTCCACGCTTGAAGACCTGACCAGCATGCGGGTGGACGGCATCATGCATATCGGTCTTGACTACGATGGCTCTGTGCCCGCCGTCACCGCCATCCTGGAGGCCGGCATTCCCTACGTGATGCTTGACGCGCCTCTTGCCAACAGCGACGACGTACCCGCGGTGGTGACCTCCGACAACTACGAGGCCGGCTACGAGAGCGCCAAGGCACTTGCCGAGGCCATCGGCGGCAAGGGAAAGGTGCTGTGCTTCAACAACTCCACCGGCTTTAACATCAACCTTCGCTGGAAGGCTGCCCAGGATGCGTTTGCCGAGTATCCCGATCTGGAGGTCGTCTTTACCGAGAACAGCAGCGGTCTCACGGTTGATTTGGTGCTTGAGAAAACCAACAACTTCCTGCAGGTCTATCCGGATCTCTCCGGGATCTGGGGTCCGTTTGCTTCCTGCGGGCGCGGCGCCGTTTCCGCTGTGGAGGCTGCCGGCAAGCTCGACCAGATAAAGGTCGCCTCCATCGACGGCACCGTGGAGGAGCTGGAGCTGATCAAGGCCGGCAAGCTCGTGGCTACCGCCGCCCAGTTCCCCAAGGAGATCGGTGCCATCGGCGTCGAGACCATCCTGAAGATCATCGATGGCGAAGAACTGACCGAGACTTGGGTTTCCGTGCCCGTGCAGCTGATCGACAGCAGCAACGTCAACGAGTATCTCAAGGATTAAGCGGTGACATTGAGATGACAAAATAAAATACCCTCCAGAGCCTGCATCGTCTAGACGATGCAGGCAAAAGGGCCTGAAGTCTGCGGACGGCGGGCCCTTTGCCGTTTTCCTTGCAAGAGCCGGCTGTTTATCCCGAGACAAAGGACGGCAGATCGTTTTTGATGTGCTTCTGCCAGTATTCCGGAGGGCGTATCTGCTCCAAAAGGCGGGGGTTGACGGTGGCCTCCGTGGCGCATTCAAGGAAATAATCCAGCCAAAGCTGGTTGTAGAGTTTTTCCTCGCCCTCGAAGATGAGCCTGGGAATCTTGTCAAAGGGCGCCTGGGTGAGCTGTTCGCCGTTGTAGAGGCAGGCCTGCATCCTCCTGCAGTCGTGAAGGATGAAGGATGCGCCGTGCAGGCGGTCCACGAAGGCCGGCGACAGAAGTTTCAGGATGTTATGCCTGGGTTTGATGCTGGCGTAGTATACGCCGGAGACCAGCAGGCGAAACTCGATCTGCCCGGTCAGGTGCTGCACCTCCCAGGCGACGGATTGAATGATCCGCTGGGCGCGGGCGATCCGCGGGTCGCCCGCTTTTTTTCCGGTTTTGGAAAAGCCGTGCTGAAGATAACCCCACGCGACGGTGGGGGCGTGGTTGATGCCGGAGAAGTAGAGCATTTCGATATCGTCCAGGCTCTTTTGGTTCATTCGTTTCTCTATGCCCGTGAAAAGACGCTTGGCTTTGCCCGGATCGCGCGGAATCAGCCGATAGTCGTCATCGAGCATATCCTGCCGGGGCATTTCAAAGAGTATGCGGCCGGGTTTTTCCTCGGTGGCCATGGCTTCAAACAGCGCTGTGAGATAGCCATCGTATCCTTCGTCGACGATGTAGCACAGCATAAGCATGTCCCCTCCCATACAATAAGATCGTGTATGTTTATCATAGCATGCCCCCCGAAAATATGCAAACAAAAGTTCGCATATTTTGGAAGTATTTTTTCGACAAAATCCGTGCTTGGTTCTTATAGGCGCGCCGAAGCGTTTATGCTATAATGATAAAGAGCAAACCGAGAGCATGTCGCAGTTCAGTTGAACAAGAATTGAAACATTTGGGCAAATGTAAGGCCCGTAAGCCGGCTGCAGACGGCGCCGCATAGTGGCGCCTATGGGCAGGGCTTCCAGTGGCGGATCGGTTTGAATGGGTGGTTATCAAGGCTGCGGAGACCTTTTTTACCTGCAAGGGATACTCTGTTGTCTGTAAGGCTGTTGGCCTGTTATAGATCCATGCGGCAGAAACAACCTGTCTTAAGGAGGCTGGTTATTCGTGGTACAAAGAAAGAAAAAGATCCTTTTTATGTCCATTTCCGCGGGGCAGGGGCATCATTCGGCCTGCCGCGCGGCCATGGAGGCCCTTTCGGGGCGCGATGACGTGCGCTGCGCCATGCTCGATACGCTGATGTACGTCAATAAAACGGTGGGCAAATCTGTGGACAGGGGCTATGAGTGGATTATCCGCGTGTTGCCCGATGCGTTTGGTTCGGCCTTCAGATCCGCCATGAAGGTGCGCGAGCCGGGCACCAAGGAGTGGGAACGCGGACAGCGCGGCATTGAGCGTGCGGCGGAGCTGTTTTTGAGTGAAAAACTGATCCGCTACGTTCAAATTTACAATCCGGACATCATCGTCAGTCCTCACGTGTTTGCCAGCATCATCATCACGGGGCTGCGAAAACACGGCATTACCAAGGCCAGGACGGTGCTGATCATTACCGACTACGTGCTTCATCCCTGGGTGGAGTATACCGAAACGGATTACTATATCCTGGCGGCGCCGCAGTTGAAGTATCAGGCGACGCGCCGGGGCATTCCCGAGGAAAAAATCATTGCCACCGGTATCCCCGTGCACCCCAGCTTCTCTTTGAAAAAGGATAAACGGCAGGCGCGCAGAGAGCTTTTGTGGGACGATAAACTGACCATCCTGATCATGGGCGGTTCCATGGGCTACGGCACCATCAAGGAGATTATCCGTGAAATTGACCGTATGCCGCAGGATTTTCAGATCGTGTCGGTCTGCGGCAAGAACAAACACATGTACGATGCCATTGCCGGTCTTGAGTTGCGGCATAAGCTGTTCAATTATGGGTTTACCGATAAAGTATCCGACATGATGGATGCGGCGGACATTCTCTTGACCAAGCCGGGCGGGCTGACCAGTTCCGAGGCGCTGGAAAAGAAAGTGCCCATGGTGCTGTTTTCGCCGATACACGGCCAGGAGGACTATAATCTGGAGTTTTTCCTCAACAACGGCGTGGCCATGCACATCCCCGAGTACCTGGCCAGCGACGAGGTGCTGCACATGCTGCTGGAAAATCCGCAGCGCATGGATCAGATGCGTCAGGCGCAGGAGAGCCTGGGGATCGGACAGGCCTCCAGGAAGCTGGCGGACTTTCTGATGAGCCTGCCCGCGCAAGAGGACGAAGCGCGGGAAAATACCAGCAATTGACAGCGGAGGTTGCTAAATAGCGCGGCATCGCATATAATAAGTTCATAAAGTGCAAAGACTATGACCGGAAGAGATGATTCCGAAAACGCTCCAAGAGAGAAGTGGCCGCCGGCTGGAAGCCATTTCGGGCTGTGGAAGATTCGTGTGCATCCGCGAGTCGCTTTCCTGAACGCTCATGGCTTAGGGAAAGCCGCCCGCCCGCGTTAAGGGTGCCAAGTTGGGGCCGCATGGCTCAATCGGAGTGGAACCGCGAAGTTTTTCGTCTCGGAGTACGGGCGAAAGGCTTTTTATTTTGCCGGGGCGCATATTTTTGCGCAAAGTCTGAAGCGGCGTGCGTAAAGCGCATTGCACAGCGGCATGCGCGCAGCGTCGCCCAGGATGGTGGCAGCGGGTGAAAGGGATAGGGATACGGCCCTGTCGCCCGCGCGCACCGCAGTTTTAAATGAGGTGAGCCGGCGGCGCTGCATCGCGGAATTTTTTGGGGAAAGAGAAGGGGATTGGATTTGCTGAAAGAGGTATTGGAAACCAGAGCGCGGGATATCGCGGCTGTCAAGGAAAGGGACCCTGCGTGCAGAAGTACGCTGGAGGTGTTGTTATGCTATCCGGGCTATAAAGCCATACGCCGCCACCGGCGCGCGCATTTTTATTACCGGCATGGATGGTTTCTCCTGGCCAGGCGGCTTTCGGCCCGTACAGCCCGGCTGACCGGCATCGAG
>JBMNQS010000029.1:0-23767 GCA_050944255.1 Christensenellales bacterium | reverse complement strand
AGGCCGGAGTCAATGAACAGCTCGGGGATCTCTTCGCCCTTGATGGCTTTGACCGCAAGCATGACGCCCTCATAACCCATGACATAGGTGCGCTGCGCGCAGGAGCCCTGCATCCAGCCGTCACGGATGTGGTTGTAAGAGTCCACATTGAAGTCCATGCCGATGACCACGATGTCTTTCCTGTTGGATTCTTTCATGGCCGTTCCGATGGAAACACTGGTACCGGTGCCGCCGAACATACCAACCAGGTTGGGATGGGCCGTCATCAGGTCCTTGGTGTTACTGATGGTCTTGGTATGGTCAGCGTCGTCGACTTTGATCTCCTCCCACAGTACTTTGACGTCGGGAAGGTCAGCGTCATTTTCCCAATAATCCCTGAAACCGTCGAGACGGTCGATAACCGTCTGAGAACCGGTGGAGGCAACATCGACACCGATCACGCCTTCGGTGACGCCTTTGGCCTTCAGGTTTTCGGCCATCAACTTGGCGCAGGTGCGGCCCGCTTCAAAGTTGTTGGTCAAGATGGCGGCGGTGAAGCCTTCGGTCTGGGTCGCAATCCTGGTGTCAACCAGAACGATGGGGCAGTTTGCATTCTTGAACGCTTCCTTGACGGGGGTGTCCAAAGCCTGAGAATCGCACGGAGCGATCAAAATGGCGTCCGGCTGTGCCGTGACGGCATCCTGCAGCAGGGAAATCTGCCTCTCCACGTCCGTTTCACGATCCAGGCCCTGCATGTTCAGGGTGATGCCCAGCTCGTCGCAGGCCGCCTGCAGGCCGGTCTCAACGCCTGTCCAATACGTGCCGCCCATAACTTTGCCGATCCAGTAGAACGTCATGCCTTTGGTGTCGATCTCATCGCTGGCGTCGGGTGTTTCCGGTGCCGACGCCGGGGGCGTGCTGGGCGCCGAGGGGCTGTCAGAAGGCGTGGTTTCCGCAGGTGCGCAGGCCGCCATGGCGACCACAAGCACGAGCACGACCAAAAGGGATAAGAGCTTCTTTACTTTCACAATGATACCCTCCTAAAAAATAATTGTGAAAAAAAGGCATCCAAGCACATATGTGCCGGATATTACACAGCGTACAATGCGTCTGTCGCTGTTGTAATCTCAAAACATACCGAACTAAACTAACTAAATTAAATATAAAATTCCAATGAAATACTGAACGAAATATTGCTAGTAACAGTATAGCCACTTTAACACCGATTGTCAAGATGAAAATAACCAATTTCATATACTGTTAATATATGGCGTGTGTGATTGTAATACAATGGTAATACTATATTCGTGTGAAAAACCGCCGGGCCGGAGGTGAAATTTGTCGAAAAAAAGTATGATTATGATGCTGGCGCGGTACCCGTTAAAAGGTGGGGAGGCTCAGCCGGAAAACGGCCTCAAATGTAGGGGAAATGCGTCCGGACCGGAGCGAAAAAGAAGCCTGTCGCTATACAATGAGGCGAGGACTTCGCAAACAAAAGATATGTTTTCTGTGGAGCGCGCATACTCGGCAGTATGCAAAAAAAGAACCGCCGCCGGCGGTTCTTTTTTACGCTGAATTGCTGCGTATCAGGTGAACTTACGGTTGCGGTACGCTTCGGAGGCGACCGCCAGAACGATGACAAAACCGATGACCACCATCTGCCAGTAGCTGTTGAAGCCGTTAAGGTTCAGGCCGTTTCGGAGCACGCCCATGATCAGCGCGCCGATGACGGTATTGATAATGCCGCCTTCACCACCGCTCATGGCCACACCGCCAAGCACGGATGCCGCGATGGCTTCCAGTTCGTATCCCTGACCGGCCAGAGGCTGGGCGGAGGTCACGCGGGAAGCAGTGATGATGCCGGCGATAACGGCTGAAATGGAGCAGATGATGTAGGCGCCTATACGGGTGCGCACCACGTTGATGCCCGAGAGACGCGCGGCTTCAATGTTGCTGCCGCAGGCATAGATTTTACGGCCGAAGGGCGTTTTGGCCAGTATGAAGTACAAAAGTATGCCGTAGACCAGAGCGATCAATACGCTGATGGGAATATCGGCAAGGAAACGCAGGAAAGGACTGGCGATAGAGGAGGATTCCCCGCCGCCGACAAACTCAATCAGGCGGCCTCCGCCAATTTTATAAAAGTTTGCGTTATCCGCCGGGGAAAGGTCACTGGTGTAAACCGGGCGGCCGTCGGTGATGACGTTGGTGAGGCCGCGGAACACCCACTGGGTGCCCAGCGTGGCGATGAAGGGAAGCACCCCCAGCTTCATGACGGAGAAACCGTTGAGGCCGCCCATGAAGACGCCCACGAAGAGGGTAAGGATAAGGGAGAGCCAGATAGGTACGCCCCGGGAGATAAGAAAGAGAGAAACCATGCCGGCCAAAGCCAAAGCGGCACCGGCGGACAGGTCGGTTCCTCCGCTCACCAAAACAAACGTGAGGCCAAAACCGACGATGGCGTAGGTGACCACCTGATGGATGATGTTGATGATATTCATCTGGGATGTGAACTTTTCCCACTGCAGCGCCGCAAACAAAATGATCAGCAAGATAAGCACGCCAAGGGAAACGAACATGCGCTTGGTGGTTGGGTTTATTTTCTGAAACCACGTGGCTTGGGTTTGTTGTCCTGATTGTTCCATAATGCAATTACCCTCCTGTAAATCTTATGAAAATTTAAAACTATGCCGTAATGCTTTCCTGTTGGTTTTTCCTCTGCTCAAGTTTGTTGTATCCGGCAGCCAGATAAAGGATCTTTTCCTGCGTGGCTTCCTCCACCAGCATTTCACCGTTGACCGAACCGTCATGGATGACGATAATACGGTCGCTCATGCCCAGGATTTCCGGCAGTTCCGAGGAAATCATAATGATGGCCACGCCCTGATCGCTCAGCTGATTGAGCAGCTCGTACACCTCGAATTTGGATCCCACGTCGATGCCGCGCGTGGGCTCGTCGACAATCAGTACTTTCACCTGGTTGCACAGCCACTTTGCCAGGACCACTTTCTGCTGGTTGCCGCCCGAGAGGTTGCGCATCAACTGATAGTAGCTGGGCGTACGAATACGCAGCGCATGAATATAGTGCTTTGCGTTTTCAATAGCTTGTTTATCGTCCACAAACAAGCCCTTGGTCAAGGCATCTATATGCGCCATGTTGATGTTGAAAAGCACATCCAAATTCAGCGCCAGACCGTCCAGCTTCCGGTTTTCGGTAACAAAGCCGATGCCGTGCTCAATGGCCTGATGAGGACTTTTGATGTTGATCTTTTTACCTTCGAGAATGATTTCCTTGGAGGCGCTGTCGGCACCGAAAATCGCGCGGACGATTTCGCTGCGGCCCGAACCCATCAGCCCCGCCACGCCGAGGATTTCACCCTTTCGCACTTCAATGTGCTCCACGTCAACCACACCGGGCCGGTAAACGTTGTTGGCCTCGAAAACCACTTCGCCGATGGTGCGCTTGTGAATCGGGAAGCGGTCTTTCAGCGTGCGGCCGACGATCATGCCGATCAGTTCGTCCATGGTGATGTCCTTGTAGTCGCGCGTGCCGA
Source organism: Christensenellales bacterium (assembly GCA_050944255.1). Taxonomy (GTDB): domain Bacteria; phylum Bacillota; class Clostridia; order Christensenellales; family Maliibacteriaceae; genus JBMNQS01. Next base: position 20,234 of record JBMNQS010000029.1, on the reverse strand, counting down.
TATACTGGCCGTCGCGCAGCACGGTGACCCGTTCGCAGATTTCTTCGAGTTCTTCCAGACGGTGGGAGATGTAGACCATGCCCACGCCACGCTTCTGGAGGTTCTTGATAATCTGCATCAGCTGCTGGATTTCCTTTTCGGAAAGGGCAGCGGTGGGCTCGTCGAGCACCAGGATGCGGGAATTGTAGGAAATCGCCTTGGCAATTTCAACCATTTGCTGCTTGGCGATGGACAAATGGCATACAGCCGTGTACGTGTTGAGTTCGATCCCCAGCTCGTCCAGGATCTTTCTTGCGTCCTCGTGCAGTTTCTTGTCGTCGATGAAAGGCCCTTTCATCGGAGCGCGGCCAAGGAAGATGTTATCGGCAACCGTTAACTCCGGACAAAGGTTGAGCTCTTGGAAAATGATTGTAACGCCTAATTCCTGCGCCTTGGCAACATTGTCAATGACAACTTCTTCATTGTCGATGAAAATCTTGCCCTCATCTGCGCGGTAAACGCCCGACATGATTTTCATCAATGTCGATTTTCCCGCACCGTTTTCGCCCACAAGGCCATGAATCTCGCCCTCGTTGACGGAAAACGATACATTGTCAAGCGCCTTTACCCCGGGAAAAGATTTGCTGATCCCTTCCATACGGAATAGTTCACCCATGCATGTTTCACCTCTTTGCTTTTTATATACATTTGCACTGTGCTTCCACAGGCAATGAATATCCGAAAGTTCGACAACAATTATTGTGCAGGATTGTGCATTTATATAAATTTTACGCCGCAGAGCAGCTTTTCAGTCCATTATATTGCTCTTAATATACCGTTATACACGCCCCTTGTCAATAACTTATCAATAACATTTTTATATTCTCACGGCCGCTTTAAGACGGCAGAATCATGCCGGAAAGTGGCTGTCCGAGCCATTACATCTTACATATTTGTATAAAAAACAACAAAAAATTTGCACCTGAAAATGCATGCATATGCGTTCTATAAATGTTAAATCAAGAAAAATGAAAGCACGGGATGTATAAATATACGCCCAAATATCGAGCCCAAAGGCAAGCCCGCACACGATGCACCGCGCGGAAACGGGCGGTGCGTTGCAAAAAAATGTAACATTTGGGAGTTTTTTTAGAAGCGAGCGCCTAAGGACGTCCTTCTGAAAAGGTCGGAGAGGTTTGCCTGCCTGCGCTTTGCTGTCGGTATGCCATATGTACCCGTGCGTAAATGTTATGGTAAATGGGGGCGGATTTATTGGACAGCTTTCAAATGCCATATGTACCCGCGCGCAAATGTTATGTGCCGCGGAACCGGCCGGCAGCGGCCGGAGGTTTCCAAGGTTGATGCAAAGGCTGCGTCCTGTGCGGCGCATGCAGCGCCGCCGCCGGTTTTTCGCAAGGGGAATGCATCATATTTATGGCAGGCTGAATTCTGGCCTGAATAATACGTAAACGGCTGGGAATACTAGGGAATATTTATGATGAAGGGATGGATTTCTATTTCACATTTAACCGATGATAACAGCCAGAAAAAGATGCAGCAGCTGCAGGCGTACCGTTCGGATGGTACGGGAGAGAAACTCACAACCGATAATGCGGTAAAACTTCCCAATACGGACGATTCATTGAAAGTGGGCGCACGCGGGCCGACGCTGCTGGAGGACTTTCATTTTCGGGAGAAAATAACGCATTTTGACCACGAACGCATACCCGAACGGGTCGTTCACGCGCGCGGGTTCGGCGCCCATGGATACTTCGAGCTCTATGAATCCATGCAGGAGTACACCAAAGCCGGCTTCCTGCAGGACCCGAAGGTAAAAACGCCGGTATTTGTCCGCTTTTCAACCGTTGTCGGCTCGCGGGGCTCGGCCGATACCGTGCGGGACGTGCGCGGTTTTGCCACCAAATTCTACACCGATGCCGGCAACTTTGATATTGTCGGCAACAATATACCCGTTTTCTTTATTCAGGACGCCATCAAATTTCCCGATGTGATTCACGCGGTCAAACCCGAGCCCCACAACGATGTCCCGCAGGCCACCTCCGCTCACGACACATTCTGGGACTTCGTCGTCAATACCCCGGAAACGGCCCATATGGTGATGTGGGTCATGTCGGACCGGGCCATCCCCAGAAGTTTTCGGATGATGGAGGGATTCGGCGTCAATACCTTCCGGTTCATCAACGCCAAGGGAAAGGCGCGGTTCGTGAAATTTCACTGGAAACCGCTGTTGGGCGTGCATTCGCTGATGAGGGACGAAGCGCAAAAGCTCTCGGGCAAGGACCCGGATTACCATCGCCGCGATCTGTGGGACGCCATCGAGCAGGGCGATTATCCCGAGTATGAGTTCGGCGTGCAAATGATCGACGAAGAACAGGAATTCGATTTTGATTTCGATATTCTCGACCCCACCAAATTATGGCCCGAAGAACAGGCGCCCGTAAAAATTATCGGGAAAATGACCCTGAACCGGAATGTGGACAACTTCTTTGCCGAGACCGAACAGGTCGCTTTCTGCCCGGCGAACCTGGTGCCGGGAATCGATTTCAGCAACGACCCGCTTTTGCAGGGGCGGCTGTTCTCCTACGAGGATACGCAGCTGAGCCGCCTGGGCGGCCCAAACTTCAGGGAGATTCCCATCAACCGCCCGGTTGTGCCCGTGCACAACAATCAGCGCGACGGCATGCATCGCATGGCCATTCATCCGGGGCCGGTCAGCTATCTTCCCAATTCGCTGGCACAGAATTCGCCGCAGCCCGTCTCGGAGGAGGAGGGCGGCTTCGTGCATTATGCCCAGCGGGTGGAGGGATATAAGATCCGCGAGCGCAGCGAAAGTTTCCGCGATCATTACAGCCAGGGCACACTGTTCTGGAACAGCATGTCCGCAGCGGAAAGGGCGCATATTGTGGACGCCTTCCATTTTGAAGCGGGCAGCGTGAAGGATAAAAGCATCAAGCAGCGGGTTGCGGATATGTTTGCCAACGTAGCGCCCGAGCTGGCGACGCAGATGGCGGAGAAAATGGGCGTGAATCCTCCCCAAAACGTGGCGCCAAACGGCGTAAACGCTTCTTCGCCGGCACTGAGTCAGGAAAATACCACCAAGACGGCTAAAACCAGAAAAGTAGCCATTCTAGTGGAAAACGGCGTCTGCTCCATGTCCGTCCAGGATATGATCAGCGCGCTGAAAGAAGCCGGAGCAATGCCCGAAACGGTAAGTACCAGCTTGAATCCGGTTGCCGACAAGGGCGGGACGCTCCTGTATCCGGATAAGGATTTGGTTACGTCGCACCCGATGGCTTACGATGCCGTTTACATTCCCGGCGGCAACCATATCGACGCGCTGAAGAAGAACCCGGACGCGCGTAATTTTATCAACGAGTGCCTTCACCATGCCAAAACCATAGCGGCCTCGGACGAGGCGCTGGAGCTTCTCGCCGCAACCGACGCCGCGGAATTTTTACCGGGCTTGTCCGATATAGGCAATGCGCCGCAGGTCTTTCAAGGCATTGTCGCCATCAAAGACGCGCCTGATCTCCAGCCGTTCTGCGGGGAGTTCATCCAGCAGCTTGCCATGCACCGCCACTGGGCCAGGTGCCTTTAAAACTTGACTTACCGCAGCCGCTGTGTGCATGCTCAATCTTTTGGCGGCGCACAAATTCCATTATAACTGTGCGATAACTCAGACTGTCAAAAAAGTCCTCTGGGGGTTATTAGGGGGCCGAAGCCCCCTAATTTTAATTTCGTGGGCAAGGCTGCGAGCCGCAGCGAGCGTTTCGGAGGCAACCGCCTCAAGGCGGCTCTTAGCCGTAGATCGACATGCGCGGCCGCAGCCCACACCGCTCAGGGTTTTCCGGCCGCTGCAAAAACTATCCATTGGTTTTTGCAGCAGGAAAATCCCTGGCAGATCCGTCAAAAAACAAAGTCTTTGACGGTCTCAACTTGCATTCACATCCAATAAAGCCCGTACGGGCTTTATTGGATGTGTCTTTAAATACTGAATTGCCAATGAATAGGCTTCCCCCAAATGGCTCCTGATGCCGGATTGCAATTCATACCGGAAACGGTACGGCAACGGTACGGCCTATCGGGAAGAAGAGCCGAAGCCGCGAACATTTAAACCTTGTTTAAAAGAACCAATTTTCGTATAATAATAACAAACAAGAGTCTGATCTTGATCAAAGGAATTCGGAAAGAGTGTGTCAGTATGCCACGAAACGTCTATGCGCCGCACTATATGCAAATTGCTCTGGACATCGCCTCGCGGATAGCGCGGGGAGAATTGCAGGAAGGAAGTAAGGTCTATGGCCGCAGCGTCATGGCTTCCGAGTATGGCGTTTCCCCCGAAACGATCCGGCGTGCGATGAAGCTGCTTGCCGATATGCAGGTGGTCAGGATCTCCCCGCAAAGCGGCGTCTATATCGCCTCCGCCGCGTATGCCAGCGCGTATATCGAGCGCTTTGGCAAAAGGGCCGACATCCGCTCGCTGCAAAATCAGCTCAGGGAAATGATCGCGCAACACGACGAGTTGATGAAAAGAATCATGAACACCGTCTCTGCCATCACAAAAATCAATGATAAGCAGAGCGACGTCTACCCTTTCAGCAACTACGAGGTAAAGGTGCCGAAGCATGCCAACGTGATCGGGAAAAACCTGGCCGAGCTCAGGTTCTGGCAGGCGACGGGCGCGACGATCATCGCCATACGGCGCGCAGATAAGATACTGCTTTCGCCGGGCCCGTATGCCCAACTGCATGCGGGGGATACGATTGTATTGGTCGGTGACGCCGCCGCGGCCGATGCCGCCGAAAAATATGTTCTGGAGACCAAAGGATCGTAAATACGTCATGCCTTTGTGAATACCGGTTTTGCGGCGCTTCCCGGAACCTGCCGGCGGCATCTGCGCCGGTGCGCCTCATCTTATAAGGAAGTTTTATCCTTCAATATCCAATGGACGCTGCCACGCCTGCGGCCAATTCCAACGTTTATAGAGAGCGCCTCTGCATTGCAAGGCGTGAGGCCGTCAAAAAACTTTGTTTTTTGACGGCCTGCCAGGGATTTTCCTGCTGCAAAAACGGATAGGTAGGTTTTTGCAACGGCCGGAAAACCCTGAAAGGAGCACCCTAAAGGGCAGGCCTGTGCTGCGGCCGCGCATGTCGATCTACGGCTAAGAGCCGCCTTGAGGCGGTTGCCTCCGAAACGCTCGCTGCGGCTCGCAGCCTTGCCCACGAAATTTAGATTAGGGGGCTTCGGCCCCCTAATAACCCCCAAAAGAACTTTTTTGACAGTCTGGCGCCTCTGCATTGCAAGGCGCTTTTATTTGCTCGGACAGCCGCGCGTTTTCGCAAAAACTTTACCAAATCCGACAGGCTGTTTTGACCCTGAGCCGGGAGGCCTCAGGTTGACAGATCGGGGGTATTTTGTTAAAATCCAACTGACAACCTACATATAATATATGAAGTTGGCAGGTGAATCCTGCGGGGGGAATATATATGATTCGCTTTGAAAATGTAAAGAAGAGCTACGGCAGTACGCTGGTGCTCGACGACCTGAGCTTTGAAATCAGCGACAAGGAATTTACCGTGCTGATCGGGCCCAGCGGCTGCGGAAAAACCACCACGCTGAAAACCATCAACCGGCTTATCGAGCCGGAACAAGGAAGCATCTATATCGGCGGCAAGGACATTTCCACCATTGACCGCGTTAAGCTGCGCCGAGGCATAGGGTACGTGATCCAGCAGATCGGCCTGTTTCCCAACATGACGGTGGAGCAGAATATCAGCGTTGTGCCCAAGCTGCTCAAATACGACAAGGTCAAACGGGATGAAATCATCCGGGATATGCTGGCCCTTGTCAATATGCCGTATGAGGAGTTTGCCCATAAGTACCCGTCGCAGCTTTCCGGCGGGCAGCAGCAGCGCATCGGCGTGCTGCGGGCGCTGGCGGCCTCGCCGCCCATCGTCCTGATGGACGAGCCCTTCGGCGCCCTTGACCCCATGACCCGCAGCGTCTTGCAGGAGGAAATCGGCAGGCTGCAGAGGCAACTGAAAAAGACCATCGTCTTTGTTACCCACGATATGGACGAGGCGCTGAGCCTGGCGGACAAGATCATCTTCATGGACCAGGGCAAAATCCTGCAGATGGCCTCGCCGGAGGAGATGCTCTCCAATCCCGCCAACGACCTGATCCGCAGCTTTATGGGCAAACGCGGGACCGTCAACGGGACGCTGCCGCTGACTGCCGCCGATTTTATGCGCTCGAATATAACCAGCGCCTACATCGACCGGGGCGTCCGCGAATCGCTTAAGCTGATGGCGCGCCACAAGGTGGATACCCTGATTGTAAAAAATCGCGACGAGACGTACGCGGGGATTGTTTCCATCAAGAGCATTCATGAAAGCGGCCGGGAATTAAAAGACATAGGGTTTCTTGTGGAGCGGGAAACCACCGTTTCCTATGTGGATGAAAGCGCGCAACAGTGCTTCGATAAACTGCTGTCGGGAAACAGCAGCTACGTAGTGGTTTTAAACAGAGATGAAACCGTCGCCGGCATCGTAACGAAAACCAGTATGGCAAGAGCGCTGGCCGACGCGGTATGGGGGGAAGGCAATGAATAATTTTTTCTCCATGTACGGGACAAGGCTGCTCAATGCCGTCGGGACGCATCTGCTGTATGTGCTGGCTTCCGTCTCCATCGGTTTTGTGGTGGCGCTGGTGCTGGGGGTGGCGCTGTCGCGCATCCCCAAACTGGGACGCGTCATCATTCCCATCCTGTCTGTTTGCCAGACAATCCCGGGCATCGTATTTCTGGGCATACTGTTTCTCTACCTTGGCATGGTGGCCAAGACGGTGATCATCGCTCTTTCCATCTACGCTGTCTTTCCCATCCTGAAAAACACGTATGTGGGTATCGTGGAAGTTTCCCAGGAGTATAAGGAAGCGGCAAAGGGCTGCGGCATGTCCTCTTTCCAGTCGCTCTGCCAGGTGGAGCTTCCTCTGGCGCTGCCGTCCATTATCAGCGGGCTGCGGATGTCCACCATATATATTGTAAGCTGGTCGGTCCTGGCGGCCATGATCGGGCTGGGTGGACTGGGCGAATTCATCTACTCCGGCGTAAACAGCAACAACAATGCCCTGATTTTGGCAGGCGCGGTACCGGCGGCCGTCATGGCGGTGAGCCTTGGCGCATTGGTGGACCTGCTGTATAAAAAGCTGATTCCCGAGCCTTTGCGAAGGAGGGATGTGAAATGAGCCTTCATGTGATCGGGGAACACTTGTTTTATGTGTTCTTTGCCGTGCTCTTCACTATTATGGCGGGCGTCCCCATAGGCGTGTGCGCGTACCTGTTCAAGGGGGCGCGCAGGATTATCCTCACCGGCGTATCCATTTTGCAGACCATTCCGTCGCTGGCGCTCATCGGTATGATCATGGTGATTATGGGGGCGGGGAAGCATACCATCATCACAGGCCTGGTACTGTATTCCCTGCTTCCAGTGGTGCAGAACACCTACGTGGGCCTCAACGAGGTGGACCCCGCCATTAAAGAGGCGGCCGTAGGCATGGGGATGACCCGCCTTTACCGCCTGATCCATGTGGAAATGCCCATCGCATTCCCGCTGATCTTTACCGGCATCCGAATCGCCACCGTCACCTCCGTGGGGGTGGCCGTCTTCGCGGCGTTCGTGGGCGGGGGCGGACTGGGCAGCTTGATCTATAATGGCATACGCATACAGAACATGCGGCTGATCTTCTCCAGCACGGCTTCCCTGATGGGCATAGCGGTACTTTTCGACTCGGTGATGGGCATGGTCGAAAAGCGTCTGCACAATAAATAATTTATGGATGAAAGGAAGGGTTTCGAAATGAAAATCAAAAAAATAGGGGCAATCCTGCTTGTCGTCGTCATGCTTTTTGCCTTCACGGCTTGCGGAAAAAAGGAGGAAACGGCACTTAGAATATACGACGGCGCATTTTCCGAACAGAAACTGCTTTACAGGATGGTCAAACTGCTGGTGGAAGAACATACCGATCTTCCCGTGGAGTTCAGGGACGTGATGTCGGGCATCAATATCTACAGGGAACTGACCGCCGACAATTGCGACCTGATGGTTTCCTACGACGGCACCCTGCTGACTACCTTTTTGCACCTTGATTCCTCGGATGTACCCGAGGGCGAGAGGCTTTACGATTTCGTCAACAGAAAAATGATGGAGGCGGAGGACTGCTACCTGCTGGATATGATCGGCCTGAACAATACTTATGCCATCGGCGTGCCCCAGGAGATCGCCGACCGGTACAACCTGGACACCATCAGCGATCTGGCGCAGGTTGCCGATCAGTTGGAGTTCGGCGCGGAGCACGACTTTTTCACCGAGGAGGGAAGCGCCAAATTCGGCCCCTTCTCCACCTTCTACGGCCTGAATTTCAAAGGGGTCCGGCAAATTGACGTCAACCTTAAATATGCGGCGGTAGAAAGCGGCAACATCGACGTGATGGTGGTGTATACCACCGACGGCCTGAATAAAAAGGCGCAGCTCAAAGTGCTGGAGGACGATCAAAATTACTTCCCGGATTACAACGGCGCTCTGCTGGTACGGCAAGAGCTGTTTGAGCGCGTTGAGGATATCGCCCCGAATCTCAAAGAGGTGCTCAACATGCTGGGCGACAGCTGCAACAACGAGGAGATGACCGACCTGACCTACGCGGTGGACGTCGAAGGGGAGTCGCCGGATGATGTGGCCAGGCAGTTCCTGCAGTCAAAGGGCCTGATCTCCTAACGCGGACGATTCATTTCAATACGAAGACGCCTTAAAGGCGATAAGCGCAAGGCACTGAAAACTCAGTGCCTTGCGTCCGTTTCAAAAGCAAGTTCTGCCTTACGGCGGCTTTTATACGTATATGATCTTGAATATCGATCATCAGACGTGTTATGATGGCTGTAAATACCGCTTTACGTAAGAAAATATTTATAAGATGAGGCTAGAACCGGAGCATATCATGCGGGGTGAGATGACCATGCCACACGAGAAGTTGGCCTCTTCGCGGAAAAATTAAACGAAGGGCAAAAGCCCTGGCAGGATGAACACGACAGGCTGGGTATGCTTCGGGCCTCCTTTAAGGCGACCCTGGAATACGAAGAGCTGTTTTCCAAGATCATCGAGTTTTCCCGCACAACTGTGACCCACAATATCATCAAATCAAGGAGGAAATAACGATGTCAGAACAAAATGTTCCACAGGACGATGGCCTGCAGCAGGACATCCAGCAGAATAAGGTCATGGCTATACTGGCGTACTTTATCTTTTTCCTGCCGCTATTGGCCGCAAAAGACAGCAAGTTTGCCCGCTACCACGCCAATCAGGGACTGGTGCTGCTGCTGGCGTTCGCGGCGCTGGCCGTCATCAACAGCATCCTCAGTGCCATATTCGTAGCCGCCCTGTTCTACGGCGGCCTGGGTATACTGGGCATATTCAGCACTATTTTTACGCTGCTGTACCTTGGGGTATCCGCGCTGGGTATACTGGGTATTGTGAATGCCGCCGCCGGTAAGATGCAGCCCATGCCGATCATCGGCAAAATCACCCTGATCCGCTGACAAAAGGACCGCTTGATCTTTATAGGCAGGCGCCTCCCTCACCGGCCGTTCAGGGGAGTATAGTTTGAAAAAAGGTTCGCCCGTATGATGGCCGCCGCGCGGCGATCATTCTTTATCGCGGGCGCTGCCGGACACAAGCGCAGGCCAAACGGGGCCGGGGTATACGGCACCCGGTGCCGGACCATGCCCGCGCGCGGCTGCGGACTGGGCGGAAAAAATTGTAAACACAGACAGCTAAACCCTGAACGGATCTATTGGAGATCCGTTCAGGGTTTAGTGCGCATAACGCCGCAGCCGCTACGCTGCATTCGTTTGATCATGGCATATTACCGCTGTCTTGTAAAATATTATGTCCTTCAAGCGATAAAGTTCAGTTGCCGCCCCTTCTATTGCCGGGCTGCATTTCACCGGGCTGCATTTCGTCAGGCTGGACACCACCGGGCTGCATGCCGCCACCAGGCCGCGTTCCGCCGCCGGCGCCGGGCCCCATGCCGCCCATGCCGCCCATGCCGCCGCCTCCGGTCCCCGCCGTGACGGATGCAAGCAGGTTCTCACCGCTGTATACTTCGTAGCTTTCACCGCTTACAATATCCGGGGAAGAGAGCGCGAGGGTTTGCAGATCCACCGGCGGCGTGAACGCGAGCAGTGTCGTACCATTGTTTTTTACGGTGATTTCACTTCCCGCCGGTACCCCGGTGACATAGACATAGCTCTGTGTGGAGTCCGCGCCCGGCGTGCTGCCCGCCTCGCTGCCGCCGTAGATGACGGTGCCCCCGGTCAGGGTGAAGGCTCCGTCGCAATCCATGGCGCCGTTGCCTCGCGAATCGATCAGGGACAGGACGGTCCCGCCGCTGACGGTGATGGTTCCGTTGGAATCAATGCCGTCCCCTCCGGCGAAAAGGGTGATCTGCCCGCCTGCGATATGGATGCTGTAATTGCCGCCCCCGTAAAAATTATCCTGCCCAAACCGGCCGCCGCCCCCGTTTGCGTCGCTTCCGCCCGCAGCGTTGAGCCCGTCGTCCGACGACACGATGTCGATGGTCCCGTCCGCAATGTGGATGTTGCTTGCTTCCAGCCCCTCATACGACTGTTCCACCGTGATTTTCCCTCCGCTGACGGTGAGGTCGCCGTCGGCGTGAACGGCGTCGTCGCCTGTGCGCAGGATCAATTCCCCGCCGCCGATGGCAATGCTGCTGTTTGCGTGCAGGCTGTCGTCATAGCTGTCGATTACAAAGTGCCCGCCGGTCATTTGTATGCTCCCGGCCGATTTGATTCCCTTGAAGCTGTCGGAGGCCGTATCGGAGGAAACGACCGCGGAGGAGGAGGCGCCGCCGCCGGCAGTGATCTCAAATTCACCGCCGTTTATGGCCAGCGCCTGGTCGGCCTGCATCCCGTCGTGGGCAGAGACAATGGCGACACTCCCGTCCTCTATCAGAATATATCCCTTGCCCGCATCCTCGGTATTGTTCGTCTGTATGCCGTCGTTCCCGGCCGTAATATGAAGGGCGCCGCCGAGCACCGTCACGGAATCGTTGCCGCGCAGGCCGTGATTGGCGGCAATCACCGTGAGATTGCCGCTGACGATCAAGAGATCGTCCTTTGAAGTGACGCCGTTATGGAACCCGGCGTTTACCGTCAGGGCGCCGTTTCCGTTGATCGTCAGGTCGTCCTTGCAGAACAGGGCCGCGTTCGGCTCCTCGCCGGCGCTGTCCGTATACTGGTAGCTGTCGCCGCCGTCAGTGAGCGTGTTGTCCGTGCCGTCAGCCAGTATCAGCACGAGCTTACCGCACCGGGAAGCGTATATGGCCGCGCCTGTGCGGTTTGTGATATCCGCGCCGTTTAACACAAGCCGCACGGTATCGGCGTCTGAAGCGGCAATTTGAATCTGGCCGTCGGCAAGCGTGCCGCTTACAACATAAGTGCCTGCCTTCGTAATGCGCAGGACGGAGCCGTCCGCCGTCGCTCCGCCGCCGCTTATCGTGATGTCCGCGCCAGTCAGGCTGACGACGGTTGCCGACGCGTCGTCCCAGGAGGCGTCCAGGTCGTCAGATTGGAACTGGGCCGAAAACTCGGGTATGGCCGAACTTGACGGTTCCTCATTGGCCTGTGAGGCAAGCGATGTGGCACCGGCTTTTCCCGCGTTGGCCAAACATCCCGCAAACCCTGCCGCAGCCACGACGCACACGGCCATTAGTGCGCCGAGGCGCAAGAAATTCTTTCTTTTCATACGAATGTCCCTTTCATTTCGTTATAATTAAAATTCGTCTGGGGTGGCGTCCAGCACCAGCGTGATATTCAGATTTCCGTTTCGACAGCGCAATTCGTCGATAAAGGCCTTCTCGCTGATGTCTTGTTTTGTCGTCACCGAGTAAACGAGCTCATAGAGGCTGCCAAGGTTGGTGGTCTTGACCTTATTGAGCTTTGAAACTGATGTATATTTATTCATTACGCTGTCGAAGGCATGCTGGTAATCCAGATTCTCCGGGATCGTGATCTTCAAAATCTGGCTCGTCCCTTTCGGCCTTCCATATTTCAGCAGCTCCAGAAGCGCCATGGCCGCGCACAGTATGACGCCCATCACCACCGCATACAGAACGAAGCCCATTCCCGCCGCCAGGCCCACGGCCATGCAGAACAGCACATAGGTAATGTCCTTGGCGTCGCCCGGCGCGCTTCGGAACCTGATGATGGCGAAGGCGCCCGAGAGGGAAAACGCCCTTGCGATATTGCTGCCGACCAGCAGGATAATGACGGTTACAATCGCCGGGAGCATCACCAGCGTCAGCGCAAAACTTTGGGAGGGGGGCGCGTTTCTTCGGGTTTTCATGTAGACAAGGCTGATCAGAAGACCTATGCAGAGAGCCGCCCCCAGCGCCAGCAGAAGCCCGGGCAGGCTGATGGCCGCATCCGCAGCCGTATTGTCAAAAATGGAATCGAACATGCGATTTTCCTCCTTACGCATTCATCAGGCATTGACCGCCCGCGGGTAGGGGCCTGCGGAAAGGACGTCCAGTGGAGCGGGAGACGGCCAGGCGCTTTCCAGCGTCCGCAGATACTCCGTGCCGTATTTTGAAAAGCTCGTGGCATACACCTCGTATTCCGACAGAAGGCGGCACAGCCATACGGGGATGCTTTGCGCCACCTTGATCTCCATGAGCCAGACCCCCTGCTCCAGAAGCGATTCTCCGTAATCTCCCGCTTCCAGCGCCAGGTCGCATCGCCTGGAGCGGATATTGGTGTCGAAGGATACGCGCAGGTCATGCTGTCCAATCCCGAAACAGGCCACGCGGTCATAGGCCAGATAGAGCGCGGGCGCAAGCGCCTGCCGGCTTCGAATGTAGGCGATCTCATGCAGTACCTGCCGATTCTGGCAGGGCTCCTCTGCCGGCAGAATGCCCGTATCCAGAAACCTGTAGGCGCTGCTCAACGTCAGCGCGCTGCGGCGCTTATTCACGAGGCCGGCGACCTTCTTTTTGATCTCGGCGTATACGCGCTCGCCCTTGTCGGGCACCCCATACGCACGCAGCCGCAGCTTTTCCTTGTATTTCGGTTTTTGAAGCGACGTGCGGATCAGGTGGCTGTCGTCCGTGTCGTAGTAAAGGTTGGCGACTGTATAGGCGCCGCGCTGCCTGTTGTGCCGGTCAGGCTCCATGTAATCGCAGAGCCTGCGCCGCAGTTTTTCAAAGGTTTTTTCATCGAGCAGGTATTTGTTCTCGTAGCGATTAAAAACTTCGCCTGCCATTTAAATCATCTCCTTTATCTGTGAATCCAGCATAACCCCGAAACAAGACGGCTTCATGAAAGAGCCTGGCAAGTTGTGTGAAACAATGGCGCACAAAAAAATCTCCGTCGTTTCCGGCGGAGCTTTGAAGGGACCGCTATTTGTTTATCTCAAAGAAAAACGTGCTGCCGTTTCCCGCGCTGCTGATAACGCCGAAACGCGCGCCATGGAGCTCCAGGATGCCTTTGACGATGGACAGGCCAAGCCCGGTGCCGGTCTTGCGCCTATGCTCCTTTGATTTGTAATATCGATCCCAGACATAGGGCAGCTCGTCCTGGGCGATACCCTCGCCGTAATCGATGATCTCTACCCGTGCCCGGCTTCCCAGATTGCATAGCTTTACGCTCACCCGCATGTCCTGGCCGATATAGTTCATGGCGTTTGCCATCAGGTTATACAGCACCTGCGTCAGTTTCTGCTCGTCGCCCTGGACATACTGGTCCGGTTCCACGGTTTTTTGCAGCGTATACCCTTCATACTCAAAAACCGGCTCAAAACGCGAGAGCACTTGGTTCACCAGGTCGCTGAGGTTGACGTCCTGCATCCGCACGATCTCGTTGCCCGACTGGATGGCCGATAAATCCAAAATATCGTTTACCAGCAGGGTCAGCCGGTCGGTTTCGGTTTCGATCACCGCTAAATGCGCCTCCCGCCTTTCTTTGTCGCCGCCGGATATGTCGCGGATCATCTCGGTGTAGGCCTTTACCATGGTCAGCGGGGTGCGAAGATCGTGGGATATGTTGGCGATCAGTTCCCGCCGGAGCTTTTCCACTTTGGAAAGCTCCAGAGCGGTATGATCAAGGGTGGCGGCCAGCTCGTCGATTTCGGCGCAGAATCCCTTGTCAAAGCTGACGTCAAAATCGCCCCTGGCCAAGCGCCCCGCCTGACGGGAGATGGCCGCCACCGGCTCTGCGAACTTCCTTGCGATAAAAAAAGCGAGGATAAGGCTCAAAAACAGCGCGGCAACGGTCACGTAGATCAGCTGCGTGCGCAGGATGTCCGTGGTGGTGTTCACCGGATCCAACGGCGTGCTGATATATAGCAGCGCGTCCTGCATCTTTGCGCCGTAGACCAGGGAGTCCCCCTGAAAGCGAATGTCCGATATCGTATAGCTGATGCGGCCGGTTTCGCTTTGGCGCATCCTCTCAAGGAAATCGTCAAATCCGCTGGGGAGCGGACGCGTAAACGGCCAATCGTTCATATTGCCGTCAGGCTTTCCGGCGCCGCCCGGACCGCCCGCGCCATGCTCATCCGAAGCGTAAATCACATTTCCCCGATGATCGGTGACGAACACCAAAATAGAGTTGTGGAAGGTAATCCGGTCAACCGCGGCCTCAAAATCATCACCGCCGTAATGCGTGATGATCCTGTCGGCAATGCCGGCGATAGCCTTGGTTTTCATGCCCTGATAAAAGCTCTGCATAAATACGATCTGCAAAAGCCATAACCCGGTGAGTATAACGGAGGCAAACACAATAAAATAGAGCTACAGCTTGACGCCCATGGAGCGCTTATCAAACTTCAAACTTGTATCCCACCCCTCGCAGCGTGACGATATAGTCACGGTACGGCCCCAGGTTTCCGCGCAGCAGCTTGATCTGCGCGTCCACCGTGCGGTCCTCGCCAAAGAAATCGTAGCCCCATACCGCATTGAGCAGCTTGTCGCGTGTCAGCGCGATGCCCTTGTTGGCGGCAAGATACACCAAAAGATCGTATTCCTTCGGCGTAAGCTCCGCCTTGCGGCCATCGACAAAGACGCTGCGTCCCAGCGTGTCTATCTTTACTCCCCCGAAAACAAGAATACTTTCATTTTGAGCTTCCTGGGATTTCCCCTGATTGCGTTTGACGATAATGTTGATGCGGGCCATCAGCTCCTTCGGGGAAAACGGCTTGACGACGTAATCCTCCGCGCCCACCTCAAAGCCAAACAGCTTATCGTATTCCTCGCCCCGCGCAGACAGCATCAGCATGGGGATGTCTTTGATCTTCTTGATCTGCTTGCACGCCGAAAAGCCGTCAAGCTTGGGCATCATAGCATCCATGACGATGATATCGAAATCCTGCTCCCGGCACAGCCTGACGGCGTCCATACCGTTTTCAGCTTCGAAGGCTTCGTTGCCTTCAAACTCCACATATTCGCGTATCACGGCGCGGATATCCGGCTCATCATCTACGATTAGCACTTTTACCATAATCATCACCCTCCTTGTGCGGCGAAGGCTCTTTGACTTAGTATACTTCGCCAATGTGGAGATAAAATGATGGTAAGATGAAAGAATGCCGCAGGAGCAAACGAGAAAGGGCGTAGCAGCCGGTTCGTTCACAGCGCAAAAAGGCGTATAAAAAACCGAGCGTTCCTACAACGCTTCAATGCTGTAAAGCGCCCGGTAAGTTTAGCGTTTGAGAAACAGGTGAGTTTAGGCATGGAACCATATCAATTTCTACTCCAACCATTTTTGATTCGCTCCTTTATAAATTACAATCTTTAGCTTATCCTTCCAATTAAATAAAAGCAAACTGTGATTACATATATAATTGGGAATGCCGATGACGTTTATACTACAAAATACGCGCTATTTCATTATTCTGAAGGTTTTATAATATTTCATGATAGCGTATTGCAGCCAATACGCTCATTTTACCTTTACACAAGGAAGGCTCCGCAAGTTTTGGCGCAACGCGCATAATCTGCGCATCCACCATTTTGGATTCCAGTGTTTCCAGGGCTTTGAAGCGCCGCTTGAACCTTCGGCCTCAAACATTCTTTTGCCTGCCGGGCGCACTCATAAACAGCTTAAAAACATTGAAACTCCATCAATAATCGAGAAAGAGGGAGACCGAACAGGGCTTTCCGTCGTCCGAAAGAACCAAAACGCTTTCCAGCAGATGCGCTTCGTTTCCTCTCAGGAAGAAATACCGCCCGTCCATTCCGACTGAAATGGGCTCACCGGAAGGGGAGAGGCAGGGCAGCCAGTCGCCCTCATTGGGAAGCGATTCGCCTTTGCGCTTTATCAGAAACCGTCCGTTGATCCACTGTGCCTCAAAGGGATTTCCGGCGCCGTCACGCAGAGACAGAACATTTGAGGGCGGACGCGCTGCGTCCTCTGAGGCAGTGCGGAACAATGAGACGTTTCTGATGCGAAATCCCAGCCCCAAAAGCAAACCTTCGGCGGAGCGGAGCCCATGCAGGCAGGAAAGAGCAAAACCTTTTGGAATGTCAAAGGAAAAGTTTTTACCGGCTGCTTTTCCGGGACAGGATTCCAGTCTGCGTCCAAGGCTTGTGCTAAAATAAAGGCTCGGGAATCTGCCTTCGGCCGAGATGCTGCCTCCGGCCCCGGTGATGTACTCGCCGAAGCGCAGAGGGATGGTGTGTCCGCAGGTTTTTTTGCCATACGAGGGAAGGCATATCGCACCGTAACCGAGCGAAATTCCCGCAATCCCGTCCTCTTGCGTAAAAAATGTCATGCTGTCAGGCAGCGCGAGCCGAAGAGCATCATACTTTTCCTTATCATCGAAGGGTATCGCGCCGGGAGCGCTTTTGCCGAAAACCTCAGACTGCCGCAAATCCCCTGAAAAACGGAAATCCTTTCCGCCCATGATCTGGGAGGAGCTCACCGAGGCGCAGAGATATTCTTCAATATAATCGATGACCTCCGAAAGCGCCTCAAAATGATCATGATAGGGCTTTTCCTCCTGCGGCGCCATGCAATCGGTCATATCCCTCACGAGGATTGGCGTGAAACCCGAGGCCAGCAGCCGCCGGATGCCGAAGTTGCGGTGAATGACGCAGAGATTGGTATGGACCCCCATAATCAGAACATGCGTGATTCCCATCGCCCTGAAGGCATTCAGAATGCGAAATTCATCCTCCCCGTCCACCGAATCGTCGCACATCAGATCGCGGTCAAAGACCGTAAGCGTCTCAATCTGCCTTTTCCACGGTCTCGGGTGGATCTCCGCACACTTGTCCGGACGACAGTCACACTGCCTCCTGTGCGGATCGATCAGGGACGCAATAGGTACAATGCGGTCGAGGTACAGCCGGACGTCCGGCAGTTCCTCCGGCATTTCGTTTGAATGGGCAAGCGTATTTTTTCGTGCGTGCGTTCCGTCATAAAAGGAGGACGCCACCCGGCTCGGGCAGTGGGCGATCACGGCGCCCATACCGCGAAGCGCCTGCAATAATTTTTCCATTGGCGCCGCAAGCTCCGCAGTACGCTCGGTGGCGCCTTTGCACCAGTGCACGTCCCACATATCGCTGATGATCACGCCCACTTTGCCCGCTTCTACCGTGAGATCAGAAAAGGTGCGGACCTTGTTTTCGCCCTCCCGTCTCAGGCGGCGGAGTTTTAGGGAAAGCTGCACGACCCGTTCCTCCTTTTTGCGCCCTGCTGCCTATGCGCAAAGCTGTTTTTAGAATATACGAAGCAGCCCGCAGATTCAATCCCCTGTCAGCTAAAAACGGTGGTACGAATGTTCATATCAGGCAGATCAAAAACACGTATAAGCAGCAGGTAGGCGGATTATGTCCAAGAGCGGCCGGCTTAATCTCAAACCATAAACATGGTTCGCGATATTGGCCGTCCGTCCTGCCGGACTGGTGTGAGTACGATATGGCTTTTGTTTGACGCGAGCAAAAAATATCGCAAACCATAAAACATGGTTCGCGATATTGGCTGTCCGGCCTACCGGACTGGTGTGAGTACGATATAGCATTTGTTTGACGCGAGCAAAAAATATCTCAAACCATAAAACATGGTTCTCGATATTGGCTGTCCGGCCTACCGGACTGGTGTGAGTGGCGATATAGCATTTATTTGACGCGGGCAAAAAATATCGCAAACCATAAAACATGGTTCGCGATATTGGCTGTCCGGCCTGCCGGACTGGTCTGGGTGAGAGGATTTGAACCTCCGGCCTCTTGAACCCCATTCAAGCACGCTACCAAACTGCGCCACACCCAGAGGGCTCCAAAGACATCTGTTATCTTATCATCGCGTTTCTGATTTGTCAACGGACAATTTGCTTTCACTAAGCTAAGATACGTGAGGGTTTCTTAAAGTGTGAATCACTGGCAAATCTGTGCGCCCGTTAGCGGTTTGAAGCCGTTTTCAGAAGATTAGAACGATTATATAAAAAAGTCTATGGCTACTTTCAAATAAGCGTCAAACGGCCTGCCCTGCTGCGCTTGACTAGGATACCGATATATTTCAGGAGCCCATGTCCGCAAAACGTATAAAAATTTGGCTGCTGCCGTGCGTACCGGTCATACGCACATAAAGACGGTGTCAGCGGCCGTATCCGGATTCAATATAATGTTTATAATGATTCAAATGCGGCGGCCGGATTTGCCCGGGGAAGTAAATATGTTTAAGTAATTGAAGGATGCGTTTGATTGTGCTACTCTTTTTTGTAGTACATATTTTTACGCGCGAAGTTTGGATGTGCTGTAATCTTTTATCGCATACGGGAGGGGAGAAGATGAAGAACTATACTAATTTTAAGCTGGATCTGTATACGGAAATCGTATTTGGCAAGGGTACGGAAAGGGAAGCGGCGAGGCTTGTCAAAAAGCATGGCGGCACCAAGGTCATGCTGGTGTACGGCAGCGGCAGCATCAAAAAAAGCGGGCTTTACGATACGGTGGTACGGCAATTGAACGATGCCGGGATTGCCTTTGTGGAATTTTCCGGCGTGGAGCCCAATCCCCGCAGAAGCTACGCGCAAAAGGGTTTGGAGATGGCGCGGGCCGAAGGTGTGGATTTTCTTTTGGGCCTTGGCGGCGGCAGCAGCATCGATACGGCAAAGGCTATTGCGCTGGGCCTTGCCAACGGCGGCGGGTTTTGGCCGTTCTTTACGGGTACGGCGCCGGAAAAAATGGCGCCTGTGGGAACCATCCACACCATCGCCGCGGCGGGCAGTGAGACCAGCCGCAGCGCTGTACTGGTGGACGACATCGGTAAGCGCCGCAAGTACGGTTTTATGTACGATCCGTGCCGGCCGGTGTTTGCCATTATGAATCCGGAGCTGACCTATACGGTTTCGCCCTATCAAACCGGCGCAGGTGCGGCGGATATACTGGCGCATACGGTAAACCGCTACTTTGCGCCTTCGCGCAGCTATCTGGGAGACCAGTACGCGGCTGGCACCATGCGTACGGTGGTGAAGTATGGTCCCATTGCTGTGCGTGACCCGCAGAACTATGAGGCGCGTGCGGAATTGATGCTGGCGGGCTCCTTCAGCCACAACGACATCACCGGCATCGGACGCGACGGCATGCACAGCGGCAGCGAGCATGCGCTGGAAGAACAGCTTTCCGGCGTGTATGATACGGCCCACGGAGCGGGCCTTTCGGTGGTGATGCCCGCATGGCTCCAGTATCTGGCAGATTATGGAGCGCCCATGCATGTGGCGCGGGTGGCGCAGTTCGCTCTGGATGTATTCGGCGCGGATGCGGATTTATCCGACATAAAGGCCATTGCCGACGATGGGCTGGACCGTTTTAGAAGTTGGCTTAAATCCATTGGAATGCCCGTTACCCTCAAAGAGCTTGGCGTGCCCAAGGAGGATTTGCAAGCGGTGATCGATCGCGCGTGCCCGCAGGGACACGTGGTCGGCGGGTTTATGCAGCTTGACAGGGATGCGGTTGCGAGAATTTTTACATCCTGTGTGGAGTAGGTATGAAAAATCGTGAAATAAGCCTGTATGCGAGGGCGCGAGATGGGGCGCGGCTTATGGCCTGTAAGGTCATATCTCAAATTCAGCCGGGAAGGTGACAATTGGGTATCGATACAATGAAAAAATTCAGGAAAATAGTGGCGGTGGAGCCGGTGGGCCTGACCGGTAAGGGACAGGAGGATATAG
>JBMNQS010000028.1:0-24430 GCA_050944255.1 Christensenellales bacterium | reverse complement strand
CTTTCAGGGTTTTCCGGCCGCTGCAAAAACCGATGAGAGGTTTTTGCAGCAGGAAAAGCCCTGGCAGATCCGTCAAAAAACATCGTTTTTTGACGGCCTCGGCCGGACGCAAACGCGTCCGGCCTTTTTTAGAAAACGGGATTGACCTTCAAAAGTACGCCCAGCATCTGGAGCAGACGAACACAGTCGAGATAGCCTTGCCTGTAAGCCCCCAGCTGCATGATGGCCGCCACAGTGCGCTGCTGCTGAAAATATTCTCTAAAATCCAGGAAATCGCACTCGCTTAAAATCAGTTCTTTTTCACTCATAATGATGGGGTCAATTTTTTCATGGAGTTACCGGCAGGCTTTGACCGCCAAGGCATACTCACCGTTGGTTTCCTGCAGATTCTGCGCGATTGATTCTATTGTGCCGTTTAGAAAATCCGAAACATACGAATCCATATCCGGCTCTCCTTTCAAATGGCGCACAATACTGCTTGTAAAGAGAGGGTACGCATGCTATGATATTTACTTACTTCCTGCTTTCGGGCAGTTGTGCGGGGGAAGCGGCGTGTTTCTTTGAGGAGTATGCGCCGCTTCTTTACTTTTTGAGGCCGTCGTGCATCCTGCATACACCACGCCTGACGACCTCGGCTCTTGATACCTGCATCTTTTCGCTGCATTGCGCCAGCTTCTCGAAAGTATCTTTATCGAACCGGATCTTCATGGTGATGTCTTTTGGATTATCCGTGGGGCGGCCCAGTTTTTTTGCGGCCAATAAGAATTCACCTCCCTTTATGCAGGTCGCTAAATAAATCATAGATTATAGACCTGCAAAAGTCAAGACTTTTTTAGGTTGGCCTGCCACCGGCTGCCGCGCCATGAAATGCATACGCCCGAATGACTTTTAAAGCTGCCTCAGATAGCCCAAAAAATGGTACAATAAAGAAAAAAGGATGTAAAAATGGACGGCCGGTTTGAAATCATTAAGGGCGACATTACAAAAATATATGCCGATGCCATCGTAAACGCGGCCAACACCACGCTTTTGGGCGGCGGGGGCGTGGACGGGGCCATCCACCGGGCGGCGGGCCCGGAATTGCTCAAAGCGTGCAGGGCTTTGGACGGCTGCGAGACGGGCCGGGCGAAGATCACCTTGGGATACAACCTTCCGGCCGGGCATGTGATCCATACGCCGGGACCGGTATGGCGCGGCGGCCATGAGGGTGAAAGGGAGCTTCTGGAAAGCTGTTATAAGAGGTCGCTGAAGCTGGCGGCAGCCGCGCGCTGCAAAACGGTGGCGTTTGCCTCCATCAGCACGGGAGCTTACCGCTTTCCGCTGGACGAGGCGGCGGAGATAGCGGTCCGCTCCATTGCCGGATTTCTGGAAAAGGACCGGCGCCTGCAAAAGGTATGGATGGTATGTTTTGACGAAAGGACAAGGCAGGCTTATGAAAGGCGGTGGAATCTGTATGCTGCAAAAACTTCGGCAGATGATCGATGAAAGCGAGAACATAGTATTTTTCGGTGGAGCGGGGGTATCCACCGAAAGCGGCATCCCCGATTTTAGAAGCGTGGACGGGCTTTACAGCCAGCGCTACAAATATCCGCCGGAAACCATTTTAAGCCATACCTTTTTCAGGATGCATCCGGCGGAATTCTATGCATTCTACAGAGAAAAAATGCTGCCCGAGGGCGTAAAGCCCAACCGGGCGCATCTTGCGCTGGCAAAACTGGAGCAAATGGGCAAACTCAGAGCGCTGATTACGCAGAACATAGACGGCCTTCATCAGGCGGCGGGCAGTGAAAACGTCCTGGAGCTGCACGGAAGCGTTTACCGGAATTTTTGCATGACGTGCAGTAAGGTATACGATCTTGCCCATATCCGGCGTACCCAAGGCGTGCCGCATTGCGATTGCGGCGGCGTGATCAGGCCCGATGTGGTGCTGTACGAAGAGCCGCTGGACCAGGAAGTGATTCGGTGTTCGATGGAGCATATCCGTCGGACAGACATGCTGATCATCGGCGGTACGTCGCTTTACGTCTATCCCGCCGCCACCCTGATCGACTATTACCGTGGAGACAAGCTGGTACTGATCAACAAATCGCCCACCCCGGCCGACAAGCTGGCGGACCTGTCCATCTATGAGCCCATCGGAGAGGTTCTGGGGGAAGTCGTCTTATAACGGGCGCACAATATCTCAATAAAAGGCGTTTTGTATGCGGTGCATGCCGTCGATCCTTTACCTGAAGGATTTAAATCGCAAGTAAAACACATGCCGCTTTTTTTAAAGTCCGTGCCGCCGAAAGCCTCTCTTTCCATAGCACCGGCGGGCTTTTATTTCTTTTTTGCTCCACGCTATTGCATTACCTGCATACGCGTTTCCGCCTGCTCCAAACCCAGGCATGGCGAAGCTGACTTATCGGCTTAGGCGCCGCGCGGATGTGGTCAGGACGCCGCCCCGCCCACTGGCATGATGTACAGCGGCTCGTTTTCTTCCGGCAGCGCTGCCGCCTCCTTTACGCCCTCGTCGTCAAACGCGCCGATGCAGACGGTGCCTAGATTCAGCGCCGCGGCCTGCAGATATACGTTTTGAGCGGCGTGGCCGGCCTCCATATGCACGTAGCGCACGCCCCTGTCCCCGTATTTTTCCATGGTGCGCGCATAGACGCCCGTCATCAGAAGAACGGCGGGGGCATTTTCCACACAGGGCTGGGAAAGCGCGGCGGCATAAAGCGCGCTGCGACGGTCGTCCTCTGCCGTGAGGATGAGTTCATGCGATTCGCTCCGGTAGCGATAGACGCCTGGGGGAAGGCCCTCCACCTCACCGCAGACCAGAAAGACATCGATGGGGTACAGCGCACCGGCGGACGGCACGGTCCTCCTGTCGCCAACAGCGCCCTGAGCCGCCCATAAGAGCTGGGACACCTCCCGCAGCGTCAGCGGATCGGCGGCGTACGTCCGGACGGAGCGCCGGCTGATCAGTGCCTTTTCAACGGAGACGTCGCCGCCTGTTTCAGCAGGCGGCAGCGGGATGGGCTGCGCGTCCGTGTTACTCGTTATATCCGCCGGGGGCAGCGGAGCCGCGCAGGACACAAGCGTTAAAAGAAGCATCAAAACGCTTATGAACAGGGATTTTTTGTTTCTTATCCCGTACGGGATGCCTGTGTGCTTATTTCGCCGGCTTGTCGGGCCTGTATATACTTTCATGAGCAAGGCTCCTTTCATAGGTGGTTTCAAAGCTATTATAACAAATCATTGAAGCAAGGCACCATCTTCGTGCAAATAAAAAAATGATAGATCATATTATTTTGGCAGAATGTGATACCCATGGGGAGGTTTATGCCAAATTCCTTTACAAAAATCGTTATTTATTGTATGTTTTAATCAACAATATACCCGCAACGCTTGGCCCAAGCCGTGCCAAGCAAGAGGGACGATTATTAAGTGTCTTGACGCACCAATAAAAGACGTTTACTATCTCTATCATATCAACTAAGCGTTCATATTGCGGATTATCTAAGTTTTTCTTTCTGAAATAAAAGAACATATGGTTATCCAGCGTAGATGATCATGTAAATATTTAGATTGTATCGGCTATAACTACAATTCTATTCTGTACCGAAATAATTGGATAGGAGGAGATCGATAATGAAACGGAAATTTGCCCTCCTCTCACAGCCCTTATGGTGCTGCTGGCGTTCAGCACTATTATCCAGGCCGCGCTCACCTACAATGTTACCGGTTGGCGTGATGGTTCGTATGTTAATATAGCTGGGCATGTCGCGGAAACAAGTTCCATGCTGTTGGAAGTCAATCTGTATTCGTACGATGGCGGCGTTATCAGATCGGGCCCTTGGTCAAAATCGTTAACGGGCACTTATTGCCAGCACTCTAAATACGGCACAGATTGGCGTGCCACACGGGTTAGAAATTGGTGGAGGGCAGGTAATACTTCAGGTAGTGTTTGGGATGATATATTTCCCACCCGCTGACGCCTAACTAAATTCTTTTGGCCGATACAATCCAATTCAAAATAACAAAACGAACAGAAAGGGGTGAAGAAGTATGATCAGGGTGATAAAAAAAGATCTGGGCATATTTTTCCGCCGGCAACGCAGGTCGTTTCTGTTGATGCTGACCTGTTTCAGTATCTCCATATTCATCTTCTGCTACTTTTACTCGTTCTATTCCGGCATCCGGGCACAAGGTCAAAGCCGGGGCGCCTTTGTTTTAACGGATATGGAATTTGGTTTTTCAGATCATGGCATGCCCGCCATGACGCACGAGCGGGAAGCGCGGCTTCGGGCCTTCCTGGAACAGGAGGGCTTTCCGGAGCTCATCAACATTCGCTACGGAGGAAACACACAGGCACAGCGCTACGAGGGGGAACTGCTGGAAGGGGATGAGTGGGAACCTCTTACGGCCTACGCCGCCCCCTTTGTCTATGGCTTGGAGCCGGGCGATCATTTTGAGGAGGGGCTGGTTTTTTCCATCGATCCGGACGATAACGTCCTCATTCTGGTGGACGGCCGCTGGCTGGAGCCTGAGGACAATGGCCTCAAGCGCGCGCTTGTCGGCTGGCCTATGGCCACCGGATATACGGCAGGGGAGATTCTTGGACTGGAAAAGTTTTATGAACGCGATGAAGACGGGCAGAATGCCCGCGTGAAGATGGAAGACATAGAGCCATTGGATACCGTACGCATGCAAAACGATGAGGAAGCCTACGAAGTCGTGGGCCTTGTGGACGGGATGTCATACAATGGAGAATATTATATGGTTCTGCCTCGGCAAACCTACCTGGATGCGGAAATTCCGACAAACAAAGTCACGCTCGTCACGCATAAGGCACTCTCCACGGCCCAGAAGCAGAAGCTGGTTCAGTTTACCCACGAATGGACGCCGGGTTTTTCAGCCGAAATTTCAGCAAAAAGGGGTGAAAACATAGCGCGCGCAAACAATGAATACCTTTACCGGCTGATCAGTTCCGCGTCGCTGGCCTTTTTGGCGGTGCTCAATTGAGCATAGCCGCCTACTGGATGAGCAGCCAGGCGCGCGCCTACAGCCTCTACCGGATGGCCGGTGCAACGGACCGCCGTCTCTTGGGTATGGTCATGGCCGAGGTGGCCATTATTACCGCCATCGGCCTTGCCGTGGGCATCGGCCTTTTTATCCTCTGGGAACTGGTTAAGCCGGAAAACATATGGATACCCTACAGCATGGCCCCGCACGAATACATCATCCTTGCGGCCGTAATCGAAGCCTTTATGCTCATTAGCGTGCGGTTTGCTTACCATAAAGTGCTTACAGGCAATGACTTCGTCTCGGCTATACACAGGCAGTGAGGTGAACGATATGAAAACAATCTTTAAAAGCGCGTTCAAACAGATACTGCTTTCTCCCATTATCAGCCTTGTCCTGGTAGTGCAGGTGCTTCTGTGCGCCAATATATTTGTCAGGGTCACGGGGGTCATCCAAGATCGTTTATTGCAGTTTGAAATGGTCAAAAGCAGCTTTTCAGGCCGAACGTATATCACCTCCACGAAACCAGGGCTGACTCGGTACGATGGTACTGATAATTCGCTGGAGGAATATAACAACGCCGTCGACCGCTTTTGCGCGGAACTGTCCCAAATATCCGGCGTGGAACAGGTCATTCCTCCGGCAAAATCCTGGCTGGGAATGGATATTACGCTGGACGGGCTCCCCCTGCCGGATATGAGAGTGACCACTTATAATAATGCCCTGACCGATACGCTCGTTACGCCGCTGTCCCAGGGCAGCTTCTGGGACACATCGCGTGAATATCGTCACGACGAAGAAATCCCTATCGTGGTCGGCTACGAGCTGAAAGACATGCTGTCCGTTGGCGAAGCGTATACGCTGCAGCTACAGTATGATCGCCAGAGCGATGAACCGGATTTGACGCTTCATGTGCGCGTTGTTGGCGCCCTGCACGAGCGGAACTTTTCATGGTATCTGTCCATGATTGACTATACTCTTATTGAAGGCATCAGCTTTGATAACACCGACATTTTGATGCCTAAACTGCAGTTGCCTCAAGGCCAAGAGCCTTATTATTATCAGGCGAGCGGTGGCATCATGCTGCTGGAGGAGAACGTATCCACCGAATCTTTCACACAGCAGATGCTGGAGGACCTGCGCAATAAAGGCTATGACGCCCAGAGCGTGGATAAGATCATAAAAGATGATCGGGACAGACTGCTGGGGAGTATCGCCAACGATCTGGTGATGTTTATATTTCTGTTCATTGTGTCCACCACGGGCATCGGCGGCAATAACGGATTGATCCGTAACCAGGTATCCAAATATTACGGCGTGGCTTACATCGGAGGCGCCACGTGGCGCCAGTGCGTTGCGATAGATGTAGTGTGAAACCTTCTGATTATTGTGCCGCCCGGCTTTATCGGCGCAGCCTATCAGATCATCCGCTACAAGGGAGATTTGACTCAGCCCTACTACTTCAACGTTTGGACCGTTTTAACGCTATTGGCCCTGTTGGCGCTCATATACATCATCTCGTCTCTGAGCTTTGCCCTCAGGATTCGCCGTGATAAACCTGTAGACATCATACGGAGGTGGGAGTAAAACACATTAAAAAATGCGGTGGATAAAATCCGCCTGCAAGGCATTAGGAAAATCTACAATGCCGGTACCGAGAGCTCGGTTACTGCGCTGCGACGCATCGATCTAACCGTGCCCCGTGGCCAGATGCTGGCCATCCGCGGCGTATCGGGCAGCGGGAAGTCCACGCTGCTGCACATCATCGGCTGCCTTGATGCCCCCGGCAAGGGCGAATATTTTCTCGACGGGCAAAAAGTCGCCTTTGACAATAGTAAAACCATGGCTCGCATCCGCAACAAGCAGATCGGCTTTGTACTCCAACAATTCGGACTGCTGCTCGAGCGTAAGGTCATTGACAATGTCACCATTCCTCTATTATTTTCCAAGGAAAAATTAAGTGACAAACGAATACGTCAGCGCGCGCTCAATGTCATGCGCAAACTCGATATCTTCCACAAGGCCGACAAACTGTGCAGCCAACTTTCCGGTGGTGAAAAGCAGAGGGTGGCCATTGCCCGCGCACTGGTCAACGACCCGGATATCATCCTTGCCGACGAGCCCACCGGCGCTGTAGATACCAAAACCAGGGATGTGATTATGGGCATCTTCCGCGATCTTGCTAACGAAGGCAAGACGGTCATTATCGTTACTCATGACCCTGTGGTGGCTCAGGCCTGCGACCGAATCCTTACTATAGAGGATGGACGGTTTATAGTTGATTAGGGCGTATCCCTAAAGTTTGCGATGTGGTATATTGTAAGGCATGTCATCACCATCGAGGACGGGCAGTTTATCTTGCATCAAGCATAATGGAGCGCAGGTCGTGCCCACAATGAATCAAAACCCCTGGAACGCTTGGTTCCAGGGGTTTCTGACCTGAATGGTACCCCCTCAGGGACTCGAACCCTGGACACCCTGATTAAGAGTCAGGTGCTCTAGCCAACTGAGCTAAGGAGGCATACGGCTGTCGGGCGTCGTATCCCTTTACCCGGGTGATGCGATGCACTTACCTATTATATGAGTTTCATTTAAGGCTTGTCAAGTTTTAAGGCGTCTTTTTCAGCTTGTATTTTCTTGCTTTTTACTTTTTACGCACAGTAGCTGTTCGATTGACAGTATCACAACCCAAGCGGCTATGCCGGCTTGCAGGCGGTTATGGATAGCTGTTTATTGGGCGGCCGGCCAAACGGACCCGTGAATTATCGTCTGCTGGAAAAGGGATAAGAGGTAAAATGTCGAAAGGCTCCATAAACGCGCGTTGAATATTGCCATAATTAGGAGGTAAAGTTTTGAGAATGACTGTTCACCTTAAGAATTATCCGTATGTGCGTTTTATTTCTTACGAGCGGCAGGTTTTTGAAAATGCGTGCTATCAGTATGATCGATTTCCTGCCGCAGATCGTGTAGTATTCCTTCTGGATTATGCAGAACCGCATTTTGATGCATGCGATATTTGTACTCCGCATAAGAAAAAATCTCGGCCTTCATATTGTCGGGCAAAGCTCGAAACCACTCAATAAGCTGCTTTTCCTTGCGTGAAAACCCAGCCGCGCTGCCCTGGTGCGGCTGGGTACCCTCAAGGTTCCCATCATTTCCTACAAGATAATCAATGCTTACATTAAAATAATTAGCCATAGCTTTCAGAACCCTGTAGTCGGGAATCCGGGTGCCGGTTTCATATTGGCTCAAGGTATTGTTTGCAACGCCTAGAATTTTTGCCAAGTCTTTCTGCATAAGGCCATGTATTTCACGCAGTTCTCGTATTCTCAATTTATGCATCGTCCTTTTGGTTTGTAATACTTATAATACAGCTCAACGAAAGACATTCCAGCATTGTTCTCAAAAAGAGATAGAAATTCGATAAATCTATTGACAATTCACAGGATGAGAAATATAATAAATCACATAATGAGAGATTAAGGTAAGACAAATTAAAATGCGGATGAGGGATGCCGGCGGTGTTCTTTATCGTTGCGGCAATCATAGCGTTTTTTATCATGCAGCAGACGAGAACGGGCCATTATATCTATGCCGTAGGCACGAACCATATTGCCGCTGAGCACGTTGGCATCAGCGTTAAGATGTCAAAAGCCAAGGCATTGATATTAAGCTCGCTTTTTGCCGGCATTGGGGGCATTATACTGGCCGGTCAGCTGGGAACGGTGACGCCGACAGTGGGCGACTCAAATCTTCTTTACGCTATCGGCACTTCTATGCTTGGAGCCACATTTTTAAATCCCGGCGTGTTCAATATTGCCGGCACGGTTGTTGGCGCGCTGCTATTGGCGATTATATCCAATGGCCTTACAATGATCAATGCTTCTTTCTTTATGAAAGATATCATCCAGGGTATCGTACTGCTTCTTTCGATAGGCATGGTTTCGGTCATCAGGAAAAAATCCAATCAGTCTTTATAAGTGCCGGAGGATAAACGATGAGCAAAAAAGTTGTTGTTATTGAGGACTATAGTGTCCGGGGCGGCCGGATGAGGTTTTACGACTTTCTCAAAAAAGATTATGGCGCGCAGGTGGTATATGTCAAAGACCTCCCGGAAATTGGCGCCGACGAGTTTAATGGAATGTTTCTTAAAATGGAAACGCAGGGCCCGGATGTTCTTCCGGTCAACCAGGACATACTTGAAGCCATGTCCGATGCGCATATCGTCATTTCCCATATCAGCGCCATAAGCAGCGAGGCCGTAAATAAGGCAAAGAACCTTGAAGCCATTTGCATCATGAGAAGCGGAGTGGAAAATGTAAATGTTCCAAACGCCGTGCAAAAAGGCGTTAAGATCATCAATACGCCCGGAAGGCTGGCCATATCCGTATCCGAATTCACCATCGGGCTGATGGTTTCGGAAATGAAAAACATAGCCAGAAGCCATGAAAAAGTGATGAAGGGGGCTTTTGTGAGAACTTTTCACAATTCATCTTACAGTTGCAGCCTATGCGGTAAATACGTGGGGCTCATAGGCTTTGGCGCCATAGGAAAGCGGACGGCTGGTATTTTGTCGGCCATGGAAGCCAATGTTCTGGTGTTCGATCCCTACGTGCCCCGGGAGCAGATTAAAAAGATGGGCTATACGCCCGTTT
This sequence comes from Christensenellales bacterium, assembly GCA_050944255.1. Classification (GTDB taxonomy): domain Bacteria; phylum Bacillota; class Clostridia; order Christensenellales; family Maliibacteriaceae; genus JBMNQS01. Next base: position 14,768 of record JBMNQS010000028.1, on the reverse strand, counting down.
CATTGAACGAGCTTTGCCGGAAGGCTGATGTAATATCCGTTCATTACAGGCTCACCCCTGAGACAGAGAGGCTGATTGGAAAAGAACAGTTTGAGCTGATGAAGCCCCACTGCTTCTTTATCAATACGGCGCGAGCCGGCCTGGTTGACGAGCCGTCTCTCATAGACGCCTTGGTCAATGACAAAATCGGCGGGGCCGGCCTTGATGTATTCCATCAGGAGCCGCTGCCGCCGGAGCATCCCTTTTTGAAACTGGAAAACGTGACGTTGACGGCTCATCTTGCGGGCACGGGCTCGGATAATTTTGAAATTACCTTACAGATAATGGAGGGAGCGTTAAGACGTTACTTTGAGTCCGGGCAGTGGATCAACACGGTAAATTAAGCGCAAAGCGAAGCTGCTTCTTTGCGGGGTGTGTGACTGCGTGAGGCAGCCTCGCTTTGATAAAAGCATCGAACACTCTTTGTGAGGATTAAAATATGACGCATAAAAAATCGGTAGCCATAGTCGATTTCGGCACTTCAAATGTCAGGGTCAACATAGTGGACGTTGACAACGGGAAGGTCATGTACAGCTGCCTGGAAAGCTATAAAATGGTTTCGTCTAAAAGCGGCTATACGGAACTGAACGTAGAGGACTTATGGAGCGGAGCCTGCCGGTGCTTTGCATCGGTGATGCAAGAAGTGAGGCGCGATAAACAATGTGAGGTAAGCGCGGTTAATTTCTCATATTTTGGGGACTGTGTGATACTTTGCGATGAAAACAGAGAGCCGTTATATAACCTTATCTTAGCTTTCGATCCAAGAGGGGAGCGGGAAGCCGAGGAAATAAACGGCTATTTCGGCGAGAAAAGAATCATTGCCACTACCGGAAGCGCGTATACATGGATATCGTCGCCCGCTAAATTGCTGTGGTTTAAGCGCAATATGCCGGACTTGTTTTCCAAAGTCAAGCACATTTTCACAAACCAGCAGTTTATCCTTCACAAGCTGGGTTTGGAGCCTGTAAACGACAAGACCATGGGCGGAAGAAAGTCCATGATGAACATTTTAACCTATCGGTGGGATGAGGAGATAGCGGATTATATAGGGATCACTACCGGTTTACTTGGCGATGTGGTTGAAAGCGACACGGTCGTAGGCTGCATTGAGAAATTTGGAGATACGGATCTGGGACGAAAAACGCCCGTTCTTGTCGGCGCCCACGATTGCAACTGCGGCCTGCTGGGTCTTGGAATAACCACCTCCACCGACGACAGGGTGGGAAATATAAGCGGCACCTTTGACCACTACGGTTATTTTATAAAAGAATATTCGAATGTAAAAGAGGATACTCAGGATTATTTTCTGCCCATAAGTTCCGTTACGGGATGCATGAAAGGCTCCACGGTGGTGCTGGGAGCGATGCCCTCCTACGGCGCTCTTGTAAACTGGTATATGCGTCAGATTTACGGGTTGAGCGCGCCGAAAGATCATGACTATGACACGCTGTGGAACAGCGTAAGGTTTGATTCGACAAACAGCATGTTTGTATGCCCGCAATATAATACGGAAAGAGGAATAATCTATGGCTTGGGCCTTACAAAGACGCGTGAAGATATTTTTGAGGCGATCATCGAGGCGCTTACCTTTGAATCTAAAAAATTGTTTCTGGCATGCCAGCAGCAAAAGAGCGAAAAAATAAAAGCGGTTAGAATCGGCGGAGGGCCGTCAAAATCGGATGTTTGGAACACCCTGAGAGCAACGGTAATGAATGTGCGTTTTGAGCGCATGCAGAACATGGAGGTATCCTCTCTGGGGAGCGCCGTTATCGCTGCGGTTTCCACCGGCATATACAGCGGCTATGACGAGGCGATAAAAAATATGGCGCGCGTGGGAAAGTGCTTTGAACCGGATTTATCCCTGGCAGAAAGCTATCGGAAGAAATTTGAAGCATATACTGATTTTTATCGTAAATGTATATCCATGAGAAGGAATAAAGCCACTTGACCGTTATCTTTCAAATAAAAACGGGGCTGGGCAGGAGCGTATCCTATGCGTGTAAAGCTCAGCCCCGCTTTCCGAAGGAATTACCACCGATTTTACCACCACCAAATGACACTAAAAGGCAAAAAATATAACGTGTTGGGAAACATAAAATAACCGCTGGGCCTAGAGCCCCAGCGGTTTCAGCTTGTTTTCAGGTGGAGCGGGTGATGGGAATCGAACCCACGTAGCCAGCTTGGAAGGCTGGAACTCTACCATTGAGTTACACCCGCAAAAAAATGGAGCGGAAGACGAGATTTGAACTCGCGACTTTCGCCTTGGCAAGGCGACGCTCTACCACTGAGCTACTCCCGCATCGCATCATCTGGGGCCATACAGCATAAATGGTGCGGGCGACGAGACTTGAACTCATACGCCACTTGGACACCAGATCCTAAATCTGGCGCGTCTGCCATTCCGCCACGCCCGCATATGCAAGCCAAACGGCGCAGTTTACGCCGAAGGACGTTTTTTAGTATAGTAGATGATCTGCCGAAAGTCAAGTTCATACACAAAAATTTCACGTCTGCGGCAGAGGAAAATGCGGCGCTGCGATATTGAGTTCTGCAGCTTTGAAATGCAGGCGCCGCGATGCCGGTTTACTTCAAAAGAGCCAGGCTAAATACCGCAGTTGCGGCGCGCCGTCAGCGGTTTAGCGGCTTTAAACCCTGAAGTTTGTCATTTTCAAAAATACATTCAAACCGACTTTCTTTTTTCCCTTCCAGAATCAGGATTTTTTCGGAGGCGTCGTAGCGCATTGCGGTGATTTCGTCAGTGCCGTCCAAAGTGTAAAGCTGGGCGCCGCCCAGTCTCCTGATCCGGTTTTCGTCGAGACAGAGGATGTTGTTCCGGTCGATGACGGTGAATGCATCTGCCGTGACTTGATGGATAAAATGCTGATCCGGCCTGGGTGAATCGGTAGCGCGGAGCATACCGAAGTATTGCCTGTCGTCGTGCGTCGTGCCGTAAATACCCAGCATATCCTTATCCAGCCATATGATGTCGGTGAACTGCGCCGCAAATTCAGCATTGGGAGGCAGGCTGGTGCCGAAGCGTTTGCTACCGTATCCCAAATAAACCGACTCGTTTTCAAACGAATAGAGGCCCGCATACAGGCTGTGATCCTCGTTGAAGATCTTGTAATGCAGGAATTGAACTGCACCCGCTCCTCTTCCAGTTCTTTCAGCAATTCGATATCCTCATCGGATAAACTGACAGGAATCAGAAAAGGATCTTCTTTTTCGGTCATATGCGCCTGGGACGGATAATCCGACAGGCACATGAAGTACCGGCCGCTCGTATCGGTATATCCGAGGAGGAAGCTGCGGCTTATAACGAAATTTTCTCCCGAGCCGAAGCGGTCTCGCGACGTATCGCATTGATACTTAAAATAATACATGGAGGTATCCGGCTGGTAGCCCGCCGTCAAATTGGTCTGCAGGCCGAAATCCCAGTAAGTGATGTCGGCAATGACGGGATCGCCTTCCACGGTGAAATTCATGATCCGGATCATAGAGGGCACTTCACGCTTTATATTGTCCAGAAACCGGATCAGTTTGTCCGCGTTATGGATGGTGCCGCCCCGCACGTCCACCACAATGACGCCGTCCTTCTGCGCCATATCCGCCGTATAATCTTCCGGCAGGTCTTCGAGCGGCGCAAACCCAAAGGGCGTGTCGGGCGTTATGGGAGAGGGGCCCAGTGTGAATTCCGCCGCGACGGCCATGGAGCGGTCAGGCTCAATGAGGGGCTTGACGATCCGGTATCTGCCTTCGGTCCAATGATATTGATCCGGGTACAGGTAGATGCATTCGCTCCGGCTGTCTCCCGTCGCCAGTCCATAGCCGATCATAATCAGCTGACTGGGATGGGTATTGGTATTGTACCACTGCCCCTGGTCGTAGTATTCCAGGAAATAACCCGCTCCGTAAAAAAGCTCTTGATCCATATGATTCGTCATGGTGATGTAGAGCTGCGATATATCGTTTGCGTATACCTGGTATTCGGTTTCCAGCGACACCTGGTCGGGCGTATAAAGATTGTGCTGCGAATACTCCGACGGGGTAAGCTCCACAGAATCCCCGGGCGCTTTGGGCAGGCTTGCCGAAGCGGAGGGCATGCCGGCGCTCGGTTCAGGGGCGTCCCCGAGAGGTCCTTTCCCGCAGGCGGTCAGGGCCGACAGGCAGCATATTATCAAAAAGATATGGCATGCAAATTTTTTAAATCTCATAGCGTATCTCCCCAAATACCCGGCGGCCCATGAAAAATTATTCCCGAAACATGTTGAAATAAGGTTTGAAACCAGGTGCGTATAATGGTACAATGATCTCAATTAGAAGCGTAATCCGTACTCTTATTACATGAATCTCGCAGGGAAAGGATCTTCATCAAGACGGGATTTTTATTGTGGAATACAAACTTGAGCCTGCCGGGTGAAAACAGGCGGTAGATCAAATGGCCATGTCATTCAGGACCTATATTTCGGGTGCTGAATTTTTGGGATAAAAAGGCGTCGGAGACGCCCCATCAACAGTTCATCAATGTTATGCAGATGAAAGGAGAAAGCAAATGGAAAACACAAAGGTAAAACAAGGGGACAGGACTTATATCGTCCGATTGGTAGCGGGCCTGCTTCTGCTGGCGGCAGCGGTGTTCTGGGTCATCAATCGCATAGGGGGGCTTGGACTCACATCCGTTGCACAGGCAGGCAAATTCTTTCTGGTGGAGACAAGCGGCATATTCTTCGGTGAGTGGGCGGATCTTTTAAAGGTGCTTTCGCTTCTTCTGTTGAGCGTATCGTGCATCTTTGTGGTCAGCAAGAACAAGACGCTTTTGAACATCGGCTTCGCGCTGATGGCCCTCGTTGGCGTCGTGTATTTCTACGATCAGTTGATGGCGATGCTGCAAAGCTCCGCATCATTGGCGGACTTTTTCTCTGCGGATGTGGTTGCGCTGGGAACGCTTGCGGTATTTCTCCTGTGCGTCGTATGGTCGATTGTTGTCCTCAACGTCAAATCCAAGGCGGCGCGGCTCGTCTTTTTGCTGTTGAATATCGTGTCGATTCTGGGGGTCGCCGCCTTGAGGGCCTATACGCTGGGATATTTCAGCGGCCAGTGGAATGCGCAGGTGGATTTCGTCATGGAAGCCGTTACAATCGCGGTGCCCGTCCTTCTTTTAATCGTCGCTCTGAGCAAGAGGATCAAAGCAAAGCCGGCTGAAGAACCTGTGTCGTAGCACAAAATTAAATTAGGGGGCTTTGGCCCCCTAATAACCCCAAGAGGACTTTTTTTGGCAGTCTGAGAGGCCCCGAGGGCCTCTTTTTTATGGAGAAAAAAATATGTCAATGTGTCGCATCTTGACAGATGGCCGTCCGGTAGTGTTGAATTATAATGAAGATTGATCGATGAAATGGAGCGCTGCATGAAAAAATTTCTGAGGCTGCAACTGGGCCCGTACAGGTTGACACTGCTCATTTATGCCCTGTTTGTCGTATTTGCGTTGATTGTCGATACGCCGCGGCAGATTGGCCTGGGCATGCTTCGGATTCTCACCAGTCAAAGCCTGCTGGTGACCGACTACATTGCCGTAGGCGGCATAGGGGCCGCCCTTTTTAATGTGGCCGTCGTCGGCTTTGCCGGAGTCTTAATGCTCAAGATGATGCGCCTGAAGCCTTCGGGGGCGCTGATTATGGCGCTGTGGCTGACCACCGGCTTTGCCTTTTTCGGCAAGAACCTTTTAAATATGCTGCCGATCCCTTTTGGCATCTGGCTCAATGCGAAGCTGCGCGGCGAAAGGTTCAGGAACTACGCGCTGGCGGCGCTTTTATCGGCGACCATATCCCCGCTTGTCAGCGAGTTGATGGCCATTGTGCCGCTGCCCATGCCGCTGAACGCGACGGTGGCTTGCCTGGCCGGTATTGCTGTGGGGCTGGTATTTCCCGCGGTGGCCGCGTTCTGCGCCAGGGTGCACGACGGGTACGATCTGTACAACATGGGCTTTGCCGGCGGCCTCATCGCCATGGTGACGGCGGCGGTTTTAAACGGGTTTGGCCTTGGGATAGAGACGGTGCTCATATGGAGTACCGGAAACAACTTGATCCTGGCGGTGCTGCTGTACCTGACCTGCGCTATTTTGATCGCCTATGGCGCCATTTTGTCTGGGGGCGACAACGTAAAAGAAAAAATGCGGGAGATGAGCGGCCGCAGCGGCCGGCTGGTATCGGATTTCTACAGCATATTCGGCGACAGCGTATTTATAAATATGGGTCTTTTAGGTATACTGGGAACGACGACGGTTTTGGTGCTGGGTGCCGATCTGAACGGCCCCACCATGGCCGGCATACTGACGATAGCCGGATTCGGCTGCTTCGGCAAGCATCTGAAAAATGTCGTGCCGGTGCTCATTGGCGCCATTTTAGCCACGAGCCTGAACGTGATGGACATGCGCAGCGCCTCGGGGATACTGTCCATACTCTTCAGCACGGGCCTTGCGCCGATTGCCGGGCAGTTTGGCTGGCCATGGGGCATCGCGGTGGGCTTTCTGCACGTGTTTATCACCACGTATATCGGGCCGGTGACCTCTGGGGTCAATCTTTACAACAACGGGTTTGCAGCAGGGTTTGTGGCGCTGATCCTGGTGCCGATGATCAACGCCGTCAGGCCAAGGAGGGGAGAGGGTCATGAAACTTGAAAAAATCGTACAGGTTGTCAACGCCGTGCTTCTTCTGACGCACAGTTTGGGCGGCGAGGACTTTCATGTGGATATTGAAAAGGGGCAGGCCGATTATTTGTTTACGCTGCGCACCCAGATTACAGAACTGCCGGAGGAAAAGCTCAAGGAATTGTCCGACTGCCTGTCCATTGACAGGCAGCGCGAGATAGAGCCCTACTGGCGGATAGACTATGATTCGAAAAATCCGGTGGAGCCGTCCCTTTTGGGCATGATGCTCGATGAGGCGAAGGTAGACTACGACGGGCGGGAACTTGTGATCACGGGCCGCCGGAAAGATGCATAAGGAGGCTTTGTTTTTGGAGGACAGGCTGAAACAGCAACTGGAATTTTTGGCGGAAGTGGACAAGATGAAGGGTGTTCTGCGCCAGAGCCTGCTGGCGGACGGTTCCAGGCGGGAGAACGACGCGGAGCATTCGTGGCACCTGGCGCTGATGGCCATGGTGCTGTATGAGTATGCCCAGGACGACGTGGATATCTGCCGGGTGCTGAAGATGGCGCTGGTGCACGATCTTGTGGAAATTTACGCCGGCGATACGTTCGCCTATGACGAAGAGGCGGGCCGGAGCAAGCAGGAGCGCGAAGAGCTGGCCGCAGACCGCTTGTTCGGCATGCTGCCGCAAGACCAGGGGAGGGAAATCCGCAGCCTGTGGGAGGAGTTTGACCTGATGGAAACGCCGGATGCCCGCTATGCCGCAGCCATGGACCGCATCCAGCCGTTTTTGAACAATTACCTGACGAAAGGCCATACGTGGAAGCTGGGCAGCGTCACCAGCGACAAGGTTTACCGCCGCATGGCCATGGTGAAGGAGGGCGCGCCCGCCCTGTGGCCGTTTGTGGAGCATATTGTGAAGGACTCCATTGCCAAGGGGTATTTAAAGGCGTAAAAATAAAGCCCTGCGGTTTTTACAAATTGCTGCGGTTGGTTTTGCGCCGACAACCCATTCATAAACTGAAAAAATAAAATCCTATTCCCGCGAAGCGAAATAAAGTTTCTTGGGGGTTTCCAAAGGGGGGATTCTTTTCAAAGAATCCCCCCTTTGGCTTATCCCAAAATCACGCCGCGGCGCTACTGCTTATAGGACGCCTCGCAGTAATTGCAGCGGTAGGCTTGTTTTTTCTCGTCGGACAGGTAGAATTCGTGTTCAATCTCCTGTTCGGTGGAGGTGATGCAGCGCGGGTTCTTGCACCTGATGACGCCTTTGAGTTTTTTGGGCAGTGCCAGGTGCTTTTTATCCACGATCATATAATCGCGGACGATATTGACGGTGATGTTGGGGTCGATGTAGCCTAATACGTCCAGATTGATATCCATCTCCGCGTCGATTTTGATGATGTCCTTCCTGCCCATTTTCGTGCTTCTGACGTTCTTGATGATGGCGATGCTGCAGTCCAGCTCGTCCAGATGAAGGTACTGGTATATCTGCATGCTGCGCCCGGCCTGTATATGGTCCAGCACGATGCCGCTTTTGATTCCGTCAACGTTCATAGGCTATTATACCTCCAGCAGTTTGCGTATCAGGGCCATGCGGACAAATTTCCCGTTTTCCACCTGCTTGAAATAGCAGGCCCTTGGATCATCGTCCACCTTCACGGAGATCTCGTTGACGCGCGGCAGCGGATGCAGCACCGACATGTCGCTTTTGGCCAGCTTCATCTTATCGGTGTCCAGTATAAAGCTGTCCTTCAGGCGGATGTAGTCCGCCTCGTTGAAGAACCGCTCCCGCTGCACGCGGGTCATGTACAGGATATCCAGTTCGCCCAGCACCTCTTCCATGCGTGTGGCTATCCGGCAGGGCATGCGGCGCCGGTTGATGACGCCCTCGCGGATGTAATCGGGCACCTGCAGCTCCTCCGGGGAGATCAGCACCAGGCGGATGCTTTCATACCTTGCCAGAGTGCTGATCAGCGAGTGGACCGTGCGGCCGAATTTGAGATCGCCGCATACGCCCACGGTCAGATCGGTCAGCCGGCCTTTTTCCCGGTGGATGGTCAGGAGGTCCGCCAGCGTCTGGGTGGGATGGCTGTGTCCGCCGTCGCCGGCGTTGATGACGGGCACCCGGGACTTGCGCGAAGCGAGAAACGGGGCGCCCTCCTTGGGATGGCGCATGGCGATGATGTCGGCGTAATAGCTGACGGTCTGCACCGTGTCGGACACGCTTTCGCCCTTTGCCGAGGAGGAGGAACCGGCCTCGGAAAAGCCTATGACGCTGCCGCCCAACTCCAGCATGGCCGCCTCAAAGCTCAGCCGGGTACGGGTGCTGGGCTCGAAAAACAGCGTGGCCAGCTTTTTGCCGCGGCAGTCCTTGACATACTTCTCCGGGCGGGCGGCAATGTCCTCGGCATCCGCCAAAAGTTCCAGTATCTCCTGCTGTGACAGGTCCATGATGTCGTTTAAATGCCTCATCGGTCAATCCCTCCAGCTCTCGTCCGACGGGTTGTCCCTGAACCTTTTCAGCCGGACAATATCGGAGGCGGCAATGTAGCCCTCGTCGGCGGCCACCTGCACCAGCGCGTCGAAGTTGGACAGGCTGACGTTTTTAACGCCGGCCTCGGCCAGGCGGTGGACGCCCTTTTGCATCTGGTAGGTGAAGATGCTGGCGATGCCCAGCACCTGAGCGCCGGCCTCCCGGAGGATTTCCACCACCTCCAGCACGCTGCCGCCGGTGGAGATGAGGTCCTCCACCACCACCACCTTCGTGCCCGGCTCGCACTTGCCCTCAATCTGCGCACCGCGGCCGTGGTCCTTCCTGCCCGAGGAGCGGACGTAGCCCATGGGCAGCTCCAGAATGTGCGCCGCAATGGCCGCGTGGCCGATGCCGGCGGTACTGGTGCCCATCAGCGCCTCACACTGCGGGTATTCGCGGCGGACCACCCGGGCGATCCCCTCCTCGATGCGGGTGCGCACCTGGGGGTAGCTGAGCGTCAGCCGGTTGTCGCAGTAGATGGGGCTCTTGATGCCGCTGGCCCATGTGAAGGGCTCGTCCGGGCGAAGGAATACCGCGCCTATGGACAGTAAGTCCCGCGCAATCTGTTTTTCCAAAGAATTCGCCTCCTATCCTAAAAACTCGCGCACGGCGCGCCTATAGGCTTCCACGGGATCGTCCGCGGCGGTGACGGGCCGGCCCACCACGATGTAGTCCGAACCGATTTCCCGCGCCTTACCCGGCGTGGTGATCCGCGCCTGGTCGCCGGCGTCGCCGCCTGAAAAGCGCACCCCGGGGGTGACGGTAATGAACGCCGCGCCGCAGGCCGCCTTCACCAGGGACGCCTCCAACGGGGAGCACACCACGCCGTCCAGCCCTGCCTTCTTGGCGTTCCCGGCGTAGTGGGCCACCGTGTCCTCCATGGCGGCGGAGATCAGCAGTTCCTCCCGCATCCGCTCCTGGCTGGTGGACGTCAGTTGCGTCACCGCGATCAGAAGCGGCCGGGTGCCGTCGGGGCGGGTCAGGCCCTCCAGGGCCGCCCTCATCATATCGATGGTACCCGCCGCGTGCACGTTGGTCATGTCCACATCAAGCGCCGAAAGGCGTGTCATGGCGCGATTTACCGTGTTGGGGATGTCGTGCAGCTTCAGGTCCAGAAAGATGCGGTGGCCCCGCGCCTTGATTTTTTTTACGATGTCCGGTCCTTCCGCGTAGAAGAGCTCCATGCCGATCTTTACGAAGGGCTTCTCGGCGGTGAACTTATCCAGGAAGGAAAAAACGTCCTTCGCCGAAGGGAAATCCAGCGCGATGATTACGTCTTTAGCCATTGTGTCCTCCTTACTTGCAGATTCCAATAATATCGGAAAGTTTTTGGATGCCCAATTCCCGCATCACCTGGGGCAGTTCCCCGATGATGTTTTTGCAGGCATAGGGGTCGATGAGGTTTGCCGCGCCCACCTGCACCGCGGTGGCGCCGGCCATCATCATCTCGATGACGTCCCTGGCGCAGGAGATACCGCCCATGCCCATGATGGGAATATCCACGTGCCTGCGCACCTGATACACCATCCGGAGCGCCACCGGGAAAATGGCCGGGCCCGACAGGCCGCCCATGGTATTGGCCAGAACGGGCCGCCTGGCCTTGATGTCGATGCGCATGGCCAAAAGTGTATTGATCAGGCTGATGCCGTCGGCGCCGGCGTCCCGGCAGGATTGGGCTACCTCCACAATGTCGGTGACGTTGGGCGTCAGCTTGATGTAAACGGGCTTTTTGGTGACGGCCTTTACCGCGCGGGTCACCTGCGCCGCGGCCGCAGCGTCGGTGCCGAAGGTCATGCCGCCGCCGTGCACGTTAGGACAGCTGATGTTCACCTCGATGAGCCCCACCTGCTCCGCCGCGTCGATCTTTTCGCAGCACTCTACGAATTCGTCTACGGAAAAGCCGCTGATATTGGCGATCACCGGCTTGTGGTAGAACGTGGACAAATGCTTCAGTTCCCGGGAGACCACATGGTCGATCCCCGGATTCTGCAGGCCCACGGCGTTGATCATGCCGCAGGGGGCTTCGGCGATGCGCGGCGTTTCGTTGCCGAAACGCTCCTGCCGTGTGGTACCCTTAAAGACGAAGCTGCCCAGCATGTTGATATCGTAGAGGTCCTTGAACTCCGCCCCGTAGCCGAAGGTGCCGCTGGCGGGGATCACCGGATTGTCCAGCTCAAGGCCGCTTAAATTGACTTTCATGTCTGTCATGGCGCACTTCCCTTCCAAAGGAGAATCATAGGGGGTTTTCCCGGATGCTTTGGGGCCGGCCGCGCGGCGCGCGGGTATCCGGTCACCAGATGATTTCTTCCTTCATTAAAACCGGCCCGTCATAGCAGATCCGCTTGTAGCCGTACTTGGCTTTGCAAGTGCAGCCCATGCACGCGCCGAACCCGCAGCCCATCCGCTCCTCAAAGCTCAATTGGCCGGGGGCGTCCACGGCGTCGTACACCGCTTTGAGCATCGGCTCGGGACCGCAGGCGAAGTAGTAATCGGCAGGCGGGTTGATCCGATCCAGGACGTCGGTGACAAACCCACTGACACCGAAGCTGCCGTCGACGCAGGCGGTATGCACATTTGCGCCCAGTTTCCGGAAGTCCTCAATGAGAAACGCGTCCTCTGCGCAGTTGTAGCCCAGCACGACGGAAGGGATCAGCCCCTTTTGCAGCAGCGCGCGGGCCAGCGCGTACAGGGGAGGGATACCCACGCCGCCGCCGATGATCAGCGGGCGCTCCATGGCGGCGTCCAGCTTGTAGCCGTTGCCAAGCCCCGTCAGCATATGAAGCGCGTCGCCCTTTTCCATCTGCCGCAGTTTTTTGGTGCCCTGACCCACCACCTTATAGATCAGCGTGATACGCTCCGGGTCCCAGTCGCAGACGGAAAGGGGCCTTCTTAAAAAAAGTCCGTCAATTTTGATATTGACAAACTGTCCCGGTGCGGTGATCCCCGATGTGTCGCCCTCCACTACCATACGGAAGATGTCCCGGGCGATTTTTTCATTTTCCCTGATCTGGTAGAATCCCTGCTTCATGGCAGTTCCCTGACCTCCTGCGCCTGCCAGAGGATGTTATCCTGGTAGACGGTCATGATGTTGTCGCCCCAAAGCGTCTTTCCGGCAAAGGGGGTGCTTTTGCCCATGGACAGAAAATCGTCCGGGTTGACGGTCCATTGCTTGTGCGTATCCAGCACGCAGAAATCCGCCTTCACGCCCTCGCGGATGACGCCGCCGCCCAGGCTGAAGCGCTTTCTGGGCGCAATGCAGATGCAGTCGATCAGCGCGGGCAGATCCATCAGGCCGGTCCTGACCAGGCGGGAATAGTATGCCCCGAAGGCCGTTTCCAAACCCACGATGCCATTGAGGCTATGCCGTAGCCCGCCCGTTTTTTCCTCGGCGGAATGGGGGGCGTGGTCGGTGGCCAGCATATCGATGGTGCCGTCGGCCACGGCGGCGACCAGCGCCTGCTGATCCTCGTAGGCGCGAATGGGCGGATTCATCTTGTAGCGCCCGTCGTCCTCCAGCATTTCGTCCGTGAAGCACAGATAGTGCGGCGCCGTCTCGCAGGTGATGTCAAGCCCCAGGCTCTTGGCCTGGCGGATCAGCGTGACGCTCTCCTTTGCCGATACGTGGCACACGTGGTACGGGCAGCCGGTCTCCTGCACCAGCGCGATGTCGCGAAGAATCGGCTTCCATTCGCTTTCCGAAGAAATACCAGGCAAATGATGTTCGCGGGCGTAGACGCCGTCGTGGATGATGCCGCCGCGCACCAAAAGATCGTCCTCGCAGTGGGCGGCGATGAGCCGGCCGGTCTCTTTGACCTCCAGCATGGCCTTAAGCATCTGCTCCTGCCGCTGGACGCCCTTGCCGTCGTCGGAGAAGGCCACGGCCATGCTTTTGAGAGCGCCAAAGTCCACCAGGCGCCCCTCGCCCATGCCGCCCATGGTGATGGTGGCCATGGGACGCACGTCGATGACGGCGTCCTGCTTGATCAGCGCCGCCTGGGCCATCAGATGCTCCGGCGTGTCGGGAGCAGGCGATAAATTGGGCATGGAGCACACGCAGGTGAAGCCGCCCCTGGCCGCCGCTCTGGTGCCGGTGAAAATGGTTTCCTTATAAGAAAAACCCGGCTGACGCAGATGCACGTGAACGTCTGCGAGACCCGGGACGATATGCTTATCGGTTAAATCAAAAACTTTGTCGGCGCTTTGAGGATCGATGTGAGGCGCGATGGAGGCAATGCGGCCGTCTTCGGTGACGATATCCAACTGGCTGAAGCCGCCGTTTTGATAGAGCATCGCATTTTTAAACAACCGGCGCATCGGTTCCTCCTCTTGAAAGCCTTTGTAATTGCATCTTGATTGTATTGTATTATAGACTTTAATGAAGGGGCGGTCAATACTTTTAACCGGACAAAATCCCAATACGTAACGATGGTTTGTTGTGAAGGCGGCGCGTCTATACTATAATTGGCGTAGGATTGCATGGGAGGCTGTTTTATGCACATACTCGTTACCGGCGGCGCCGGCTTTATCGGCAGTAATTTCATATTCCATCAGATGCGCAAGCATCCGGGGGACAGCCTGGTCTGTTTGGATAAACTCACCTACGCCGGCCGCTATGAGACGTTGGCGGAAGCCGTTGGGGAGGGAAAGCTGTGCTTCATCCACGGCGATATTGCCGATACCGCCCTTGTGAAGGACATTTTTCAAGACCACAGGCCGGATATCGTGGTGAACTTTGCCGCCGAGAGCCATGTGGACCGCAGTATCGCCAACGCTTCGGATTTTGTCCGCACCAACGTATTGGGCGTGCAGGTGCTGCTGGACGCGGTGAAGGCGCACGCGTGCCGTTTCGTGCAGATTTCCACCGACGAGGTGTACGGCGACCTGCCGCTGGATGCGGATGAAAAGTTCACCGAGGACTCGCCGCTGCGTCCCTCCAGCCCGTATTCGGCCAGCAAGGCCGCCGCCGACCACCTGGTGCTGGCCTACTGCCGCACCTATCGCCTGGACGCGGTCATCGTCCGCTGCGCCAACAATTACGGGGCGTTCCAGTACCCCGAGAAGCTGATACCGGTGATCATCACCCGGGCGCTGCGCGGAGAAAGGGTGCCCCTCTACAGCCGGGGGGAACATATACGCGACTGGATTTACGTGGACGACTGCGTGCGCGCCATTGATCTGGTGATGCGCCATGGCGCCGCCGGGGAAGTCTATCACATCGGAGCGGAGCAGCTCTACGCCAACGCTGACGTGGCGCGCATGATTTTATCGTACCTGGGCTGCTCTCAGGATCTTATAGCGTACGTGCACGACCGAGTGGGTCACGACCTGAAGTATGCGCTGGATACCCGAAAGATACGGGATGATCTGGGGTTCAGGCCGGAAATTTCCTTTGAAGAGGGCCTTGAAAGGACCACCCGGTGGTACAGGCGCAACCCGGATTTCTGGCGCTGAGAACTTTTTGACCGCCGCATGTGCCGCATCTGTTAAAGACGCCTTAAATATGATAAAATAAATTATTGAAAGCCGGAAAGCCTGTATAATCAAGGTTT
>JBMNQS010000027.1:0-24830 GCA_050944255.1 Christensenellales bacterium | reverse complement strand
AGCAGGTTCAAAAATTTTGTCACTATATAGAATTCAGCGGCTTTCCGAAGGAGGCATATATGTGCGGTTTAACAGGTTATTTTACGCCGAGCGGCGCAGACGAAGCGATCGTACGCGAAATGACGAATACGCTCACCCACAGAGGCCCGGACGCAGACGGTCTCCACGTTGACGATCGGGCGGCGCTGGGCTTCAGGCGGCTGTCCATCATCGATTTATCCGCCGACGGGAACCAGCCGCTGTACAACGAGGACCGGTCGCTGGCGCTGGTATTCAACGGGGAGATATACAACTATCAGCATCTGCGTGAGGAGCTGATCGAGGCGGGACATGTCTTTGCCACCAAAACCGATTCGGAGGTGCTGCTTCACGGTTACGAGCAGTGGGGCGAGGCGCTTTTGGACCGCCTGCGGGGCATGTTCGCGTTCTGCATCTGGAACCATGACGAGAACAAGGCGTTTTTCGCACGGGATTTCTTCGGCATCAAGCCGCTGTACTACGCCCAGTTCGGCACGGACTTCATTTTCGCTTCGGAGATCAAGGCCATGTTCAAGCATCCGAAGGTGCAAAAAGAGCTCAATCCCGAGGCGCTGGAGAACTACCTGTCCTTCCAGTACAGCGTGCTGCCCGAGACCTTTTTCAAGAACATTTACCGCCTGCCGCCGGCCCACTGCATGACGTGGCAGGACGGCCAGTTGAGCGTGCGCCGCTACTGGGAGCCCCGCTTTGACATCGACGAGGCCATGACCTTCGACGAGGCGGTGGACAGCATCGACGACATCATCAACGACAGCGTCGTCGCCCACAAGATCAGCGATACCGAGGTGGGCTGCTTTTTATCCAGCGGCGTGGATTCCAGCTACATTGCCGCCGCCAGCAAGTGCGACAAGACCTTTACCGTAGGCTTTGCCGACGAACATTACGACGAAACCAGCTACGCCAAGGAGCTGTCCAAGTACATCGGCGTACAGAACACCAGCAAGATCATCACTCCCGAGGAATACTGGGACATCCTGCCCACAGTGCAGTACCATATGGACGAGCCCCACGCCGACCCGTCGGCGGTGGCCCTTTACTTCGTCAGCCAGATCGCCGCCGAGAAGGTGAAGGTGGTGCTCTCCGGCGAGGGTTCGGACGAGCTTTTCGGCGGCTACAACATCTACCGCGAGCCCATCGACCTGTCCCCCGTTACCCGCCTTCCAAGGTGGCTGAGAAAGACGCTGGGGGCTCTGGCCCGGGCGATTCCTTTCAGGGTCCGGGGCAAAAACTACCTGATCCGCGGCAGCAAGGAGCTGGAGGAGCGCTTCATCGGCAACGCCAATATGTTTTCGGTGAAGGAGCGAAACCGCCTGCTCAAAAACCCGGTGAACGCCGCCACGCCCCAGACACTGACGGCCCCCTACTACGCCAAGGTGAAGGACAAGGACGACATCACCAGGATGCAGTACATCGACATCCACTTCTGGCTCTGGGGCGACATTCTGTTGAAGGCCGACCGGATGAGCATGGCCCATTCTCTGGAGCTGCGCGTACCGTTTCTGGACAAGGAGGTCTGCCGCGTGGCGTCGAGGATTCCGGCCAGGCACCGGGTGACCGACCAGAATACGAAGGCGTGCCTGCGCGAGAGCGCCCGCCGCTACCTGCCGGACATATCGGCGGACAAAAAGAAGCTGGGCTTTCCGGTGCCCACGCGGGTATGGCTGCGGCAAGAGAAGTATTACGGCGTCGTCAGGGAGGCGTTTTTGTCCCCCATTTCGCGGGAGCTGTTCAACACCGATTATCTATTGAAGCTGCTGGACGACCACTACCGCGGCAGATCGGACAATTCCCGCAAGATCTGGACGGTGTACATGTTCCTTCTGTGGCATGAGCGGTATTTTGGCCGGAGCGCCTGAAAATACGGACGAGGTAAGGAAGTATGAGAGCATTTATTACGGTACTGGGCAAGGACAGGCGCGGCATTATCGCCACCATTTCCGCCAAGCTCTACGAGCTGGACGTGAACATCCTGGACATCAACCAGACCATCATGCAGGATAATTTCACCATGGTGATGCTGGTGCAGCTGGAGAACCCGGATATTTCCATCGGGATGCTTCAGGAGGCCATGGATTGGTGCGCGAAGGAGCTTTCCATGGACATCCGGCTTCAGCGCGAGGACATTTTCAGCGCCATGCACAGAATCTGAATTTAAAGCGATAGGACTGTCCTCAAAAATGTGCTTCGGCACATTTTTGCATCGTCCTTCATGGACCGCCGGGCTGCGTTTTTGATAAAAGGCTGAAAGGAACGTTATGATTACTCCCAGTGAAGTTCTCAAAACAAATGAAATGATCCACCGGCAGAAGCTGGACGTGCGCACCATCACCATGGGCATCAGCCTGCACGACTGCGCCGATTCCGACGCCAAAAAAGCGCGGGAGCGCATCTACGACAAAATCTGCAAAAGAGCGGAAAACCTGGTTGCCGTGGGCGAGGATATACAAAAGGAGTTCGGCATCCCCATCATCAACAAGCGCATCGCCGTCACCCCCATTTCCTCGGTGGCCGCCGCGTCGCGCTGCGAGGACTACGTGCCCTTTGCCGTAGCGCTGGACAGGGCGGCGGACACCGTGGGCGTCAATTTCATCGGCGGATTTTCCGCGCTGGTGCAAAAGAAGATGACCCATTCGGACGAAAAGCTGCTGCGGGCGCTGCCCGAGGCGCTGAGCACCACAGGGAAAGTCTGCGCCAGCGTCAACGTGGGCACCACCCGCGCGGGACTGAACATGGACGCGGTGGCCCAGATGGGCCGCATCATCAAGCGGGCGGCAGAGCTGACTAAAGACAGCGACGGCCTTGCCTGCGCCAAGCTGGTGGTGTTTGCAAACGCCGTGGACGACAATCCCTTCATGGCCGGCGCCTTCCACGGCGAGGGCGAGGGCGAGTGCGTCATCAATGTGGGCGTATCGGGCCCCGGCGTC
Source organism: Christensenellales bacterium (assembly GCA_050944255.1). Classification (GTDB taxonomy): domain Bacteria; phylum Bacillota; class Clostridia; order Christensenellales; family Maliibacteriaceae; genus JBMNQS01. Next base: position 21,867 of record JBMNQS010000027.1, on the reverse strand, counting down.
GTGAAAAAGGCGCTGGAATCGGCCCGCGGCCTGCCCTTTGACGACGTGGCGGAGATCATCAAAAAGACCGCCTTCCAGATCACCCGCATGGGGCAATTGGTGGCGCGGGAGGCCTCAAAGCGGCTGTCGGTGCCCTTTGGCATCGTGGATCTGTCACTGGCCCCCACCCCCGCCGCCGGGGATTCCGTGGCGCACATCCTGGAGGAGATGGGCATCGAGCAGGCGGGCGCCCACGGCACCACCGCCGCGCTGGCGCTCCTCAACGACGCGGTGAAAAAGGGCGGCGTCATGGCCTCCAGCCACGTGGGCGGCCTGTCGGGAGCGTTCATTCCCCTGAGCGAGGACATCGGCATGATCGAGGCCGCCGAGGCCGGCTCTCTGACGCTGAGCAAGCTGGAAGCCATGACCTGCGTCTGCTCCGTTGGCCTGGACATGATCGCCATTCCCGGCGACACCCCCGCCGATACCATTTCGGCCATCATCGCCGACGAGGCGGCCATCGGCATCGTCAACAACAAGACCACTGCCGTGCGCATCATTCCCGCACCGGGCAAAAGGGCCGGCGATCACGTCAATTTCGGCGGGCTTTTGGGCCACGCGCCGGTGATCCCCGTCTCCACGCTGGATTCGGGCGCCTTCATCGCCCGGGGCGGGCGCATTCCCGCCCCGCTGCACAGCCTTAAAAACTGATCGGTTGACGTTTCCCGTTCCCGTCCTGTCAAAACGGCCCGAAGGCAAGCCTTCGGGCCGTTTTTTACTTCGTGCCCGCCCCGCAAATTCCGGTCATGCCTGGCAGACGCCCTTGATGGCAGTTTACAGGCGGCAGCGGGCCGTTCACGCCGTCTCGTTGCTCCCAAGCGCTTTTCATGGTATAATTTTCACATTATAATCCGGTTTGAAAGAGAGGTTTTATCGTATGAAAGGCATTATATTGGCCGGCGGCGGCGGAAGCAAGCTGTATCCCCTGACCTCCGCCGTCAACAAGCATCTTTTGCCCGTACATAATAAGCCCATGATATATTATCCCCTCTCCACGCTGATGGCCGCGGGCATAAGAGAGATTCTGATCGTCACCGTGGAGTCGGATATTCCTCAGTACGAGCGGCTTCTGGGCGACGGCAGCCAGCTTGGCATCCACGTTTCATACAAAGCGCAGCTGACCGCGGGCGGTACGGCCCACGCTTTTTTGGAGGCCGGGGAGTTCATTGGCGGCGAGAACTGCGCGCTGATTTTCGGGGACAATATTTTCTATGGCCGCGACATGCCCCGCATGCTCTGCGAGGCGTGCGAAAACACCGGGCGCGCCACCGTGTTCGGGTATTACGTGGAGCATCCCGAGCATTACGGCGTGGTGGAGTTCAACTCAAACGGCTCTGTGCTTTCCCTGGAGGAAAAGCCTTTGAACCCCCGCAGCCACTATGCGGTCACGGGCCTTTACTTTTACAACGGCGACGCCATCGAGTACGCCAGGACGCTTGAGCCCGACAGGCGGGGCCTGCTGGAGGTCACCGATCTGAATCTGATCTATCTTCAGAAGGACCTGCTGGACGTCAAGATCATGGAAAACGGATTCGCCTGGATCGACGCGGGCACGCTGCAAACGCTCCACATGGCCACGAATCTGGTGCGCACCATCGAGTCGTGCGTCAGCATTCCCGTGGGCTCGCCCGAGACGGTGGCTTACCGGCAGGGCTGGATCACCCGCGGGCAGCTTCTGGACATCATCGCCAGGTACGAGCAGTCGCCGTATAAAAAGGTGCTGCGCGCCGTTGCCGACGGCCGGCTCAACATATAAAAAGGGAGCGCGGGTGCCTGCGCATGCCGCGCCCATTTTCTGCTATTCTGCTATAATGGAATGTACATCTTTTTTCACTGGAGGCTTTGAATGCGAAACTCGTACCAACCAAAGGACGCGTTTGAGGACATGTTCCAGGACGCGCCCTCCGGCGTAGAGCCTGGGCCCTATTCCGGGGCGCCGCAGGACGTTTATTCGTCTGCGCCTTGGGGATACGCGCCGCTTTACGTTCCACCTGCGGCTTACGCTCCCTACGAATATCATGGCGCGGAATATCCGCCGGTCTACGGCCCTGTGCCCTATCCCGGGGTGTACGCCCTTTACGTCTATCCGGAAACCCATATGCCGCCGCTCTACGGACCCTACCCGGTGTATGGCGCCCCGCCCGTCTATGAGGCGCCCGCATACGGTGCATCCAACGATCAAATGCCCGGCGGTATCCAGGGTGCGGGCCTTCCCCACGCGGCTCGTCCCGCGGATAAGGCCCCCGGATTTAAATCCGCCGCCGCATCGGGCAAAGCCGCAATGCCGGCGCCGCAGCCTGGGTTCATATCCCGGCCCGTCTCCGGCGGCGCTGAGGAATCGCAGGATAAAAAACCGGAAAAAACCAGGCAGCCCTGGTCCGGCGGCAGGAAAGCGGCCTTTATCCTGTCCCTTTTGGTTTTCATGGCTTCACTGGCGTTTTTGGTTTCGCTGATTGTGCCGCGGGTTCAGAGTTATATCGAGTACAGGCAGATTCAGCAGTTGGCTGGCGGCGGATCTTTGCCCCAGGGTATTGACCCGCAGGGCGAAGGCGGCGGCCTGGCCGTGCGTCCCATCTCGCAGGAAGCCCTGAATGAACTGGCGCGTCAGAACGGTGATTTTACGGGCTGGCTGTATTTTCCCGGCACCCGCATCGCCTATCCCATGGTGCAGACCACCGACAATGACTTTTATCTGACCCATACGTTTAAAAAGGCGCAGAACGCATGCGGCAGCATCTATCTGGACGAGGATAATGCAGGAGATTTCTCCGATGCCAACACGGTTATTTACGGCCACAACATGATTGACGGCTCCATGTTCCACGACATGGCGAAATTGCTTGACAAGACCTATTTTCAGGAGCACCCTTTCGTGTACATCACCACGCCGGACGGCCATACCCATCAATACCGTATTTTTTCCGCGTATTTGACCGATGCCGCGGCCGATTACCGCACCATGCATATTGAAGAAGGCGACGAGCGGATAGGGTACTTTGACAGCCTGCATGCCAGGTCCGTCGTCACCCCCGACGTCAGGTTTGCCCCCGAGAGCAAAATCGTGACGTTCTCCACATGCCCCAGCAACGGCGATGCGAATCTGCGCATCGCCGTGCACGCCCTCTATGAGGGCATCGTTGAAAACGATTCGCTGACGGTGCCGGATGCATCGGAATAATGTTTAAATAAAAGGCCAAGGGCGCTGCCCTTGAAATCATTTACGGCCGTGCCTGCATGCAGGCACGGCCGGGTTTTATAACCAATTAAATCTGAATATCCTTCCGCGAAGCGTATAAAAGTCTTTTTGGAGTTCTTAGAACCTTTTTCTTCAGAAAAAGGTTCTAAGCGGATTCTTAAGGCGGAGCCTTAAGCGGGTCCGGGCGGAGCCCGGCGTTCCTCCGGTCCAGGCGGAGCCCGGCGTACTTTCTTACACGCGTTCTCCGCCCATGAACATCAGGGCCAAGCTGCCCGGGCCCGCGTGGGAGCCCACCACCGGCCCGATATCGCGCAGGATGATCTGCTTGAAATTGAATCTCTGTTCGATTTTCTTTTTCAGCGCCTGCGCTTCGTCCATGCAGTCCGCCTGCACGATGACGCAGTACTGATTCTCCGGGTCTTCCACCTGTTCTTCGAGACGGTCGAACAGGTAGTGGACCGCCTTCTTGCGGCCCTTGGCTTTGGCCACGGATTTCAGCGCGCCCTCTTTATCCACCGAGAGTATGGGCTTGACGTTGAGCATCGTACCCATAGTGGCCGCCGTGGAGGAAATCCTGCCGGTCCGTTTTAAATAGATCAGATTATCCACTGTGAACCAGTGCTGCACTTTAGGTATTTTTTCTTCAAGGAAAGCGACGATCTCATCGGCGGCTGCGCCGCGATCGTACATTTCCACCGCATACATCACCAGAAGGCCCGCGCCCATGGAGATGCTCTTTGTATCCACCAATGTAATTTTCCTGTCGGGGAAGTCCTGCAGCACCTCATCCCTGGCCATTTGTATGGCGCTGAACGCGGCGGAAAGTTTCGATGAAAAGCAGATGAACAAAATGTCCTGTCCGGCCTGGAGCATAGGGGTCCATAACTCCACGTAGAACTGGGGCGGCAATATGGCTGTCTTGGGCACCGCGCCCTGGCGCATATTGTCGAAAAAGGTTTTAAAGTCGGTTTCTTTGCCGAGGTCATAGAAGTATTCCTGGGTACCTATGGAGTAGGGCATGCGCACAACGGGTATGTTGTGCGCTTCGGCGAACTCCCACGGGATTTCCGTATTGGAGTCCGTCATCAAGACATAGTTTTTCACGGTATTGTCCTCCTAAAAGTATAAAATATGAAATGAATGAGTCTGTTCTGCCTTTTATTTTAAGTTCTATTGCCTGGGAAATCAAGCCGACAGGGAAAAAGAAGCGTGACTTTTGCCGAATCGTGCAGGTAAACAAGGCCCGCGGCGCAGTTTTTCGCCGGACTTCGGCAAAACGGGCAAAATTTTTTGGCCATAAACATCGCTGCAATGCGTAAAGCCGCTTATCACGCGCGCGCGGCTGTTTCCACCGCTATAAGATACTTATGCGCTTGTCCTGCGGGTAATGCCCAGCATTTTTTCGATGGCCGCCTGGAGCTTTTCGGTGAGGCTCTGGCGTATGCGGGCGTTTCTCATCTGCGGCTTGCCGTGGAACATGTCGTATACGGCGGCGTTGACACACGCACCGAAAAGCAGGATACAGCTGGCAAGAATCAGCCAGAGCATCAGGAGGAAAAAGGCTTTAAACGGTCCGAACTGGTCCAGTTGGCCCGTGGAAAACTGCACGTATATGGCAAACACCTCCGCCAGAAGCAGGCAGCCGGCGCAGGCCAGCACGCTGCCGGGCAGCACGTGGCGGATGCGCTGCCTGACGTTGGGGGTATAGAAGTAAATCAGCGTTAAAAGCGCGAAGAACACCATAAAGGAAACCGGCCATTTGAGGGCATTGACCGTTTCATACGCCCGGTAGAGCCACAGGATGCTGGTCCCCAGATACCGGACGATGAATTCTCCGAAACCGAACAGCAGCGTAAAGGCGATGATAAGCAGCATCACCAGAAGCAGCGTGACGATGGCCACCAGGCGCGAGCAGAGAAAGCTCCTGCACGTCTTCACCTCGTAGGCTCTGTTCATGCCCTCCTGCAGGTGGTGGATGCCCCGGCTGGCCGACCAGACGGCCACGACGGCGCCCACGGACAGAAGGCCCGTATTGCTTCTGGTCAGAAGGTTTTGGAGCAATGGTTCCAGTACCGGCAGCAGGCTTTCGGGCACCACCGCCTCCAGGTACGGCGTCAATCCGCCGGGATCAATCCCCAGAAACGGCAGCAGCGTGCCCAGCACCAGCACCAGCGGAAAGAGGCTCAAAAGCAGGTAATAGGAGATAATGATGGACGAATTGTAAAAGTGCATATCCGCCATTTTGCTCCACAATAATTTTCCCAATTGCTTTACGTTGAATTTTTTTGGCTTTATTTCCCTGGCATTGGCGCGCACGGTATGTTTTCCTTTCCTTAAAAAGAGTATCCGGCTTTATCTATTCTTCGTGCCCGGCGGCATTTTATGCGGTTTGAACGCATCCCAGCCGCCGCGCCAAATAAAAAACTCCGCTGTGAAACGCGTTCACAGGGAGTTATGCATCCGTTTAAATTTTTCAGGCCCCGTCATGCGCGGATTCTTTGCCGGCGTCACTTGTACCGGCTCTCCAGCTCCGCGTACACGTCCTCCCAGCCCATGCCCCGCTCGGTAAGCATCACGGTAAGATGATAGATCAGATCGGCCACCTCCAGCCGTATCTCGTCCGGGGCGTTGTTCTTGGCGGCGATGATCACCTCCGCCGACTCCTCCCCTATCTTTTTTAGAATTTTATCGATGCCCTTTTCAAACAGGTAGTTGGTATAGGAGCCCTCCACCGGATGATGGTACCTGTCGCGCACGGTGTCGGCCACCAGCGATACGATCCGGCTGCCCTGGGATGTGGTTTTATCCTCCGGCGCCTTCCACAGTTCGTTAAAGAAACAAGTATATTCCCCCGTATGGCACGCCGCACCTGTCTGATCGACTTTCAAAAGAATCGCGTCACCGTCGCAGTCCAGGTAGATGCCGCGCACCCTCTGCAGGTGGCCGCTGGTCTCCCCCTTTTTCCAGAGCTTCTCCCGGCTGCGGCTGTAGTAGGTGGCGTAGCCGGTCTCGATGGTCTGTTTCAGCGACTGCTCGTTCATCCACGCCATCATCACCACCGCCCCGGTGTTGATATCCTGGGCGATGGCGGGCGCCAGGCCCTCTTCGTTCCACTTGATGTTTTCAATCATATACTTGCCTCCTGCTGGGCCAGCGCGTCCTTGATGTGGATGGCGCCGTCGTAGAGCGCCTTGCCCACGATCACGCCGCGGGCGCCTATCTGTCTGGCCTCCGCGATGTCGGACAGACTGCCCACCCCTCCGGAGGCGATGATGTGCATGCCCGTGGCGTCGATCAATGCCTTGGTGCTCTCGCGGCCGATGCCCGAAAGCATCCCGTCCCTGGCGATATCGGTATAGATGATGGTATCGATCCCAAGGGCCTTCATTTCAAGGGCCAGCTCGATGGGGCTCACCTTTTCGGTCCTGACCCATCCCCGGGTGGTGACCCGGCCGTCTTTGGCGTCGATGCCCACGACGATCCTCCCCGGCCAGCGCCGGGCGGCCTCCTCCACCAGATCCGGCCGCTCCACGGCCACCGTGCCCAGTATGACCCTTTTAACGCCGATCTCCTCCAGGCGCAGCGCCATATCCTCGATGGTGCGTATACCGCCGCCCAACTGCACGGGGATGCCCGCGATCTTTACGATCCTCTCCACGGCGGCAAGGTTCTTCCCTTCGCCGCCGAAGGCGCCGTCCAGGTCCACCACGTGAAGAGCGGCGGCGCCGGCGTCAGCCCACCGCTTCGCCATGACGGCCGGATCGTCTGCATATACCGAGGCGTCGTCCGCCTTCCCCTGCCGCAGCCTCACGCACTTTCCGTCCTTGATGTCCACGGCCGGATAAACGATCATCTGTGCTTTCTCCTTCACTTAGAGTACTCCCTTGCTGGAGGGCACGCCCTTGACCCTTGGATCGACTTCCACGGCCATTTTCAGGGCCCTGGCCAGGCTCTTGAATACGGCCTCATTGATGTGGTGGGCGTTGGTGCCGTAGGGCACGTTCACGTGTAGCGTCAGGCCGGCGTTGACGGCAAAGGCGCGGAGAAACTCCTCCAGAAGCGCGCTGTCGTAATCGCCGATCATGCCGCTGACAAGCGGCGTGCGCAGCGCCAGGTACGGCCTGCCCGAGATATCCAGCGCCACCTGAGCCACCGTCTCGTCCATGGGCAGGGAAAAGTGGCCGAAGCGGTGGATTCCCGCCTTGTCGCCCAGGGCCTTCTTGAAGGCCTGCCCCATGACGATGCCCACGTCCTCCACCGTGTGGTGCCCGTCCACATGAAGGTCGCCCTTGCAGCGCACGTCCACATTGAAGAGCCCATGCCTGCAGAAGGACTCCAGCATGTGGTCAAAAAACCCGATACCGGTATCCAATTTGCAGGAGCCGTCCCCGTCCAGTTCCACGGTGACGGAAATATCCGTCTCTTTCGTCTTTCTTTCGACGGTCGCATTACGCATGAATCACTCCTCCTTAAAACGTAGATTGATGGCATTGGCGTGGGCGGTGAGCCCCTCGCTCCCGGCAAAGCGCACCACATCCTCCCGGGCATCTTCCAGGGCACTCCTGCCATAGTAGAGCACCGAGGATTTCTTGATAAAATCATCCACCGTCAGACCCGAGGAGAACCGTGCCGTGCCCGAGGTGGGCAATACATGGTTCGGCCCGGCGTAATAGTCGCCCAGCGGCTCCGGGCTGTAGTGCCCCAGGAAAATGGACCCGGCGTTTTTGACAAACCCCAGCAGCGGGAAAGGGTCCTCCACGGCCAGCTCCAGGTGCTCCGGCGCGATCTGGTCGGACAGTGCTACCGCCTCATGGAGGCTCTCCACCAGCACGATGGCGCCGTGGGCCGTAACGGACTTTTCGGCAATCTTCCTTCTCTCCAGTTTTTCAAGCTGTTCCTGTACTTCACGCCGCACGGCTTCGGCCAGCGATTTGGACGTGGTCAGAAGCACCGACGCCGCCAGAAGATCATGCTCCGCCTGGGACAGAAGGTCCGCCGCCACGCAGGCGGCGTCGGCGCTCTCGTCGGCAATGATCAGCACCTCGCTGGGCCCGGCAATCATGTCGATGCCCACGACGCCGAACACTTCCCGCTTGGCGCACGCCACGTACACGTTCCCCGGCCCGGTGATCTTATCCACGCGCCGGATGGTCTTTGTGCCGTAGGCCAGCGCGCCTATGGCCTGCGCCCCGCCCACCTTGTAGATTTCGTCCGCGCCGGCCTCGCAGGCGGCCACCACGGTGGGCGCGTAGAGAGAGCCGTCCTTCTGCGGCGGCGTCGCCATCACGATGCGGGACACCCCGGCCACCTTTGCGGGGATGATGTTCATCAGCACGCTGGAGGGATACGCCGCCGTGCCGCCGGGCACGTAAACGCCCACGTTTTCGATGGGCCGCACCATCTGCCCCATGGCCTTGTTGCCGTCAAAATCCATCCACGAATTCTGTTTCTGCTTCTGGTGAAACGCCCGTATGTTGTCCATGGCCCTTCGGATCACCGCCAGCAGCTGTTCATCTACCTGTTCGTAGGCCTGCCGGATCTCTTGCTCGCTCACCCGCAGGTTCTCCGCCGCCATGCTCACGCCGTCGAATTTCTCCGTATACTCCAAAAGCGCCTCGTCGCCGCGCTTTTGCACCGCGTCCAAAACAGCGCGCACCGCGCCTTGCACGCTCTCATCCGCCGTCTGGCTGCGGGACAATAGCCGCTCCTTCACCTCTTCAGGCTGCGTTTTATAATCGAAAATCGGTATCATGACGATCCTTTCTGCACAAAGGCGCGCATGTCCGCAATCAGCTTTTTCATCCGCGCTCCCTTGGTTTTCAGGCTCACCCGGTTCACCACCACCCGGGCGGAAATATCCACGATCTCCTCCAGCACGTGAAGGCCGTTGGCCTTTAGCGTTCCGCCGCTTTGCACGATGTCCACGATCACGTCGGACAGGCCCACCAGCGGCCCCAGCTCGATGGAGCCTGAAAGCCTGATGATCTCCACCGTCTCGCCCTTCTGGTCGTAGTACTGCCGGGCGATGTTGGGGTATTTGGTGGCCACGCGCCTGATGGAGGCGGTGACGGCCTGCTTTTGTTTCCTGGAGCCGCAGACGCACATGCGGCAGGCGCCGATGCCCAGATCCAGCATCTCGTAGAGGGCCCTGTCCTCTTCCAAAAGCGTATCCTTGCCCGCCACGCCCATATCCGCCGCGCCGTACTCCACGTATACCGGCACGTCGGCGGGCTTGACCAGGATGAACTCGATGTCGTTTTTCTCGTCTCTGAGGATCAGCCTGCGCGAATCGGACTGAAAGACCCCTGTATCGATGCCGCAGGCGGAGAGAATCGGCAGCATTTCCTTTAAAAGCCGGCCCTTGGGCAGGGCCATCCGCAGCGCGCTCATCGATTTTCCTCCTTCTGGAAGCATACCACAGTCCCGTCGTTTTTGAAATACTCGCCGCGCTGTGCGGCGCCGCTTTTTACCGCCTGTTCAAATTCCCGCGCATCGCCGCCCAGAAACTGCGTGACGACATGCCCCTGCCTGCGAAGATGGCGCATCCTTTCAAATGCCGCCGGCCGCGCACCGCTTTCAAAGCCCACCATGTAGGCGCATGCCGGCATTTTGGGCAGTCCCCTCTGTTTTTCAAGGGCGATCAGCACCGTTTTGAGCCTAAGCGCGAAGCCGGTGGCGGGCATATCCTGCCCATAGTAGCGCAGGAGCCTGTCGTAGCGCCCGCCGGACAGGAGCGGATAACCCACCTGCGGGGACAGCCCCCTGAAGATCACGCCGGTGTAATAGTTGATCTGGTGGAGCATCCCCAAATCGAAGGAAATGAATTTTCCAAAACCGATGTCACACAAAATATCGTGGATTTCCTGGAGATTATCGATGGCCTGCACGCAGAGTGGATCACCGGACATATTGCGCGCTTCCTCCAGCACCTCCAGTCCGCCGTAAAGTCCCGGCAGGTGCATAATGCAGTCCCTGGCTTCATCCGGCAGCCGCATTTTGCGCATTAAAAGTTCAAGGGCCACGGCATTTTTTTCTTCCACCAGCACCCGGACGGATTCCGCCTGCCCGTTGTCCAGCCCCGCCTGCTTCATCAGCCCTTTGAAAAAGGCCACCTGTCCCAATTCGATCTGGAAGTCGCTGACACCGGCGCATAACAGGGCGTCGATGGCCGAGGCGATCACCTCCGCGTCCGCCGCCGCGCAGCAGGCGCCAAGGAGCTCTACTCCCGCCTGGGCACTCTCGCGAAAGTCGCCCGAGGAAGCCGCCGAGAACTTGAACACATTGTCCAGGTAAAACAGCCTGATTGGCCGCTGCGCCTCGGGCATCCGGCTGGCGGCCATCCGGGCGATGGGCAGCGTCATGTCCGGCCGAAGGGCCAGAAGCCGCCCGTTCTCGTCGGTGAATTTAAACATCTGCGAATTGTCCATGGCCTCTTTGTCGGCCTCGAACACATCCAGGTACTCGAACGCCGGCGACTGCACTTCCAAAAAACCCTGGCTGCGCCAGAGTTTGCGAAGGGCATTTTCCACTTGCCTTTTGGCGTAGCACTCACCGGGCAAAAAATCCTGGACGCCTTGCGGAATGTGCAGTTTATAGCTTCGCATAGATGATCGACCTCGCTTTACCAGTTTAGCTAAGTAAAGATATTACACTTCTTTAAATGCTTTGTCAAGTCATGTCCGCGCCCTCTTTGCGCGGCTTTCCGCCTTTTCAGGTGCAAAATGCCACTTCTGATGGCTTGCGCAATCGCCAGCAGGACGACAATGCGCAGAATATTCAGAAAAATCTGTAGAAAAACGTTCATCTCATAGTGATCGAAATAACCGATTATTATCGTAAGATTATCTCTTTGGGACGACCAAAGAATACGCAATGAAATGCCTATCTGTTCGTCGCTATTCCAGGAATATGAATAATCGTCATTCTTCGCGTATGTGAGGTTGGAAATCTCTTCGCTTGACAATTTAGTGCTCCGATTGTCTACATAGATCGATAGCGGCTCGCCAAAAACATCGACCAAATCGGCGTATATATGGCGTATCAGCCCGTTTACCGCTTCGGCGTTCAATTCACTGGCGTTATCGATCCGTATGGTGTACTTGATCCAGCCTTTTTCCGGATAGTATTCAAAAAGCGCCTGCTGCTGATAGAAAGTCACATCCCGAAAATAGACCGGCGTACTGTAGATGCTTGAATGTTTCCGGGTAAGGAACCGGTCGTTTTCGGCTATGCTTTCTTTGGTCAGCATTCCCTGCTCCAGCGCTCCAAGCGGGTCAAGCTGTTCGGGCAGATCCGGCATCCGGCGGCACGCGGTCATCAGAAGCAGCATACAAAAAAACACGGTCGCCACAGAAAATTTCTTTATCATTTTGGCGCTCCCTTCACATCCATCCACAAACGGATATATTTCCCATTTTATTATAGCAGACAACGTTATCAAAAAAAATAAAGCGTGGAACAAAATTGTTCCACGCCCTACTATTTTCATGCGAAGATCGTGTGCCGTTAGCGGCTCATGTTTTCTTCGACGGATTTGATCATCTTACGAACCATGTTGCCACCGATGCTGCCGGCTTGACGGGAAGTAAGGTCGCCGTTATAGCCCTGCTTGAGATTCACGCCAACTTCGCTGGCCGTTTCTGTTTTCAGAGAACTCAACGCAGCTTTAGCCTTGCTGTTTTTAGCCATGGTTGTCACCTCCTATTATAATCATTGGGTAAAGTGTTCAGGTGTTGTTAGCGGCTCTGGCCGGACTGACTGTCCTGGTACTGTTTGATCATCTTCTGTACCATAGAACCACCGATGCTGCCGTTCTCACGGGCGGTCAGATCACCGTTGTCACCTTCTTTCAGGTTGACACCCAACTCCTTAGCCGATTCAAACTTCATGTTGTCAAGAGCCTGTCTAGCATTGGGAACCATCATGTTGTTTCACCTCCCTTCACTATGCATTAAATAATCTGTCCAGCAAACAAAATCTTTACGCTGGGAATAGTTGCAAAATTCTGCATTTCATTGCAACGCGTTATGGGCGGACCGTCATGTTTCGAATGCTCCTTGCGTCATATTTTTGGAACGCACGATCATTTTTTAAATGGCCGTCGAGTGTATTTTTTGCAATTCATCGACAAAATACTCTGTTTTTTTCTGTAAATGATGTGCACGGAGAGCGCATTTAAATGAAACGATCTGGAATTTTTAGCCAAAATTAAAACATCCCGCGGGTTTGGCTGCGGGATGTTCTCATCATCTTATATTTTCGCTGGCATTTATGGGCGTTTTCCGCTAGCTGAACGAGACGTCCTTCAGGCGGTCCTGGAAACGGACCATGGCCTCGTAGCGTATCTGCTGGGACGCATTGTCGTCGCGCTGCAGCACGTACTGCACGGCGTCGCGGGTCTCCTTCACCAATTCCAGGTCGCCCGTCAGTTTGGCGATGACCGGGTCCAACACGCCGTGCTGGCGCGTTCCCAGCACATCGCCGGGCCCGCGCAGTTCCAGGTCCTTTTCGGCCACCACGAATCCGTTGTGGGTGGAGCGCATGATATCGAGCCTTGAGGCGGCGTCCCTTGTGCCGCCGGCCACCAGGAAGCACCAGCTCTGGCCGCCACCCCTGCCGACCCTGCCGCGCATCTGATGCAGCTGCGCCAGGCCGAAGCGGGCCGCGTCCTCGATGATGATGGTCGTGGCCCCCGGCACGTCCACGCCCACCTCCACCATGCTGGTGGTGACCAGCACCGAGACATCGCCGCGCCGGAACGCATCGAGATGCTCTTTTTTTCTTATGGCGGACATCCGTCCGTGCACGAGGCCCATATTCACTTGCGAGAGCAGTCCCCTGGACAATTCGTGGTAGACCTCCTGGGCGCTCCTGGCGTCGATGATGTCCGAATCGTCCACCAGCGGGCAGATAATGAACGCCTGCTTGCCGCCTTCCACCTGATCGCGCACGAAACGGTACATATCGTCCCTGCGCCATTCGGGCACGATGCGGGTCTGCACCGGCAGCCTGCCGGCGGGCATTTCGTTGATCACCGACACGTCCAGATCGCCGTAGAGGATCAGCGACAGGGTCCTTGGTATGGGCGTGGCGGACATGACCAGTACGTGGGGCGATTCGCCCTTATCCTCCAGCGCCAGGCGCTGACGCACGCCGAAGCGGTGCTGCTCGTCGGTGACGACAAGCGCCAGGTCCCGGGCCTTGACGGCTTTTTGTATCAGCGCCTGCGTGCCCACGGCCACCTGCCAGGCGCCCGACTCGATCTCTTTTTGCGCCTTGCGCTTCTGGGCGGCGGTCAGAGAGCCGGTGAGAAGCCCCACGGTGATCCCAAAGGGCTCGAGCATCTGGCGCAGGCTCTGGTAATGCTGCTGCGCCAGGGTCTCGGTGGGCGCCATGATAATGCCCTGCTTGCCGCTTTTGGCCGTAATGAAAAGCGCTATGGCCGCCACCACGGTCTTTCCGCAGCCCACGTCGCCCTGCACGATGCGGGCCATGGGATATTCCCCGGCCAGATCGTCGATGACCTCGCCCACGGTCAGAATCTGGCTCTGGGTCAGTTCAAAGGGCAGAGACGCAAGAAGCTCGTCCACCTGGGCCATATCCGCCTGGATGTACGGTGCGCGGTTTTCCTGGGTGCGGGCGTTTCTGAAGGTGCGCAGCGCCAACTGGTAATAGAGCAGCTCCTCAAAGGCCAAGCGCCGCTTGGCCTTGCGGCAACTGTCCATATTGTCGGGAAAATGGATCTGCCACAGCGCGAACTCGCGCCCGCACAGCGTATGGTCCCTTCGTATCTGCTCATCGAAGGGGTCATAGATGCTCTCCAGCGTGGCCAGCGCTTCGCGGACGATGCCGCGCATGGTCTTTTGGGCCAGGCCCTTGGGCAACGTGTACACCGGCTGCAGCGCGTCGTCCGCCGCCGATTCGTCGGTCACCGGCTCCACGACGGGGCTTTGCACAATGCGCCCCATGCGGGTATCCAGCTTGCCGAAGAAGCGCCATTTGGTGCCGGGCCGCAGCGTCTTTTTCAGGTAGGGGCGGTTGAACCATACGGCGTCCACCTTGCCCGTCTCGTCCTCCAACTGCACGCGCAGAACCTGAAGCCTGCGGCCGGGGGCGCGGCTTAAACGCGGCTCGGCGGCCACACTGGCCACAAACAGCGCCTCCTCGCCGGGCGCCAGTGACGATATGCGCTTATGGTTGGACATATCCTTATAGGCCCTGGGGATATAGCTGAGCAAATCGCCTCTGGTCCGGATACCCATCTGTTCCAGAAGCTGGGCCCTTTTGGGGCCAACACCCTTTATGTGCATGATCGGTGTCTGCAAAATATCCCTCCTTCGCTGCGAAAAAACGGATTGTCCAAAAAGCATGGACAAAGTCAATGCAAATGCGCCTATCCCCATTATTTTCTCTGTTATTCTACCGACACAATATAGTAGTAAAGCGGCTGGCCGCCAAAATGCACTTCCACCGAGCAGTCCCGGTGGTTTTCCTCGAGTTTTTGGCAAAGGGCCTGGGCTTGCTCTTCGGAGACGTCCTCGCCGTAGAAGATGGTGATGACTTCCTTATCCTCATCCAGCAGCTTCTCCACCAGTTCTATGGCGACTTTTTCCACGTCGTTTCCCACGCAGAGCATCTGGCCGTTGCCGATGCCGATGATATCGCCCTGACGGATCTTGTGGGAATTGACGGACGTATCGCGCACCGCGTAGGTGACCTCGCCGGTCAGCACGTCGCTCATGGCCTCGGACATTTCCCTCTGATTATCCTCGACGGAAGCGTCCGGGTCAAAGGTAATGATGGCGGCGATGCCCTGGGGCAGTGTTTTGGAAGGGATCACCACCACATTTTTCTCGGTGAGCTCCACCGTCTGCTGGGCCGCCAGGATGATATTGGCGTTATTGGGAAAGACGAACACCGTTTCGGCGGGCACGCTTTCGACGGCCGAGAGGAGGTCCTGCGTGGAGGGATTCATGGTCTGGCCGCCTGAGACCACCACATCCACGCCCAGGTCCTTCATGATGGCCTTGACGCCGTCGCCGGCGCAGACGGTCATCATGCCGTAGGGCTTGAGCGCTACGGGTTCGGGCGCTTTTTCCGCCGGCGGAGCCACGTCGGTGAGGGTCCTGTGCTGCTCTTTCATGTTGTCGATCTTGATGGTGGACAATTCGCCCATCCGCAGCGCCAGCTGCAGGATTTTGCCCGGCACGTTGGAGTGGACGTGCACCTTGATCAGGTCGTCGTCGCGGACCACCACCACGCTGTCGCCGACGCGCTCCAGCTTTTCAAGGAAGCTGCGCACCATATCGTCGTCCACATCGTCTCTGAGGTTGGTCACGAAGAACTCCGTGCAGTAGGCGAACTCGATGTCCTCTGTGGCCTGGAAGCTCTGCACCACATGCTGGGGCGTCTGTGTGTACGGCTCGCTGTACTCAAATGTCATTTCCTCGCCGTCCAGGGCCATTTTGAAGCCTGCCAGGATGACAATAAATCCGCGCCCGCCGGAATCCACCACGCCGGCCTCTTTGAGCACCGGCAGCATTTCGGGGGTCTTTTGCAGCGTGCGTTCCGCCTCGTCGATGATATTGGATAAAAATAATGATAAGTCCTTTTGACGTCTGGCAAAGCGCGTGGCGTACTCGGCGGCGGACCGGGCGACGGTGAGTATGGTGCCTTCACGGGGTTTCATGACGGCCTTATAGGCCATTTCCACGCCGGAGGTAAGGGCCTGCGCGAGCTCGGCGGAGGTAATGTTGTCCACGCCTTCCAGGCCCTTTGCAAAGCCGCGGAAGATCTGGGACAGGATGACGCCGGAGTTGCCGCGGGCGCCTCTGAGAGCGCCGCGGCTCATGGCCGAGGCAACTTTTTCCACTTGGTTTGACTGCAGCTGGCGGACTTCGCCTATGGCCACAGACAATGTCATGGACATATTGGTTCCCGTATCCCCGTCGGGCACGGGAAACACATTGAGTACGTCGATGGCTTCCCGGTTTTCTTCCAGCAGGCCGTGGCCGGCGTAGAACATTTCCCGGAGCATCGCACCGTTAATTGAATCGATCATTTGATCGCAGTCCTCCCAAACTATAAACCATTGTCACGTAGGACGCGATCAGACGCGCACTCCCTGTACGTGAACATTGACGCGGGCAACGGATATGCCCATAAGTGATTCCACTTTATATTTCACTGTGTCGATGACGCTGGAGGATACGGCTGTAATGGAGGTGCCGTATTCCACGATCACATAAAGGTCGATGGCGACCTGGTCGCCCTGGGTTGTGACCTTCACGCCACGACTGATGTTTTCTCTTTTCAGAAGTTCGCTCAGGCCGTCCGTGGCTCTGGTGGCGGCCATACCGACAACGCCGTAGCATTCGACTACCGCGAGGCCGGCCAGCATAGCGATGGCTGCGTCATAAAACGCGATGGTACCCAAATCGTTTTTAATTTCAGAAGGCATTGTATTGGATCCCTCCTTCGCCTTCAAAATACGCGAAAAGCGGTGGCTTTTCCGTTTTTGAGGTCTCTCGGGCTTTCGCGCTGCAGGCTCGGGCAGTGCGAAAGATCTCCGCTTATTTTGCGGACGATATTTGGGAGACACCTGTTAGTATCATACCCTATTTTTTCTATATCCGCAAGAAATTTTGCCTTGGGTTTGGCGCCCCGCTGCGTTTACGGGAGAAAAGTATTTTCCCCGGGAAGAAAAGCGATTGTTTTTCTTGCCAAAGGCGCACACTGATGCTATAATAGCTTGTGTTTTGACTTTAAGCTAACGACAGTCAGGAGGGACGAGGACCATGGCCAATTATTGCGAAGTATGCGGCAAAGGGATGGCGTCGGGCAACAACGTCAGCCATTCCAACAAAAAGACCCGCCGCGTATGGGCTCCCAACATTCAGCGGATTCGCGCCGTTGTACGCGGCACCCCTTGCACGCTTCGTGTCTGCACGCGCTGCATGCGTTCGGGCAAAGTACAGCGCCCCATGAAATAAGTATTACGCCGGATGCGCGATCATGCGCAATTTTCGATAAAATCTTACAATTTTGGCTTGTCCATCAAGGTTTGATTTTAAAATCGGCGTCTCTTTGTCCATACGCATCGTGAACCCTGTACATATAAACGGCACCCGGTGCCGTTTTTTGTTGCGCGGACAGTGCGTTCACCTCTTCAGGCCAGGAAAAATCCTGTCGGACTTGCGGCCTCCCCTTTGTTAAAGGAGGCCCATCATCACTATAAGGGCAAACGTCCTCCAATCTTTCGGCTGTGGCCGCGCAGGCACTTGTCTTCAAAAGTGCTTCCGGCAAACCTCGGCAAAAAAGGCGGATGGCCCTGCACCTGCGAGGCGAAATGATTGAATTAACAACTTTAAAATTCAGCATGTAAAGCCGCTTGTACCGATTGACAAAAAACACTTCCCATCGGATAATATAGACAATTAAACGGCGGACGGCATTTTGTTATAACATATTTTCAACGGGAATACAATTGCACGGGGATCAGGATTTAAAAGCATCATACGAAAACAAAAGCAAAGGAGATGATAAAATGGCTGAATGAAAGCGGGCCTCTCACATTTTAGTCGATAAAAGCGCCATTTTCATTGAACATGCAGACAAGTGGATCACCCATGCGGCAGAACAAATTTAAAGGAGAAAGTGAACATGAAAAAAATACTGAAGAAAAAGCGCATCCACTGGGCTTTTTTGCTGTTGGTTCCGGCACTGGCCGCCGCAATGCTGGCAGGTTGCGGGAACGGCGAGGAGCAGACGCTTTCGCCGCCTCCCTCTGTATCGGCGCCCGCGCCTTCGCAGGGCGAGCCCGCGCCCCAGGCGCGGCAATTCGCATTTTTGCCCATCAACATGGGCAATCCCTTCTACGTCACCATGGAGGAAGGGCTTAGAGCCGCTCTGAACGACGGCGACGAATTGGTTACATTCGACTCGGCGGCAGACCTGCAAAAGGAAGTCAATACCGTTGAAGACTGCATCAACCAGGGCTACGACGGCATCTTTCTGGTCTGCACCGACTTCCAGGGCAGCGTCAACTCCGTTGACATGTGCGTGAAAGCCGGCATGCCGGTGATTATCATTGATTCCGGCTGTGAAAACCAGGATGAGGCCACCGCGACGGTGATATCCAACAACAAGCAGATGGGGTATATGTCCATGAAGGCCCTGGCGGAGGCGCTGGGCGGAAAAGGTAAGGTCGCCCTCTACGCCAATCCCCTGAACGCCGGCGTCCGCCTGCGCATAGAGGGCCGGGACGAGGCGCTGGCCGAATATCCGGATATCGAAGTTGTCAATACGCACGCGGGCCTGGGCAGCGTGGACGCGGCGCTGGCCGCCGTGGAGGATTTTCTTCAGGCCGATCCCGATCTGGATGGGTTATGGATGCATAACGATCCCACCGCTCAGGGCGCTTGCGCCGCAGTGGACGCGGCGGGCAAGACCGGCCAGATTCTCGTCACCGGCATTGACGGTTCCCAGGACGGCAAGGCGCGCGTGAAGGCGGGCGCTCAGCTTTGTACGGCGGCGCAGTTCCCCGACCTTCTTGGCAAAATGGCCATGGAATCCATGTATAAGGTCCTTGGCGGCGAAACGCTTGAGCAAAAAGATATATTGGTGGAGTCCGTGTTAATCGATAAGAGCAACGTGGATCAATACCTTTAGTACGCCGTGAATCAATACGCGGGCGGCCGCAGCCGCCCGCGTAGTTTTAAATTTCAAGGCGCTTTGAAGTATCCGCCTAACACAAAAGCATCCATACTCCCACCACAATGACCGCTATGGCTAAAAGCAGCAGCCAGAACCAGCCAGGCAGCGCAAACAGAAGCAGGATAACACCCAGTATAATCAGCACAATGGCTGCCAGGCGCCTTCCGAGATTGCACAGGAAGTTCATTTGCACGCTTCCCCCTTCCTTCGCGCGGACGTTGTCCGGACAGAACTTATAAACCGGATATATTCATCCTATGCAACTTGCGTCCAAAGCGTTTGCGCGCCGTCTCCCGTATATTTAAAAAGAAAGCCTGCCCATGCGTACATGCCCAAACGCAGGCATGTACGCATCATCGCGCGATGCTCGTGCGGCTTACGCCCTGCAGGCAGACGCTTGCCTGCAAGCGTCTGCCTGCAGGCTTCCACGGCCGCCGCCGGAAGCCTGAGATATGGCAACGCATCGGCACCGGGCCTCTTGTGCCGCCGCCTGAAACAGGCGCAGCTACGCTGGAATTTCAGCCGGCCCGATGATAAAATGATGTATACATTCCGGTCATTTCCGGGATAAGCCGGATAAACGTATATCATTTTTAAATTTTTAAGGAGCGTTGTATGTTTGTAAAAGTGAATGGAATACGGCTGTTTTATGAAAAAAGCGGAAAGGGCAACCCGATTATCTTGCTGCATGGCAACGGAGAAGACCACACTATTTTTGATGTGCTGACAAAACAACTTTCTGAAAATTACACGGTGTATGCCATCGATAGCCGGGATCATGGAAAAAGCGACAGGGTGAAAAATCTTGATTACAACTCTATGGCGGATGATATTGCCGCGTTTATACAAGCGTTAAACGTAGAAAAACCCATACTTTACGGGTTTAGCGACGGCGGCATCATCGGGATTCTATTGGCGATCGAATACCCTCATATGCTTTCCAAACTGATCATCAGCGGCGCCAATATCCGGCCTGACGGCATAAAGGCCGTTTATGCGGCTCTAATGAAAATCATTTATTTTTTCACACGAAGCCGGAAATTCAAATTGATGGTAACACAGCCCAATATCGCGGAAGCCAGCTTAGGCAGGATCATTACGCCGACTTTCATATTGGCCGGAAGCAAAGATCTTGTAAAAGAGGCGCACACAAAAACGATTGCAAGGAACATACCGGGCAGCGTTCTTCAAATTTTGGAAGGTGAAGGCCATGCAAGCTACGTGCTGCACAGTGAAAAATTACATAAGATTATACAGCCGTTTTTAGACGCAACGCATTAGAAACCATGTAAATACCCTCTTCAAAAGCAAAAACGGGTGCCGCAGACAGCCTGGGCACCCGTTTGCGCATGCGATTTTGTGAGCTTTCCTTTACATTACCGGCCTTTCCCTTACTTCTTTATAAATCCCGCACCGGAGATGTTTTTTTATTCAATCCGCGCCCGCCGCCAATTCTTCCAGCACCCTTTCGGCAATCTGCGCATTCTCGCGCACTTGGTTATGGTATTTCTGGAAAGCGCCCACCAGCACGATGTCCCCCGGCTTGATGCCTTCATACACCTCGCGCATGGACTGCTCGATCATGCCGGGGATTTCCGCCGGGTCCCTGTCGTAGAACATCTGGCCGCCGGCGAAGATCTTAAATACGATACACGGCTTATCGATCTGCCGGATGGCGCCGAGCATCACCTGCCGGTCCTTAAGGCGGAACCGGATGGTCTTTTCCTTGCCGGTGAGGAACGTGCTTTCCTCCGTCTCGTACTTGCGGCTGTTCTGCAGGCACGTCATATAAAAATCCAGGCCCCAGTCCTCGTCCTCGGCCCGAAAGAGCACTTCGGGTACATGGGTGGCCAGGCCCGTGGGCAGGCCCATATCACGAAGCCGCCTGATCCGCTCGCGCAGGAAGCGAACCTTCCCCTCCTCCAGCCAGATATCCGCCGTGGTGCCCTGATGATATACCAATATGGGGTTCAGCGGCCGCATCTGCACGATGTTCACGTCCAGGTCCACCGGCGGATACGTCTGGAACATGATGTGCATGGTGCCGCCCTCGTTTTTGTACTGGCGGATGCAGCGCAGGATGAACGGATCGGCCACCGCCATAAACGCGTTGTAACCGCAGTGCTGTGCCTCAAACAGCGCCTTGACCACGCGGTCCCCTGTCCAGAAATCCAGCATCTCCGCGCTCTTGTGCTGCTTGGGGATGTAGGATAAGCCCACCATGGAATTATCGCCCAGAATCAGCCGGGAAACCTGCGTCCCCAGAAAATCAACCGTCGGTATCATATGCATCCTCCTTAGCGGTGGTTTTTGCCTCCGGCGGCCAAAGGGGGGATTCTTTGAAAAGAATCCCCCTTTGGAATCCCCCAAGAAACTTTATTTCGCTTCGCGGGAACTTTCCAAAGGTTTAAATATTTAAATTCCTTACGAATTCCTCCGCGCACTGCATCTATATAAAAGAATATCCTATTTGCCGCTGCGAATCAAGGCGGATACCTCCGCTTCCGAATCTTCCCCTTTATCTCATTCCATCACCGCGAAGCGTATTAAAGTCTTTTGGAGTTCTTAGAACCTTTTTCTTCCAGAAAAGGTTCTAAGCGGATTCTCAAGGCGGAGCCTTAGGCGAGCCCGGGCAGCGCCCGGCTTAGAACGCTTGCCTCCGGTGGCCAAAGGCTCCGCCTTTGGATTCCGCCAGGGACAATCGTCCCTGGACCCATTTATGCAAATGCCCTCAAGCGGTCATTTGCAGGCAGTTAAAACATAGCCCCGATAACCTGCCCGCGAAGCGAAATCAAAGTCTTTTGGAGTCCTTAGAACCTTTTCTTCCAGAAAAGGTTCTAAGCGGATTCTTAAGGCGGAGCCTTAAGCGGGTCCGGGCAGCGCCCGGCTTAGAACGCTTGCCTCCGGCGGGGCCAAGG
>JBMNQS010000026.1:0-25770 GCA_050944255.1 Christensenellales bacterium | reverse complement strand
CGTAGGCGGCGATGACGGCCAGCTTATCCCGCCGCTCCTCGCTGTGGGCGATGATCGCCAGATTGGCGCCCAGATTTTTGGCGGCCTTGGCCGGCGTCAGCGTGGTGAAGGCGCCAAAATTCCCGCCCGGCGCGATATCCTGGCGGTACACGCCCTGCACGCCCACGGCGATGCTGCGCGCCTTCTCCTTTGGGTAAGCGGAAAGCCGCTCCAGCGCCGTGAGGATCAGCGCCTCGGGCAAAAGAAACGAGAGTTTCGCCCCATCCATTTCTCCCAGGCCCAGCGCCACGCACTCATCGATGATCCACATGATCCACGCCCTGGGATCATCCTTCTGGCAGACGCCGCCCAGGCTTCTGGGCACGTCAAAACGTTTCAGGTTTACAAAAATATCCTTCAAACCGATGCACCTCCGCTATTTAATTTCATACCAAATACTGCCTTTAATCATATCGTAATTAAGCCCGCCTGTCCACCGGAGGCGCGCATAAGAGCACCTCTTAGACTGTCAAAAAAGTCCTTTTGGGGGTTATTAGGGGGCCAAAGCCCCCTAATTTAAATTCCGTGGGCAAGGGCGACATGTGCGGCCGCAGCCCACTCCTTTCAGGGTTTTCCGGCCGCTGCAAAAACCTATGAGAGGTTTTTGCAGCAGGAAAAACCCTGGCATGCCCGTCAAAAAACATGGTTTTTTGACGGCCTCGGAGGCGCGCATAAGGTCGCCTCTTTTACAGGCGCATATAAAATGCACAGCCCCGGGATAACCGGTTCAATCCTTCCAATTCCACCACTTGAGCTTTTCCGCGTCGTGCGTCTTATTTTCGGCAAAGTACACCGCCAGGCGGTAGACGTAGAGCAGGCAGCGGTCCAGCGGCGCGCCTGAAAGCGCCATATCCCGCTGGTACATCTGCTGCGGGTCCTGCCCCTTCAGAGACGCCACGGTGGTATAGCCCAGGAGTAAAAGGCGCTTTTCAATGGCCTCTCCCACGCCGGGTATCTTCCGCAGTTCGGTTTTTTGGGCCACGGGCCTATCCCCCTTACTGGTTGTTCAGTTCCGCCACATTCAAAAGGTTCCTGCACGCAAACAGGATGATTCCGGATATGAGAAGGTTCCACACAAAGGTCATCGCAAGCGGCAGCCCCGCCCCCAGCGACATCACAAGCCCGAACACGATGGCCATCACGATGCCGGGCATGGCTAAAATGAACACCGTCAGGAAGTAGAAGGCGATGGTCAGGCCCTTGTTGGTCATGGAGCCGAACAGCCGCATATGAAGGATGTTGGCCGCCATGAAAAGCGCCGAAAAACCGAAGCGGGCCAGCGCCAGCGCCGCCAGGTCCAGCGGCGGGGAGGGTATGATGAAGGCCATGGCCACGGCCACGATCACCGCTTCCACGGCGAATGAGCGAAGCTGCTCGCCAAGGAGCATCACGAGCTTTTTAAAGGGAGGCTCCGGGATCATGTAGACGTAGGGGAACAACAGGTCCCTGGTCCAGCGCCCGGTCATGGACTGGAAGATCTGCATGTAGGTCATGAACATAAAGGCCGGTATCAGGCCCTCCGAGCGCATGAACAGCGCGAACACCAGCCCCACGAGGATAAATATCAGGCTCAGCCGGTCCACGATGAAGCTCTTGGCGCGCCGGTTTTCCAGCTTGTGCTTGTAGTAGAAGGCCGAGGCGCCTTTCCCGCGGCCAAGGCCGGTTTTGCCCACCTTCACCTTTCCGGGGGACACCTGCGCCGCCTGCCGGTTTTCCTTGGCCGCGGTGATGGCGGAGAAGGCCACCTCCGTGGCCTTGAGGACGTCCTCATAGTAGTCCGAGCCCATCTTGCCCACCACAAAGATTAAAAGCGCCACGTAGCCGCAGATGGCGGCCAGGGACAGCGCCGCCCCGAGGAGATTGAAAGCGGTAAGGCTCATCACGAAGCTCTGCGCCCAGCCAAAGACCGGCATGAAGCGCACCCAGCTTGCCGTCAGCGCCGAGACGACGGCGGGCAGTATCCGGCTCGTATCGTCCAAGTTTTGGAGCGCCGCGCTGGCTACATAGGCCAACAGGGCCAGCACCACGGCGATAAACGCCGTGCGCAGCGCGCGCGAGCGCTTTTCGCGGCCGCTGATGAAGCTGTAGATGATCATCGCCGTCAGCTGCCCGCAGAAGATCACCGCCGCGTAGCCCAGCAGCACATAGAGCAGCTGTAGGAACGTGACGCCGTAGAGCTGGTGCACCCACGAGTACTGGAATATGATGAACACGCCCAGCATCAGCGAGGTGCCGATCTGCCGGATCAGCCCGTAGGAGAGTATCCGCCGCGAGGAGATGGGCGCCGGGAACAGGAAGTGAATATCCGGCATGGTGAAGAAGCTGGCGCCGTCTCCGAAGCCCTTGAAGCTGGTGGAGAGGAACACCATGGCGTACAGTGCGGTGACGATGGCATATAGTTCGCTCTTATCCCGCCGCTGGAAAACCCCTTCGGGATCACTGACGTTTGCCGAGAAGATCACCATGCCCAGCGCCACGAGGAACAGCGCGTAGGGGATCAGCCGCTGCGGGCGGCGCAGCAGTTCCTTGAGCCGGTTTTTCTTGGTGCGCAGATACAGGTAAATCAGGGCGCTCATCAGACGTCCACCGCCTTTTCCGTGATCTCGAAGAACAGTTCTTCCAGCGATTTTTCGTGACCCGATCCGTTTTCGTTTTTACGGGTGGCGGCGATTTTCCCGCGCATCATGATATGGATTTCGTCCCAGTAGTCCTCCACCGAATCCAGCATGTGGGTGCTGATGAGGATGGAGAGCCCTTGGGCCTTCAGTTCCCCAAGGAGCAGCTTCAGTTCCTTGATGGCGTGGGGGTCCAGGCCCACCATGGGCTCGTCCAGGATAATGGCCTGGGGCTTATGCAGCACCGCGCAGCAGATGCTCACCTTCTGCTGCATGCCTTTGGACAGCTCTTTGCCCAGCTTGTTTTTCTGCTCCATGAGCTCAAAGCGTTCCAGGAGCCTTTCGGCGTCCTGCTCCCAGTTTTCCAGACGGTAGCACCGGGCGATGAACTCCAGGTGCTCGCCCACCGTTAAAAGATCGTACACCGCCGGCATTTCCGGCACGTAGCCCAAGCGTTTTTTCGCCTGCATGGATTTATTGGGGTATCCGCAGACGGAAATCTCCCCGTGATAGCGCAGCAGCCCGGCGATGCACTTGATGATGGTGGATTTTCCCGCTCCGTTGGGTCCCAGTAAAAGGGCGATCCGCCCGCTTCCCACGGCGAAGCTGATGTCGTCGTTGGCCAGGATTTTGCCGTACTTCTTGGTGACGTGTGAAACCTCAAACATATGCGCTCCTTCCGGGCCTTCGGCGCCCGTTTTTTTCCTGTTTCCATTATACCCCAAGTCGGCGCGGAGTGGAAATCGCCTGCGTCCGGACATTTGCGGGGCAGCTCTATCCGGCCGCCCCGCCCCGGGAAACAGGCCCCGCGCACTGGCGGGCGTGACTTGACAGAGCGGGTATGGTATCATGAACGCATCCGGCTGCCGCCATCGCGCATGCGGCGGCGCAAAACAAACGGCGCTTTCTGTAAGGCGGCCGATTCGCCGGGTAAAAAACGGAATGGAAAAGGAGTATCAAATGAATCTGGAAGGCATCCTCATCGGCGCCGGCACGTTTATCATCATCGGCATCCTGCATCCGGTGGTCATTAAAACCGAATACTATATAGGCAAAAAGGCGTGGCCCGCGTTTGGCGTGCTGGGCCTTGGCTGCGTTATCGGCTCGGTGTTTATCGCCTCTTTGGTGGTCTCGGCGTTGTGCGCCGTGCTGGGTTTCTCACTTCTTTGGGGCATCCGGGAGCTGTTTGAACAGGAGGAGCGCGTCAAAAAGGGCTGGCATCCCAGCAATCCGAATAAAAAGTCCCTTCCGGACTAAAATTTTAAAATAAAGGACAGCACCGCAAGCGACGTCACCGACAGCACCGCCCAGCAGCCGAAGCCTAAAAGGATGGCGCGCCACCCGCTTTTTACCAGCTTGACGATGTTGGTGTTCAGGCCGATGGCGGCCATGGCCATCACGATCAAAAATTTTCCGGCCTGCGCCAGGAATTTACCGGTCCCTTCGGGCATGGGCACGAGGGTGCCGATCACCGAGGCGGCGATGAAGCCCAGCACGAACCACGGAAAGATGTTGGAGAATTTATAGCCGGCGCCGCCTTCCCGCGCCTGTTTTCTTGCGGTATATAGGGCCAGCGCCAGCGTGACGGGGATGATCATCAGCGTCCGCGTCAGTTTCACGATCACCGCCTGATGGCCCGCCGCGTCGCTGAAGGTATAGCCCGCAGCCACCACCGAGGAGGTATCGTTGATGGCGGTGCCGGCCCAAAGCCCGAAGGGGGCGTCCGCCATTTTCAGGGCGTGCCCGGTCAGCGGGAACAGGAAGGCGGCCAGTACGTTAAAGAGGAAGATGGTGGATATGGCGCGGGCCACATCCTCATTCTTCGCGCCGATCACCGGCGCGGCGGCGGCGATGGCGGAGCCTCCGCAGATGGCGGTGCCCACCCCCACGAGGATGTTGGTGTGCCGATCCACTTTCAGCAGTTTTCCCAGAAGGAATGCGGACAGGAAGGCGGCGGTGAGTGTAAAGGCCATCAAAAACAGGGTCTGCCCCCCCGATCTTACGATATGAACCAGGTTCATATCGAACCCCAGCAGGATAATGGCGTATTGCAGCAGCTTCTTGGAGGTGTAGGCGATGCCGGCATCCAGGGCGGCGGGCCTTTTCCAAAAGGCCAGGAGCATGCCCAGGAGAATGCCGGCAATGGGGCTTCCCATCACAGGAAGCCATCTGCCGATGAGCCATGCCCCGGCGGCGATCAGCGCCGCAAGCGCGATGCCGGGCAGTCTTTTCATTAAGGTCTGCATCATATCACTCCTCACCGTCTCATTATATACCATCAAGCGCCGCAGGCAAACCGCAAATTTGCCTATGGCCTGCCATCGGCGGCGTGTCCATAAAAAAACCCGGCCACGGGATGCGTCGCATCCCGTGGCCGGGCCCTTTTCATTATATGAAATATTCGATGGTGTCGGCGGGGGTTTTCTGCGTATCGCAGTTAAAGAGGATGACGGCCTCGCGGCTCTGCTCCGGGCCCATGGCGTAGGTGGACCGGCCGGTGCCGTTGAGCACGTCGTAGGCCACCCGGCGGTTCATTTTGGTGGGCTGGCCCTTGATGATATCGATGCCCTTTGCCGCGAAGGGCCTCTTGCGGTAGTAGGAGTCGAACAGGTAGACGTACCGGTCGTCGGCGCCGGTCAGAAGCACGTAATGCCAGACCTCATACTTTAAGCGGACCACCGCGGCGCCGCCCTGCTGCAGCGCGCAGACGATCCGGCTGCTTTGGCTGATAAACACTTCCGGCCCGGTGAGGTACTGGCACAGGATGGGAAACTGCTTGACCTTTCCGAACTGGTTGAGCCAGCTGGCTATAAAGGCCATGGCCATCTGGGAGGTGCCGTGCTTGCCGGACTCGCCCTTTTCGTTGTAGGCGTCCAGGCCGTAGAGCACGATGTGCTTGATCACGTCCGGCGGTATCTCTTCGCGCTTGAACAGATAGCTGATGGCGTTGATCATGGTGGTGGGGCCGCAGTCGTATTCGGTTGTCTGGTAGTTCAGAGGATTTTTCATGGCGTTCACTCACTTAAAAGTCGCTTGTCATCAGATCCAGCGTCAAACGGGCGATGCGGGTCAGTTCGTCCACGGTGGTGTATTCGTCCAGGCTGTGGCACCGGTTCATGGCGTTGGCGATCACGATGCCGGCGATACCATGGCGCACCAGGGCGTTGTTGTCGCTGCCGCCGAATGTTGCCTCCAGCGCGGCGGACAGGCCCTGCGCGGCGCAGGCCTTCTCAAAGCGCCGGATGACCGGGTGGTCCTTCGGCGTCTCATACGCGTAAAAATGCGTGGTTAAATCAAAATCCACCGCGGCGCCCATGGCTTCGGCGGCCTCGCGGAACTGTTTTTCCGCCAGATCAGCCTGCGTTTCGGCCTTGTAGTGGACATAGCTTCGGATTTCGCCTTCCAGCACGCAGCGGTCGGGGACGATGTTGGTGGCCAGGCCGCCTTTGATGATCCCGACATTCACGGTGGTGTCCGCATCGACGCGTCCCAGCGCAAGGCCGCAAAGCGCTTGCGCGGCGGCGGCGATGGCGTGCACGCCCTCCTGCGGCGCGAAGCCCGCGTGAGAGGCCTTCCCGCGCACCGTCACGGTAAAGGACAGTATGCTGGGCGCCTGGTAGGCCGCCGAGCCCACGGGCCCGGCCAGGTCCAGCACGTAGGCTTCCTCAGAGCGGATTTTTGAGAGGTCGAACTGGGCCACGCCCTTGCAGTAGGCCTCCTCGGCCACGGTAAAGAGCACCTCGATGGGGCGGTGCGCAAGTTTCTGCTCCCTTATGGCGCGCAGCGCCTCGATGATGGCGGCGATGCCGGCGCAGTCGTCGGCGCCCAGCACCGTATCGCCGCGACTTTTGATGGTCCCGTCCTTTCCGATGACGGCCCTCTTGCCCCTTGCAGGCTCCACCGTGTCCATGTGGGCGCAGAACAGCAGCGGGGGAAGGGACTTCTCCCCGTCCAAAAAGCCGTAGACATTCCCGCAGTTGCCACCCAGGCGGCTCCCCGCGTCGTCCTGATAGACGCTGAAACCGAGGTCCTCCAGCCATCCCTTCAGGTATTCGCCCATCTGTTTTTCCTCAAAGGACGGGCTGTCTATGGCCACCAGTTCGGTAAAGTTCTCAATCATGCGCGATGCATCGATGCTCACGGCGCACTTCCTTTCTGTCTGTTTTACGCTTCTTCCAGCGCCCGGCGCAGGTCGGCGATGAGGTCATCAGCGGCTTCCAGCCCCACCGACAGGCGCAGCAGCCGCTTGTTGATGCCCTTGGCTTCCCGCTCATCTTCGGGTATGTCGGCGTGTGTCTGCAGCATCGGGTAGGTGATCAGGCTCTCCACGCCGCCCAGGCTCTCCGCGTACTGGATCAGGCTCACCCGCTCCAGGGCTTTAAGCGCCGTCTCCTCGCAGTCGGTCTCAAAGGAGATCATGGCCCCGAAGCCGCTGGCCTGCCTCCTGGAGATTTCATAATCCGGATGGTCCGCAAGTCCCGGATAGAAAACTTTTTTGACCCCGGGATGCCTGCACAGAAATTCGGCGATTTTGACGGCGGTCTGCTGCTGGCGCTCTATCCGCACGGCCAATGTCTTGATGCCTCGGATCAAAAGCCAGCTGTCAAAGGGGGAGAGGCATCCTCCCGTGGTCTTGTAGATGAAGCGCAGGCGCTCGGCGATGCCCGCGTCGGCCACCACCAGGAACCCGGCCAGCGTGTCGTTGTGGCCGCCCAGGTACTTGGTGCCGCTGTGGATCACGATGTCGGCGCCCAGCTCAATGGGCCTTTGAAGGCACGGCGTCAGGAAGGTATTGTCCACCATCAGCAGCAAATTATGCGCCCTGCAAAGCCGCGCCACGGCGGTGATATCGGTCACCTGCATCATGGGATTGGTGGGGGTCTCCACGAACACCGCCCGGGTCTGCGGCCTGATGAGCGCTTCCACGGCGGGAATATCCGACGTATCCGCCAGGTCGAACTCGATCCCGTTTTTGGCGTTGATATGGTAAAATAGACGATGGGAGCCCCCGTACAGGTCGTCGGAGGCGATGATGTGGTCGCCGGGGGCAAACAGCTCCATCAGCGCGGTCATGGCGGCCATTCCGGTGGCGAAGGCCATGGCGTCCACGCCGCTTTCCAGGGCGGCCATGGTCTTTTCCAGGTGTTCGCGGGTGGGATTCTGCTGCCGGGAGTAATCGTAGCCGGTGCTTTCGCCCACGCCGGGGTGGGCGAATGTGGCGGACTGGAAAATGGGAACGCTGATGGCGCCGGTGTTGTCGTATTTCGTATCGCTTCCGTGTATGCAAAGGGTGGAAAAATCCATAGATACTCTCCTTAATTATATATAAAACATCATGGCCTGGTCCTTGTTATGCTTTTGCGCTTCGGCCACAAGATCACTGAGCGTTATTCTGCTCAAAGCGTCTTTAACCGACCGGTCCAGATAATCAAACACAGACAACCGCATGGCCGCCTCGATATCGGGGGCCTTTTCCGGCACCGTGTCCTCCGCCCTTTCAAAGAGGGAATTTTCCACGGCGGAGAGCACGTCCAGCACGGTTGTCCGCCCGGGCATTCGCATCAATTGGTAGCCGCCCTGGGAGCCCTTGACCGACGTGACGATGCTGCCGCGCTTGAGCAGCGCGAAAACCTGTTCCAGGTAAATTTTCGAGATGCCCAGCTTTTCGGAGATACTGATGACGGTGATGTATTCCCCACTGTCGTACTGCTGGGCCATACTGGTGACGGCGGCCAGCGCGTAGCGTCCCTTTGCGGAGATCCTCATAATGATAACCCTCATTTCATACTTTTATGATATGTATTTGATCATATGCGAAAATACACGGCTTGTCAATAGCATACCAATTCGATATACTTTAAATGTATTTTTTAAAAAAGTATTGACAAGATAGGCATAAAGGACTATCATCGAAATATCATATCAAACATATATGAATTATAGAAAGAGCTTTAAATTTTAAGGGAGGTATAGTTATGTCAAAGGTTTACAAGAGCCTGGTAGAGCTGATCGGGAACACGCCGCTTCTGGAGCTTTCCAACTACGGGAAAAAGCACGATCTGAAGGCCGGCATTATCGGCAAGCTGGAGTATTACAATCCGGCGGGCAGCGTAAAGGACAGGATCGCCAAGTCCATGATTGAGGACGCGGAGGCGCGGGGGCTTTTAAAGAGCGGATCGGTGATCATCGAGCCCACCAGCGGCAACACGGGCATTGGACTTGCGTCGGTGGCGGCGTCTCACGGATATCGGATCATCCTGACCATGCCCGAGACCATGAGCATTGAGCGCAGGAATCTTTTGAAGGCCTACGGCGCGGAGCTGGTGCTGACCGAGGGCGCCAAGGGGATGAAGGGGGCCATTGCCAAGGCCAATGAGCTGGCCGGGGAGATCCCCCATTCGTTTATTCCCGGGCAGTTTGACAACCCGGCGAACCCGCAGGTGCACAGGGAGACCACCGGCCCGGAGATCTGGGAGGATACCGATGGGAAGATAGACATCTTCGTTTCGGGCATCGGCACCGGCGGCACCATCACCGGGGCGGGCGAGTTTTTGAAATCCAAGAACCCGGATCTTCACATCGTGGCGGTGGAGCCGGACGATTCCCCGGTGCTTTCCGAGGGCAAGGCCGGCCCGCATAAAATTCAGGGGATCGGCGCGGGTTTTGTCCCGGACGTATTGAATACGGAGATCTACGACGAGATCATCCGCGTGAAGAACGAGGATGCTTTTGCCACCGGGCGGGAGCTTTCCAGGGCCGAGGGGCTCTTGGTGGGCATATCCTCCGGCGCGGCGGCGTGGGCGGCTACCCAGTTGGCCAAACGTCCGGAAAACGCCGGAAAAGTCATCGTGGCCATACTACCGGATACCGGCGAGCGTTACCTTTCCACGCCGCTGTTCTCCGAATAAATCCATTCCTTTTATTTCCTTTTGCGCAAGGAGCCGCCTGAAAGGCGGCTTTTTGCCTGTCAAAAAAGTTTTTTGAGGGGTTATGAGAGGGCTTCATCTAAACTCCGCGCGAAGCCGCCTGCGAAAACTGCGGTAGCGCTATCCGGCGGCACGCCGCGCTACCCGCGCAAAAAAGAACCCCTTGCATACGGCGGCGCTTTTCATGTAACATTAAATGCAGTCATTTCTTCGCGAAAGGAACCGGGTATGCTGAACGAATTTTCAAGAACCGAGCTGCTGCTGGGCAAAGAGGCCATGGGCCGCCTTGAGGCGGCCCGCGTGGCGGTCTTCGGCATCGGGGGCGTGGGCTCCTATGCCGCCGAGGCGCTTGCCCGTTGCTCCGTGGGCGCGCTTGACCTGATCGACGACGACCGAATCTGCCTGACCAACATCAACCGCCAGTTGATGGCCACGCACCAGAGCATCGGCCAAAAGAAGGTGGAGGTCATGAAGGCGCGGATTCTTTCGATCAATCCCCGGTGCCGCGTGGAGACCTTCGAGTGCTTTTACACCGCGGAAAACGCCGGAGACATTCCTCTTTCGAAGTACAGCTACGTGGTGGACGCCATCGACACGGTATCCTCCAAGCTGGTGTTGGTGGAGCGGGCGAAGGCCTGCGGCGTGCCCGTCATCAGCGCCATGGGCGCCGGCAACAAGTTGGACCCCACCGCCTTTGAGGTGGCGGACATCTTCCAGACATCGGTGTGCCCGCTGGCCAGGGTGATGCGAAGGGAGCTGAAGGCGCGGGGCATCGGCTCGCTGAAGGTGGTCTATTCCAGGGAGCCGCCCATGAAACCCGGCGGGGAGGCGGCCTTGAGCTGCAAATACAACTGCGTCTGCCCGCCGGGCACTACGAGAAAGTGCACGGCCAGGCGGCAGGTGCCCGGCAGCGTCTCCTTCGTGCCGCCGGTGGCGGGGTTTATCCTGGCTTCGGAGGTAATTCGCGACCTGACCATGCCGCGTCCATGAAAACCCTTACAAAAAAAGAAGCGGAGCCATGGCTCCGCTTCTTTCTTTGTCAATGGCGATTCCGCTTCCAAGCCGGCCTTTCTCCCGCCGGGTATACTACCGCTTCTTTTTATCTCCGGGAAACTGTATGATGCGCCCGCTGCCCACCGGATAGATGGGGCGTTTTTTCTTTTGCTTGGCCTTTTGGGCCTCCTGCAGCGCCATGGCCCGCTTTTGCCGTTTCAGCGACGGCACCAGCAGAAAAAGGGCCGCCAGCGCCACGGCCACAGCGGCGGCGATGGCCGCCGGCCCCATGGGGACAAGTTCGATGAAAAGCGCCGTCAAAACCGGCAACGCGATGATGGCGCCTACGCTCAAGCGGTATTTCTTTTTCGGGTCCTTAAAAAGGGATGTCAAGATCAACACCTCGAAGGCGGGCATATTCGAATTTATCCGATGGGAATCATCACCGGCTTCATTTTTTCAAACCGGGCCACATAGCGCAGCCCGCAGCTTCGGATCAATTCCAGCGCCGGCTCAAAGTACTGGCCCACGGCGTCGGCCTTATGGGCGTCCGAGCCGATCGAGACGATTTCGCCGCCCATAAGCGCGTAGCGCCGGATAATTTCCCCGCAGGGGATTGGCTCGCCGCACCGCCTGTAGCCGGAGGTATTGACCTCTATGCCGCATCCGGCCTCTGTGATGTTTTTCAGCGCGGCGTCAAGGAGCTCCGGGGCGTCGCCGCGGCGCAGCACCGGATCGGAGTAGGGGGCGGCCTTGGCCACGAAGCCGATGTGCCCCACGACGCTGTAGGGATAGGCAACCAGGGTGGATTCCAGCACCAGGCGCATGTATTTGACGTAGGCTTCGCGGCGGCTCCTGCCGTCGTAGAAGTGCGGGTCGTAGAGGTCCTCGTCGTCCACCGCGTGGACCGAGTGGATGACCATATCCAGGTCCTGATGGTCCAGGAGGGCCCGTCTGTTTTTTTCCGTTATTTCGGGCAGAAAGCCCAGCTCCATGCCCTTGCCGATGGAAAAGCCGGGGAACTGTGCGCGCACGGCCTCCAGATGCTCGCCGTATTTTTCCCAGTCGATGAGGAAGCCGGGGGCAAACCCGGGAAAGTCATAGTCCAGGTGCTCGGTAAAGATCATGCCCGAAAGGCCGGCTTTTATGCCATGGCGCACCATGCGTTCCATGGATTCCTTGGAGTCGCTGGAAATGCTCGAATGCATGTGGCAGTCGAAGATATCTTTCATTTCAAACCTCGAGGGTTAATTTGCCTGGCGCCTGCTTCTGTTGACAAGCACTTGCGTGCCGTCCATCAAAAGGAAGTTCAGGTATTCGCAGACGCGTTTGCGGCTGTGCAGCACCAGGCTGAAGCCCATGGTGAAGATGATTTCATAGTCGTTGGGCCGCTTGAGGGGAAAGGGCAGGTCCTCTTCGCCGCGGGTCAGGGTAACGACGGCCCTTGAGATGTAGTGGGGATTGTTCCTGTTTTGGCCGCTGAACATGGACATGATTACCGACGTGGGGTTTTTATCCGGGTCCGGTTCCAATTGGTCGGTGACCTTCACATCGATGCGCCAGTGCATGCCCAGGGGCTCCAGGCGTTTTTGGTACGGCTCCAGGGTTTCCCAAAGCTGGTCGGCCACGCCTTGTTCATGCTGGCGCAGCTCTTCGGCGGTGATGTTTTTGACGGCCACTTTTCTACGGGTGCGGTTGTCGATGATGATGCCGATGGTGGTGGCCAGGACGATGCTGGCCAGGAAGAACATCTCGATGACCGCCATGATGATGCGCGCGCCCGTTTCATCCAGCAGGCCCAGCAGGGTACCGAATATGAGCACCAGCAGCGCCGCCGGGTAGAAGATATACCATATGACGCCCAGCACGTTGACCCCGCCGTCTACGCGCACGTGCGCGAACATGCTCAGGATGCCCGGCATGGACGGCCATTTTTTTTCCACCAGATTGCGCACGGGGAACAGCAGCGCAAACTGCCGGTCGGACAGTTTGACCCTGTAAATGGCGGGCCGGATGGACGGCAGGATCAGCCCCAGCAGGGCAAAGAGTATAAAGAACCCGATGTTATCGCGCAAAAGTTCAATACCGGTCAAACTCAACGCCTCCTTTGATATTCATGCGGTTATGATTGTGTTGAAGCAAATAAGAGGACGGGCCCTCGGCCCTTAGCAGACTGTCGGAAAAGTTCTTTGGGGGTTATTAGGGGGCGAAGCCCCTTAATTTCAATTCTGTGGGCAAGGCTGCGAGCCGCAGCGAGCGTTTCGGCTGAATCCGCAGATTCGTTTCGAGCGTAACCGCGGCACAGCCGCGGCTCTTAACGCGAAGATAGGCAACCGCCGAAGGCAGCTCTTGGCCGTAGATCGACAGACCCAAGGGGGCCGACCCTGCGCGGCTGCAGCACAGGCCTGCCCTTTAGGGTGCTCCTTTCAGGATTTTCCGGCCGCTGCAAAAACTGTTCATCGGTTTTTGCAGCAGGAAAATTCCTGGCAGCTCCGTCAAAAAACGATGTTTTTTGACGGTTTCGGACGGGCCTTCTGCCCTTCGTCCGCTTTCATTATAAGGGACTTTGTATGGCCGTGCAATGGCGGCGCGGTTTTTATTCATGAAAAGTTTTTCCCATCGGCGGGCGCCGGGGAGAGGATTCACTCATAACCCAATGCCCAAAACCATATGATGCTGCGGGAGGGTTTTGTCCTATGAACAGACGAAAGACCGTGCGCGGCATTGCCGGCGCCATTGTAATGGTCCTTCTTTGCATTGCGCCGGTACTCAGCCAGGTGCCCTGGCCCCAGCGCCCGAAGAAGCCGGGGCTTGAGCGTCCCGAGTGGACGGGGGTGCTGATGATGCACGTATTGCCCGGCGCCGACGTGGGCATCGGCAGCCGGGCCGCGTGGCTCAAGCGGCGCATCGGCGAGTTTGAGCGGCTGCACCCGGGCGTCTACATCGAGATGCGCATGATGACCGCGTCCCAGAATGAGCTGTACTATTCCAGCCGGTTCGAGGGCGCCCCGCTTGCCGACCTGGTGGCGTTTTCCTCCGGCATGCTGCAGGAGCCGCGGATTCTGACCGATATCGCCGGGCCTGCGGCGCCCCAGGCCGAGGCGGATGGTCCGGATCAGCAGCAGGAGGCGCCCGCGGCGGTGATCCCCCAGCTGGAGGCTTCCGGCGCCGCCGGCGGCGCGCTGGTGGCGGCGCCGTACCTTCGCGGCGGCTACGTGGTGCTGATCAACAAGAGCGCCTGGGGCACGGCGGGCCTGGACGTCCAGATGAAGGACTGGAGCGCAAAGGAGGCGCAGGAGATTTTCTCCAGGCTGGCCGAGGTAAAAGTTCCCGGAGGGCGAAGCGGCAGGACCATGATCCCTCTGGTGGCCAGCGACGAGGCGTACAACGCCGGAGCGGTGGCCCTGGCGGTGAAACTTTCCGGGGAGGCCGCCATATCCGGCGCCCAGGTGATGAGCCAGGCCGACGCCTGGAGCAGTTTTTCCTCCCAGCAGAGCGCCGCCATTGTGGCCAGCCAGTACACGCTTTACCGGATGCGCACGATGAGCGACGCGGGCAGGGGCTTTGAGACCCTGGTGCTGCCCCTTCCCGGGCAGGGCGAGAATTTCACCGACCAGATGCACTACATGGGCATCACCGCCCGGCCCCAGGGGCAGGCGCGGGAGATGTGCGAGGCGTTCGTGGAGTATCTTCGCAGCCCGCAGGCGCAGGCGCGGTGTACGGACGTGGGGATGCTGCCGGTGATTCCAAGCGACGAAAACCTGTATAGCGACCATCCCCATATGGCGGCGCTTCAAAAGAGCGCCGATTCGGGAGAACTCTACGCGCCGGGGGCGCTTCTCTGGGCGTCGAAGCGCGGCCAGGCGGCGTCGCTGGCCCAGGCGTCCATCCGCGGGGACGCCTCCGCCACAGCGGCGCTGCGGGCGCATCTTCTTCTGCCCTAGCGTTTGTGCAAATACCCGAAATGGTGTATCATTAAAATAAAGAAATCCCAAGATAACCCACGGGGCGCTTATAGGGATTTCTCCAGCGGAAAGGTACCGAAAACCGATGCGACATCAAGCCGGACAACTGAAGAAACTGCTTCCGGGCTCCGTGGAGGAGAACGTGCCGCTCTCACGCTACACGTCCTTTAAAATCGGCGGCCCGGCGGACATCATGGTCAGTGCCAAAAGCCCGGAGGAAGCCGGCGCGGCCGTCAGGTTCTGCCGTGAAAATGATTTGGATTACTTCATCCTGGGCAACGGCACCAATCTTCTGGTCTCCGACGACGGGTACCGGGGCGTGATCATCCGCATCGACAGGAAGATGGGCTCCATTATGGTTGACGGCAACCGCATCACCGCCCAGTGCGGGGCGCTGATGAGGCGTCTGTCCTCGGCGGCGGCGTACCACTGCCTTTGCGGCCTTGAGTTCGCCGCGGGGATACCGGGGATGCTCGGCGGCGCGCTGGTGATGAACGCCGGGGCCTACGGCGGCGAGATGAGCCAGGTGGTGGTGGCGGTGCGCGGCCTGGATCAAAACGGGAACGAGAAGCTCTGGACGAAGGAGAATATCGGCTTCGGGTACCGCCGCAGCGGGATTCTGCCCGGCGAGGTGTACCTGGAGGCCGTCATGGAGCTTACGCCTGGCGTCGAATCGCAGATACGCGCCAAGATCACCGACTGCCAGCGGCGCCGCGCGGAGAAGCAGCCGCTGACGTATCCCAGCGCCGGCAGCGTTTTCAAGCGGCCCCCAGACGATTTTGCCGGCAGGCTCATACAGGAGGCGGGTTTGAAGGGTTACAGCATCGGCGGCGCGCAGGTATCCATCAAGCACGCGGGGTTCATCATCAATACCGGCGGCGCCACGGCCCTGGAGGTCAAGCGCCTTGTGGAGCACATACAAAGGACCGTCTATGAAAAGTGCGGCGTGATGCTGCAGAGCGAGCTGCGTTTTTTGGGGGAGATAGGAGACTGAGTTGAGACTGATCGCGGATCTTCATACCCACAGCGTTTACAGCCGCAACGGCCACGGAAAGGGCACCGTCTTTGAGAACGTGCAGGCGGCGGTCGCGCTGGGCCTTGAGGAGGTGGCCATCACCGACCACGGGCTGGCCCATCATTTTTTCGGCGTGCGGCGCAGCCAGCTTTCCAATCTGCGGCGGGACATCAGGCAGGCCGAAAAAGCCTTTGAGGGCAGGATTCGCGTACTGATGGGCGTCGAGGCGAATCTTCTGTCCCTGGACGGTACCACGGACCTGGACCAGGACCTGATGGACCGGCTGGACATCATCGTCATGGGTTACCACCGGGGCGTCAGGATGAAGAGCCTCCGCGATTTTTTCGCCGTCAATGTGCGGGGCCTGCTGCCCTTCATGCGGCGGGAGGCGTTCCGGGAGCGGGTCACGGACGCCTACATGGCGGCGCTGGAGCGGTATCCCATCAATATTTGGTCGCATCCTGGGGAATATATTCCCGTGAACATGAAGCGTGCGGCGCCGGTGGCGGCGCGCCGGGGCACGCTGATTGAAATCAACCAGCGCCATCCGATGGATTTGGACAGCCTGCGGGCCGCGCAGGACGCCGGCGCGAAGTTTGTCGTGTCCAGCGACGCGCACCGGCCCGATCGCGTGGGGCATGTGGAGCGCGCGCTGCAGCAGGCACAGCGGGCCGGCATCGACCCCGGCCGCATCGTCAACATTGAAGCATAGGGGAATTAGCTTGCCCGAAAAAGTACCTGCAAGTCCCGGGGATGCATGAAGGGGCCGCGGCCCCTTCATATACAATCGAAACCAGCGACCTGTGCGGTGGTTTCGGAAGGATTTTGCCTGCAAAATCCGTTCCTTACGCGTTTTCCCGGCCGCATTTTAGAAATGCAGGGAAAACGTGCAAAACCGAAAAAAATGAATCATTCATTTTTTCGGAGGCTGTCGCAAAGGCGGCAGCCAAATTGGAGCATAGGGGAATTGCGCATGAAATTTATCATCGTTACGGGGCTTTCCGGCGCGGGCAAGAGCGCCGCGCTCAACAGTTTTGAGGACATGGGCTTTTTCTGCGTGGACAACCTTCCGCCGGAATTGATCCCCACGTTTGTGGATCTGTGCGTACAGCAGGAGGGCCGGTATGAAAAGGTGGCCATCGGCGTGGACATCCGCGTGGGGGGCGAATCTTTCGGCAATATCTATTCGGTGCTTGACAAGCTGCGCGAGCGGGGCATTGAGTTTGATCTCCTGTACATGGACGCGGATATCGGGACGATCGTGCGGCGCTACGACCTGACGCGGCGGAACCATCCGCTTTCTGGCCAGATGATGCTGGAGGAGGCCATCGAGAAGGAGGAGCGGATGCTCAAGCCGCTCAAGCAGATGTCCGACCGGGTGATCGACACCACGAAGCTGTCGGCGCGCCAGCTTAAAAGCGCGCTTCGCAAGATTTACATGGGGGACGTAAAGATCATCTGGCCGCTTGTATCGATTATATCTTTCGGTTACAAGTACGGGGTGCCGCTGGACGCGGATTTGATTTTCGACATGCGCTTTCTGCCCAACCCGTATTATATTGAGCGGCTCAAGCGGCTGACGGGGCTGGACGAGCCGGTACGCGAGTACGTGCTGGGTTTTAACGAGTCCAAGTATTTTTTGGAGAAGGTCACCGAGCTTTTGAGGACGCTGCTGCCCTTTTATCTGAAGGAGGGCCGCGACAACGTGATGGTGGCCGTTGGCTGCACCGGGGGGATGCACCGTTCGGTGGCGATGGCGCAGGCGCTGGGCGACGCGCTGGCGGCTTCGGGGCAGGTGGTGGAGCTGTCCCACAGGGACATTCTGATGGACCGTATCGGCCAGGCCGACGACAAGGACGCATGAGGAGGGACGCCAATGCCCTTTTCCCGCGACGTAAAGGAAGAGCTGGCCCATGTGCCGGTAAAGAGGGCGCCTGTCCGCCGGGCGGAGCTTTCGGGGCTGGCCCGTTTTTCAGGCGGCATCGGCCGCAACGCGCAGGGGTTGTTTTTGTCCTTTGCCACCGATTACAATTCCGTGGCGCAGCGGATACTGGCGCATTTAAAGGCCGGGTACCGGATTGACGCGGATATGCTGGGCATCCGGCGCGAGAAGCTCAACAAGGGCATCCGCTATCACGTACGGGTGGGCGGCGCGGACGCGGCGCGTCTGATGCGCGATATCGGCCTTCTGGAGGATGAGGTGGGCGGAGCCTCGCTGGTGGCGGGCATTGCCGAGCGCGTGGTGCCTTCGGCGGCGGAGGTTTCGGCCTACCTGCGGGGCGCGTTCATGGCTTCGGGCTCCATCCAGAATCCGGACCGGGCGTATCACCTGGAGTTCGTGACCCAAAATCAGCGGATCGGGCAGGAGCTTTTGGGGCTCATCGCGAATATTGACCTGAATGCGAAACTGACCCGCCGGAGGGACCACTACGTGGTCTACCTCAAGGAAGCCGAGCACATTGTGGAACTTCTGGGGCGCATGGGCGCCCACAAGGCGGTGTTTGAGATTGAGAACGTCCGCATTTTAAAGGGTATCCGCAACGACATCAACCGCAGCACCAATCTGCAGGCGGCCAATATCGATAAAAGTTCCAGCGCCGCCGCCAACCAGATACGCTCTATCGGGATACTGGAGAGGGAGGGGCTGCTCAGGAAGCTGCCGTTGCCGCTTCGCCAGGCGGCGGATATCCGGATCGAATATCCCGACGCCACACTGCAGGAACTGGCCGATCATCTTCCCGGCGTGAGCCGCAGCGGGGTGAACCACCGATTGCGCCGCCTGGTGGAAATGGCCGAAAAACTACTGGAATCCAAGGAGGAATAAGCTATGCTGCAAAAAGAGATTGCCATCTCCAACAAAGACGGTCTTCTGGCGCGGCCCGCGGCGCTTTTGGTGCAGGTGGCCAGCCGCTACGAGTCGCAGGTGATCATCCGCCAGGGCAACAAGAACATCAATGCCAAGTCCATTATGGGGGTATTGTCGCTGGGCATCGCCCAGGACGAGATGATGACCCTGGTGGTGGACGGCAAGGATGAAGAGGCGGCCATGGACGCCATTTTGAAGCTGATCGATTCCGGCTTTGAGCAAATGCCCGAATAAGCCCGCGGGCGTCCCCTGCCTTTGAAGCTGTCCTGATGCGCGAAGGCAGGCTCCCTTTGACCGCCCGGCGCGGGAGAGGGTGCTTTCCCGCGCGGCTTTTTCACCGTTTTTAAAGGAGCGAACATGTCCCCCCGGTTTGTCCATCTGCACGTGCATACCGAATACAGCCTTCTCGACGGCGCGTCGCGCATCGGCAGGCTGCTTGACGTGTGCGGAGAAAACGGCATGGACGCGCTGGCCATCACCGACCACGGGGTCATGTACGGGGTGCCGGAGTTTTACAAGGCGGCCCATGCCCGGGGGATCAAACCCATCATCGGCTGCGAGATTTACGTGGTGGGGGACATGGAGAGCAAAATCCCGCAGAACCGGGAGTATGCCCACCTGATCGTGCTGTGCCAGAATAACGAGGGCTACCAGAACCTGATGGCGCTGTGCTCCGAGGCGTTCACCCGGGGGTTTTACTACCGCCCCCGCGTGGACTACGCGCTGCTTAAAAAACACTCCGAGGGCCTCATCGCCCTGTCGGGATGCCTGGCCGGGGAGGTGCAGCGCCTGCTTTTGTCCGAGGACTTCGATGGCGCCCGGAAGGAGGCGCAGCGCCTTGAAAATATCTTCGGGAAGGGCAATTTCTTCCTGGAGCTGCAGGACGCGGGGATGATGGAGCAAAAGACGGTGAATGCCCGCCTTTTGGAGCTGTCCAAAGAGACCGGCATCGAGCTTGTGGCCACAAACGACGTGCACTACGTCAACCGGGAGGACGCCGACGCCCATGAGGTGCTCCTTTGCATCCAGACGGGAAAGACCATGGACGACCAGGAGCGGATGCGCTTTGAAACCGACGAGTTCTACCTGCGCACGCCGCAGGAGATGCACGACAAATTCAAGGGGTTCCCGGGGGCGCTGGAAAACACGCTGAAGATCGCGGAGCGCTGCCATGTGGAGCTGGATTTCAGCAGCCGCCACCTGCCCCACTACGATATCCCCGAGGGCGCGGACGGCTTTGAGCTGCTGCGGGAATTATGCTACCGGGGCCTTGAAAGCAAGTACGCATACATCACGCCGGAACTGCGCGAACGGA
Organism: Christensenellales bacterium; assembly: GCA_050944255.1. Taxonomy (GTDB): domain Bacteria; phylum Bacillota; class Clostridia; order Christensenellales; family Maliibacteriaceae; genus JBMNQS01. The sequence continues at coordinate 6,036 of JBMNQS010000026.1, read as the reverse complement.
TGCAGTACGAACTGTCCACCATCGGGGACATGGGCTTTACCGACTATTTCCTCATCGTATGGGACTTTATCCGCTACGCCAAGGAGAACGGGATCATGGTGGGCCCCGGCCGCGGCAGCGCGGCGGGGAGCCTGGTGTCCTACTGCCTTGACATCACCACGGTGGACCCCATCCGCTACGAGCTGCTCTTTGAGCGGTTTTTAAACCCCGACCGCATCACCATGCCGGACATCGACATCGACTTCTGCTACGAGCGCCGCCAGGAGGTCATCGACTACGTGGTGGACAAGTACGGCAAGGACAAGGTGGCGCAGATCATCACGTTCGGCACCATGGCCGCCCGGGCGGTGATCCGCGACGTGGGGCGGGCGCTGAACATCCCCTACGCCGAGGTGGACCGCATCGCCAAGATGGTGCCCTTCGAGCTGAAGATGACCATCGAGCGGGCGCTGAAGGCGAATCCGGAGCTGGCGAATCTGGCCCAGCACGACGAGCGCGTGGGGCGGCTCATCGACATCGCCAAAGTATTGGAGGGGATGCCGCGCCACGCGTCCACCCACGCCGCCGGGGTGGTGATCTCGCAGCAACCGCTGCGGGAGCACGTGCCGCTTCAATTAAACGACGAGGTGGTCACCACCCAGTACGCCATGGGCGTGCTGGAGGAGATGGGCCTACTCAAAATGGACTTCCTTGGCCTGCGCACGCTGACGGTGATCCGCGACGCGGTGGATTTCGTGCGGCAGTCTACCGGAAAAGACATCGATATGGACAGGGTGCCCCTGGACGACGCGGCGGTCTATGAGATGCTGGGCCGCGGCGAGACAGACGGGGTGTTCCAGTTGGAAAGCGCCGGGATGCGGGCCTTCATGCGGGAGCTTAAGCCCTCCACCTTCGAGGACATCATCGCCGGCATCTCGCTGTACCGGCCCGGCCCCATGGAGTCCATTCCCCGCTACGTCCACGGCAAGTACCACCCGGAATCGGTGCGTTACCTGCACCCGATCCTGGAAAAGACGCTGTCGGTGACATACGGCTGCATGGTCTACCAGGAGCAGGTGATGCAGATCGTCCGGGACATGGCCGGCTACAGCCTTGCCCGCAGCGATCTGGTGCGCCGGGTCATGTCCAAAAAGAAATTCGAGGAGATGAAGAAGGAGCGGGAGATCTTCATCCACGGCCTGGTGGAAGGCGGGGAGGTCGTGGTGCCCGGCGCGGTGCGCCGGGGTACCCCCGAGGAAGTGGCCTCCCAGGTCTTTGATGAAATGACCTCCTTCGCCCAGTACGCGTTCAATAAATCCCACGCCGCCGCCTACGCCATGGTGGCCTACCAGACGGCGTATTTGAAGTGCCATTACCCGGTAGAATTCATGGCGGCGCTATTGAACTCCGTCATGGGCAGCCGGGAGAAAATCTCCATGTACATCCACTACTGCCGGCGGCACGACATCCGCGTGCTGCCGCCGGACATCAACTCCTCCATGGCGAAGTTTTCCATCGACCAGGGCGGCATCCGCTTCGGTCTGGCGGCCATCAAGCGTGTGGGCGCCGCGGCGGTGGAGGGCATCGTGGGCGAGAGACAGAGGGGCGGCAGGTACCGCAGCTTCTATGATTTTGTGCGCCGCGCCCCGTCGGAGGCGGTGAACAAGGCCATGGTGGAGAGCCTGATCATGGCCGGCTGCTTCGACGGCACGGGCGTTTCCCGCGCCCGGCTGCTGGCGGGCTGCGAGAACATCCTCAAAAGCGTCTCCGGCGACAAGAAGCGCAACATCCAAGGGCAGGTGTCCCTGTTTGATATGGCCATGGGCGGCGGCGCAGAAGAGGCGGCCTGCGGCGCCGAGGACTGCGACTACCCGAGCGTGCCCGACCACGACCGGCGCGAGCTGCTGACCATGGAGCGGGAGATGACCGGCGTGTATATCAGCGGCCATCCGCTGGACGCCTACCGTCAGCAGATGGAGGCATTCTCCATTACCGCGCTGGACCTTCTGGAGCCCGAGGAGGGGGCGGAGGAAATCTCCGCCGTCAAGGACGGCTCCACGGCGCTTCTGGGGGGCATTATCAGCGAGGTCAAGACGAAGATCACCCGCTCCGGCGGCATGATGGCCTTCGTGCAATTGGAGGACTTCACCGGTACCGTGGAGCTTTTGGTGTTCCCCAAAATCTACATGCAGTACCGGGACCTGCTGGCCCAGGACAGCATCGTGGCCGTCACCGGCCGCGTCTCCAAACGGGAGGAGGCGGCCAAAATCCTGCTGGACGAGGTGCGCCCCCTCTCCGAGGCCAACCGGCTGGGCCAGCGCCGCAGCAGCGGCAACGGCGGACGGAACCAAGCGGCATATGGCGATAGCGGATACGGCGCTCCGTCCGCGTCCGGCGGCGATGCCGACCGGTTTGCCTTCCCTCCGGTGACGATGCCCTCCGAAAATGAATCCGGTCCCCCGCCCATGCCGGACTATGACCCTTACGTGGAGATGGAATCCCCACCCGAGCCCGAAAATGCCGAACAAGCGCCAAACGATGCCCCACAATCCGGGGAACAGCCTCAAAACGGTGGGACGAAGCTGTACCTGAAAATCTGCGCCGACATGCCGCCGGACATGCTGGAGCAGGTCAAGCCGGTGCTTGAGGATTACGGCGGGGATATCCCGGTGCACGTGTACATGGAGAAGACCCGCCGGATCTACCGCATGGCGGAGCGCTACTGGGTCCGCAGAGCGCCGGACCTGACGGGCAAACTGGCAAACCTTCTGGGCGAGTCCCGCGTCAAATGGACCGGCTGAAGCAGGCGCCGCACGGAGAGCGCCGCCGCCTGAAAGCGTAAGCCGCCGTTTCAGATCAGATGAGCATAGAGGAGAAAGAGAGGAGAAAGAGAAAAAATGAGCGACACCAGCACAAACAATGCCCTCCAGGGCGATACCGTCGTCCAGGGCGATTACATCGTGGTCAAGGCACAGGAGGACGGGGTGAACATCATCGGGATGACCCGCGGCGCCTCCACCAAACTGCACCACACCGAAAAGCTGGATCGGGGCGAGGTGGTCATCGCCCAGTTCACCGAGACCACCAGCGCCATTAAAATCCGCGGCAACGCGCTGATTCTGACCCGCTATGGCGCCGTGGAGTCGGGCAAATAGGGCATTTTTGCCGCCAAACGCCGCCAATGACCGTCTATTGTCGTCCATCTGTCGCCAATGGGTCGTCTTTTTACCGTCAAACGGCCGCAAAATCGCGGCCAATGACCGTCAAATGCAGTCAAATGCGCCCGAAACACAGCCAAAACGCAGTTCCAACACACCAAACTGCCGGCCTAAACGAAGCCGAAACGCAGCTCAAACACACACCGGACCGGCAGTGCAAACGCGGGCGGAGGTTCCCGCTCCTTCCGGCCGGACCGGCAGCCGAAATGCAAGTGCGCGCATGTCAACATGCAAAAGGGAAACGTTTTTCCGTTCTGTTGCGGCAGGCTGTCCGTCTGGCTTTTTGTCTGCATTTTTATCTGCCGCCGCGGGGTTTAAATCGGCTAAACACTTTTCATGCGGGCAAAATTGGTGTATAGTATGGTGGGTACGTCCAAAACGAGGGCGGCCCGCTTTGGCAGGCGCCGGGCAAACGTGAAGCTGCCGGGCAAAACGTGAAGCTGGAAGGGTTCAATATAAGGTATCTGAAATGAAACGCATTGCAGTTCTTACAAGCGGGGGCGACGCGCCGGGCATGAACGCGGCCATCCGCGCCGTGGTGCGGGTAGGCATTACCCACGGCATGGAGGTCTACGGCATTTATTCGGGCTATAAGGGCATGATCGCAGGGGATATCCGCCCCATTAAAAAAGAAGAGGTTTCCGGGATTTCGCTGACCGGCGGCACCATTTTGCGCACCGCCAGAAGCGAAGAGTTTAAAACCAGGGACGGCCAGAAACGCGCCGTGAAGCAGCTGGATAAATTCGGCATCCAGGGCGTTGTGGCCATCGGCGGGGACGGTACTTTCCAGGGCGCCAAAGCCCTGAAGGAACACGGCATCCCCACCATCGGCGTGCCCGGCACCATAGATAACGATCTGGCCTATACCGACTTTACCATCGGCTTTGATACGGCCATCAACACGGCGGTTGAATCCATCTCCAAAATCCAGGACACCATGCGTTCCCACGGACGCATCGGCGTCATTGAGGTCATGGGCCGCCACTGCGGCGATATCGCCCTGTATACGGCGGCGGCCTGCGGCGCGGCGGCGGTGATTGTGCCGGAGTTTGAGTGGAGCCTGGACGAGGTGGCCGAGCGGCTGCGCAAGAGGCATGAGCAGGGCACCGAGCACGCTCTGGTGATTGTGGCCGAGGGCGCGGCGGGCGCCGAAGTGATCGCCCGGGAATTGACCGAGCGCACCGGCTACGATATCCGCTACACGGTGCTGGGCCACGTGCAGCGCGGCGGCGTGCCCACCGTCAACGACGCGACGCTGGCGGCGCGCATGGGCGGGCGTGCGGTGGAGCTTCTGGCGCTGGGCAAGGGCGGCCGGGCGGTAGGCATCGTCAATAACCATGTGGAGGACTTCGATATTGACCAGGCGCTTGCCAAGGACTTTACCCGCCACGACAGGCTGTACCGGCTCATTCATATGCTGGCGATGTAAGCATATGCTTGCGGGGCGCTCTTGCCCCGCATTTTTTATACGCAATCCAGGAGGGTTTTAACTATGCTATTGATGAAAAACCAGCAGGTGGAGCTGACGGTGGACAATCTGGATTCCCAGGGACGCGGCGTTGCCCGGCATGACGGCCTGGTGATCTTTGTTCCCGGCGCCCTTGCGGGGGAGCGGGTGCTGGCCCAGATCATTAAAGTCTCCAGAAGTTTTTCCGTGGCCAAGATGCTGGACGTCTTGGAGCCCTCTTCAGGCAGGGTGGAAGCGCCGTGCCCCTACTTCGGCAAATGCGGCGGGTGCGACCTGCAGCATCTTGACTACCCGGCGCAGATGAGCGTCATGCGCACCCAGGTGCAGGGCGCGCTTGAGCGCCTGGGCGGGTTTTCCGATATCCATGTGGAGGAAACCATACCCTCCCCAAAGCCGTACCGCTACCGCAACAAGGCGCAGTTTCCGGTGGGCGGAGGACCGGTGATCGGCTTTTACAGAGCCAGGAGCCACGACATCATCGATATGCATGACTGCCTGCTCCAGCCGGAGTTTACGCAGGCGTTTCTCCAAGCGGTGCGGACCTACATGCATGAATGCGGGGTATCCGCCTACAATGAACAGACGGGCGCGGGGCTGCTGCGCCACGTGGGTTTCAGAAGCAATGAGAAGGGCGAGGCGCTGGTGACCCTGGTGGTCAACGGGGCGGAGCTTCCCGGTGAAGAGCGGCTTGTTTCCATCATCAGGCAGAATGTGCCGCAGGCGGTGGGCATTGTGCTCAATGAAAATACCCGCAGGGACAATGTGATCCTGGGGGACAAGAGCCGCGTGATCTGGGGCGAGGATGCCATTTTGGAGACGCTCTGCGGCAAAAGCTATAAGGTTTCGCCGCAGTCCTTTTTCCAGGTGAACACGCCCCAGGCGGAAAAGCTCTACGAGATCGTGCGCCGCTACGCGGATATGGACGGCACCGGCACGCTGCTGGACGTATACTGCGGCACCGGCACCATCGGGCTTTCCATGGCCGGGGACTGCGAGAGGCTCATTGGCGTGGAGAGCGTGCCCCAGGCGGTGCTGGACGCAAAGGAAAACGCCGAGGCAAACGGCGTAGCCCATGCGGAATTTATTCCGGGCCGGGCGGAAGATGTGCTGATGCAGATGGCCCGGGACGGATTCAAGGCCGACGTGGCGGTGCTGGACCCGCCGAGAAAGGGCTGCGATGAGCGGCTTTTAAGCGCCGTGGCGGCCTGCGGCCCGCAGAAGATCATCTACGTCTCCTGCGATGCGGCCACGCTGGCCAGAGACGCCAAAATATTAGGGGAAAGCGGCTATGCCATCGGGAAAGTGCAGCCGGTGGACCTGTTCCCGCAGACGAATCACGTTGAGTGCGTGACATTGATGTCAAGGGTAGAG
>JBMNQS010000025.1:0-25821 GCA_050944255.1 Christensenellales bacterium | reverse complement strand
AAGCGGTTCTTCAGCCGCTACCCGCTGAAGGTGCTGGGGGTCAAGCGTGGCGCGGAAGGCTCGTTCCTGACGGATTTCAAGCAGGACCTGCACCTGGGCACCCTCTTTACCGGCACGCCGGTGGACGAGCTGGGCGCCGGGGACGCCTTCGACTCCACGTTCGTGCTCTCGTGGCTTCACGGCCTGAGCCTTCACGACTGCGGCATCGTGGCCAGCGCCGCCTCCGCCCTGTGCCTGGCGCTTCGGGGCACCACCACCTGGGGCCGCCCCTTCAAGGACGTGATGGCATACGCCCGCCAGAAGGGCTATGACATAAAACTTTAAAATCAAAATAAGCCTATTTTACTTATTGGAGGATTTAAACGATGAGCAAAACCTACTCTTTATTATCGGTTGGACTGTCCCAGTACGACGTGGTGGTCCGGCCCGTGCCCGATGACCTGATGACGGCCGAATCCATGCGGGTGGACGAAATCTTCTCCGGCGCCGGCGGCGGCGCCTTCACCGCGGCGGCGGCCTTTGCCGCCATGGGCGAAAAGCCGGCGCTGGTCTCCAGCGTCGGAAACGACGATTTTGCCATCACCATACTGCAGCGGGCCAAGGATCTGGGCCTGGACACTTCCTATGTCAAGGAAAGCGCCGACATCAAGACGAAAGTCTGCTTCACCCTCCAGACCCATGACGGTGAGCGCCACATGGCGGGCCTGACCGGGGACGACGTCTGCGTGGTGGGAAATGACGACGTGCCGGGCGAGCTTTTGAGCCGGAGCGGGCATCTGCATGTGGGCGGCGTGGGCCAGGCGGCAAAGCTCTCCGGCGAAGAGCTGGACCTCCTCATCGCCCGGGCCAAAGAAGCCGGCCTTTCCGTATCGGCCACGCTGGGCTACGACGTGGAGGAAAAATGGCTGGGCCATTACGCCGGCGTGGTATCTTCCGCCGACATGATCTTCTGCGACGAGTATGTGGCCGAAGCCTGCGGTGGAAGTCAGGCCATGGCCCAAGCCGGCGCAAAGCTGTTCGCCTTCATCCGCGAGGACGGCTCGGTCTTTGCCACCGACTTTACGTCGGAGGTATCCCTTCCCTCTTTCTTTGGCGAGGTGGTGGACTTAACCGGCCTTGAGGACGCATTCTCCGCCGGGTTTATATTCGGCAGGCTCAAGGGGCTTCCCCTGGAGGCCTGCGCCGCGCTGGGCGCTGCGCAGGCAGCCTGCTGCGCCGGCGCAAAGGGCGCCGTCACCCGTTTGGGCGATGAATCTACCCTGAAGGCCATCATAGCCGACAAGGGCTATAACCTGTAAGGGGGATAAGTTTATATGGAAATTCTGGCAGTAGGCAGCTGCGTCTTTGACGCACCGATTGCCCCTGTTCCCTACGATGTCACCAAACGCCGCTTCTCCCCGGTCAAAACGGCCACCGCCGCCACCGGAGGGGACGCGCTCAACGGCTCCATTTCCCTGGCGGCGCTGGGACACCATGTGGGCCTTTTTTCCGTGGTGGGCGGCGGCCCGGCGGGAGACGCCATCGTGCGGCGCCTGAAGCAGACCGGGGTGGACATGCGCTACATACGCCGCCTTGAGGACAAGAGCGCCGGTTTTTCGGCCATCCTGGTCCCGCCCGACGGAGAGCGCACTATCATCCACGCCCCCGGCGGCAATTGGGAGCTGGATATACGGGATATCTCAAACGATATCCTCAAAACCGTCCGCCATGTGCACGTGGCCAGCTTCTCCAATACGCCCAAGACCATGAGCGGAGAACCCCTGGGCGACCTGCTCAAAAGGGCCCATGAAAACGGCTGCACCACCAGCATGGACACCGTCACCTACTACGGAGACGCCATGGCGGCGCTGGCGCCGTGCCTGCCGCATCTGGACATCTTCCTGCCCAGCCACTACGAGATTTCCGTCATGGCCGGCGGCATCGACGATCCCCTTGAACTAAAGGAATTCATCCGCCCCTACGGTGTGAAAATCTTCGGTTTGAAGATGGGCGGCGACGGCATCTTCGTCACCGACTACAAACAGGACATCTTCATGAAACCCATGTACCGCGGCACCCCGGTGGATACCACCGGCGCCGGCGACAGCTGCTTCGCCGGCTTTGTCTCGGGCTTCCTCCACGGCTTCACGCTGGAGCAATGCGCGCAATTGGCCATGGCCCAGGCCGCCCAGATCGTGGGCGCCATGGGCGCCAACCTGGGCGTCAAGCCCCGGGCGGAAGTCCTCAAGTACGCCGAGAGCTTCGGCGTATACCTTCCCAAATAGAGGCGATGCTCGTGAAAAAAGTACTGTCGGTAGGCACCGTCGTATACGACGTCCCCATCTCGCCGGTAGGCCTTGACTTCATGGACCACCGGCAGGTGGCTATCCGAAGCGTCCGCTCGGCCACCGGCGGGGGCGGCCTTTCCGGCGCCGTCAGCCTCTCGCAATTGGGCCACGACGTGTCTCTGGTAGGCATCGTCGGAAACGACGCCCCCGGCGACGCCGTGCTGCAGCGCCTTACATCCATGGGGGTGAACACCTGCTACATCATCAGGCGGGAGGACCTGTACACCGCCTACAGCGTGGTATTGGTGGACCCCACCGGTGAGCGGCACATCGTCCACTATCCCGGCGGTAACATCCATTTCACCGGCGATTTGGTCACCGACGACATGTTTGAAGAGGCCGATCACTTCCACCGCACCAACCTGGGCGGCATGCCTTTAATTGATGGCGAGGAAGCGGTGCGACTGATGCGCCGGGCCAAGGCGCACGGCTGCACCACCAGCATGGACGTGATCAAGTTCTCCGGCGACGGCGCGCCCATAGACCGGCTGATCCCCATACTCCCCTACTGCGACATCTTCATGCCCAGCGATTACGAGGCGGAGCAGTACACCGGGCTTTCCGACCCGCTGGAGATGAAGGCCTTCTTCCGCCCCTACGGCCTGAAGATCTTCGGCGTGAAGCTGGGTGCCAAGGGCATCTTCGTCACCGACTTTCACGACGACGTCTTCCTGCCGCCTATGCTGCGGGGAAACCCGGTGGACACCACCGGCGCCGGCGACAGCGCCATCGCCGGGTTCGTAGCGGGCTATCTGGACGGCTGGAGCCTGCATGACTGCGCCGCACTGGCCATGGCCAACGCCGCGCAGATCGTCGGCGCCCTGGGCGCCAATATGGGTGCGAAGCCCAAGAGCGAAGTGCTCAAATACGCCGAGACCTTCGGCTATCATTTACCTAGAGAATAAGGAGTCCCCCCTATGAAAATCCTCTGCGTCGGCACCGTGGTCTGCGACATCACCGTAAAGCCCGTGCCCAAAGACATTTTTGAACTTGGCACCACCCGCATCGAACTGCTGCAAATCATGGGCGGCGGCGACGCGTCCAACGCCGCCAGCGATCTGGTGGTTTTAGGCGACGAGCCGCGGCTTATAGGCGTGGTGGGCGACGACATATTCGGACGCCAGCTGCTTGAAATTTTAAAGGGCCGAAACGTGGACACCGGCCATATCCGCATCCAGAGGGGCGTCAATACCTCCAGCACGGTGGTGCTCATCGCCTCCGACGGAGAGCGCAGCTTCTGCTACCGCCCCGGCAGCAACGAGGACCTGCGCGAGAGCGACGTCACCAACGAGGACATCGCCTGGTGCGATCACGTGCATATCGCCAGCGCCATGCGCCTGACCAGCATGGACGGCGAAGGCGTGGCCAAACTTTTTCGCCGCGCCCATGCAGCCGGAAAGACTACCAGCATGGACCTGACGGTGGATCACGACGACATCTGGCTGCCCAAGATTCAGGAGCCGCTGCACCACTGCGATATCTTCATCCCCAGCGATTACGAGGTCTCCAGGGTCTGCGGCCTCACCGATCCGGTGGAAATGAAAGAGTTTTTCCGCCCCTACGGACTGAAAGTGTTCGGCGTCAAGCTGGGCGCCCGGGGCGTCTATCTCACCGACTTTGAAAACGATTACCGGATTCCCACGCTGCTTGAGGGCACTCCGGTGGACACCACCGGCGCCGGCGACGCCTTCTGCGCCGCCTTCGTCTCGGCCTACAAGCGCGGCTACTCCATCGAGGCCTGCGGCCACATCGCCAGCGCAGCCGCCTGCTTCGTCATCAGCGAAGTGGGCACCGTGGCCGGCATGAAAGACTTCGATACCTTGAAAAAGCTGGTGGAAGACAGCGGACGCTCGCTGGATTGACCCTCGGCCCGCTTAAGGACAGATTCATACCGCCGCATCCTGCGCGCGGACATTAAAGGGGCCTCCAGGCCCCTTTTTGATACCGCCTCCGGCGGTTTTACAGCCGCTTGACATAAAATGTGTTTTAACTTTACCCTATAGGGTATAATGGAAATGTACCGTGCGTACCGATCAGCTAAAGGGGGGATAAACATGTATTCAAATCAGCGCAGGCAAACCGGCCCGTCGAGGCTCTTTAAGGTCGGCGTGTTTTACGACGGGCAGTACTTCTTCAACGTCAGCAACCACTACGCGTACCGGCATCCGCGCAAAAGCCGCATCTCCATCGGCGGGCTGCACGAGTTCATCTGCCGCCATATCGCCGAGCTGGAGGGCGTGGGCGCTTTCGACGTGCACATCATCGAGGCCCACTATTTCCGCGGCCGCTTCTCGGCCCAGGACGCCCAGGACAACAACAACCTGTACAATGAGCGCATCTTCGACGATATCCTCATGAGCGAGAACATCACCACCCATTACCTGCCCCTTTCCCGCACGCCCGACGGACAGTACCACGAAAAGGGCGTGGACGTCTCCCTGGCGCTGGAGGCCTACGAACTGACGCTGTACAAGCAGTTCGACGTGCTGGTATTGATCGCCTCCGACGGGGACTACGTGCCTCTGACCCGCAAGCTCACCGCCCTTGGCACCAAGGTGATGGTACTATCCTGGAGCTTCCAGTACACCGACGATGCCGGTCTGCTGCGCCAGACGCGCATCTCCAAGGCGCTGCAGGATTCGGTGATCTACCCGGTGGACATGGTGGACATCATCGACCGTGCCCAGGCGGGCGATGAACTGATCGACAATCTGTTCGTCTCCACCGAATACGCCCAGCGGCATACGGATGCCTCCGCCCTTTCGGCGCAGGAGCTTCCCTCCAGCTCCGAGGCGGCTCCCGGCCGGGTCTACACCTCCTCCATACTGTCCTATCACGGGGCTTACGGCTTCATCTTCATGCCGCCCAGCAACGTCTTTTTCCATATCACCAATCGGGCCCCCGGCATCAGTGCCGACGCGCTGTATCCCGGCGTCGTGGTCAAGTTCTCCGTCTCCAAGGATACCTCCGGGCAATTGCAGGGTGAAATTCTGGAGGTGCTGGAGAGCGACGCACCTATCGAAAGATAATGGCACAATAATATACGTAACGAAAAAACCCGGGGCATAGCCCCGGGTTTTTTGGGCGCCGGCCAAAGGCGCCGCATTGCATTACAGGATGTATCCGGCGGAAAGAAGGAAAGAGAACCGCCGGAATAAAGGCTTTTCGATGCGGGATATGATTACTCCCCGTAGTAGGCCTTCTTGTAGAGCTCCTCCAGCTCGGCAACCAGCGGATAGCGCGGGTTGGCGGTGGTGCACTGGTCCTCAAAGGCGCGCTCTGCCAAGCTGGGAACCGTCTCCAGGAACACCTTCTCCTCCACGCCGCATTCCCTGATGCTCATGGGCATGTTCAGGCGGCGGATCAGGTTCCTCACCTCTTTGATCAGGTTTTCGATCTGCTGGGCCTCGGTGTCCCCGCCGAACCCAAGCTGCCTGGCTATCTGGCTCAGACGGTACGGCGCCATATACTGTCCGTACTTGGGGAAGATGGCAAACTTGGTGGGCAATTCGGCATTGTAGGCGATCACGTGGGGCAGGAGTATGGCGTTGGCCCTTCCGTGAGGGATATGGAACTCGCCGCCCAGCTTATGGGCCAGTGAATGGTTGATCCCCAAAAACGCGTTGGAGAAGGCCATGCCGGCGATGCTGGAGGCGTTGTGCATCTTCTCCCTGGCCACGGAGTCCTCAGGATTCTCGTAGCTTCTGGGCAGGTACTTGAAGACCAGCTCAATGGCCTTCATGGCCAGGCCGTTGGTGTAGTCCGAGGCCAGCACCGACACGTAGGCCTCCACGGCGTGGGTCAGCACGTCAAGCCCGGTGTCCGCCACGATGGTCTTGGGCAGTGTGGCCACGAACTGCGGGTCGATGATGGCCACATCCGGCGTCAGCTCGTAATCGGCCAGCGGGTACTTGATGTTGCCGTTCTTCTTGTCGGTGATCACCGAGAAGCTGGTGACCTCGCTTCCGGTGCCCGATGTGGTGGGAATGGCTACCATCTGGGACTTCTTGCCCAGGTTCGGGAAGTGGAACGCCCTCTTTCGGATATCCAGGAACTTCAGGCGCAGGCCGTCGAAGTCCGTATCGGGGTGCTCGTAGAACAGCCACATGCCCTTGGCCGCGTCGATGGCGCTGCCGCCGCCCAGCGCGATGATCACGTCCGGCTCGAACTCGTTCATGGCCTCCACGCCGCGCCAGATGGTCTCCACCGAGGGATCGGGTTCCACGTCCGAGAAAATCTTGCAGTGGCAGTACTGCCGGCGCTTGCGAAGGTAGTAGAGCACCTTGTCCACATAGCCCAGCTTCACCATGGTGGGATCGGTGACGATGAACGCCTTCTGGATATTCGGCATCACCTCAAGGTACTGTACGGCGCCCTTCTCGAAGTAAATTTTGGGCGGAATCTTAAACCACTGCATATTCACCCTCCTGGAGGCAATGCGCTTTTTATTGATCAGGTTGACGCTGGAGACGTTGCTGGTGGTGGAGTTGTGGCCAAAGCTGCCGCACCCCAGCGTCAGCGACGGGGTATTGGTGTTGTAGATATCGCCGATGGCCCCCTGGGAGGACGGCGAATTGACGATGACCCGGCCGACTTTCATCTCCTGCCCGTAGCGGACCGCCAGCGCCTCGTCGTCGGTATGGATCACCGCCGAGTGCCCCAGCCCGCCGAGTTCCAGCATGGTATTGGCGTATTCAAAGCCCTGCTTTTCATCCTTGCAGATAAAGTAGGCCAGTACCGGAGACAGCTTCTCCAGCGAGAGCGGATACTTGGTAGAAGGCTCGGGAAGCGGCGCCAAAAGAATTTTGGTGCCTTCGGGCACGTCAAGCCCGGCGTTCTTCGCAATCCAGGTAGCAGGTTTCCCCACTACCGCGGGGTTGACCATCATCTTTTCCTGATTGATGACGTATTCGGTGAGCTTCTGCGTCTCTTCCTCACTAAGGAAATAGCAGCGGTTTTCCTTCATGATCCGCTCAAAGTCCTTGGAAATGGCTTCATCCACGATGACCGCCTGCTCCGAGGCGCAGATCATGCCGTGATCGAACGTCTTGGAGATGATCAAATCCGTGCAGGCGCGCTCCAATTGCACGTTCTTGTGGATGTAGCAGGGCACGTTGCCGGGACCCACCCCCAGCGCCGGCTTGCCGCAGCTGTAGGCGGATTTCACCATGCCGCTGCCGCCGGTGGCCAGAATCAGCGATACGCCGGGATGATTCATCAGCGCGGACGTGGCCTCAAGGGACGGCGTCTGGATCCACTGCACGCAATATTCCGGCGCGCCGGCGGCAATGGCCGCGTCGCGCATGATCCGCGCGGCTTCCATGGAGCACTGCTGCGCCGAGGGATGGAACGCGAAGATGATGGGGTTTCTCGTCTTTGTGCAGATCAGCGATTTGAACATGGTGGTGGACGTGGGGTTGGTCACAGGCGTCACGCCGGCCACGATGCCCACAGGCTCGGCCACCTCCACGTAGCCCTCCATGTCGTTCTCCTCGATGATGCCCACGGTCTTCTGCCTTTTGATGTCGTGCCAGATGTACTCGGTGGCGAATATGTTTTTGATCACCTTGTCTTCCATGATGCCGCGGCCGGTTTCCTGCGCCGCCAGCTTGGCCAGGTGCATATGGTTGTCAAGGCCCGCCAGCGTCATCTCATGGACGACGTGGTCCACCTGCTGCTGGTCCATCCGCATATAGACTTTAAGCGCCTCTTCCGCGTTTTTGACAAGCTGGTCGATCATTGCCGTTACATCCGGTTTCTTTTCCTTTTCATTGGCCACTTTTTCTTCCCCCCTAAAATTTGACGGCCTGTGCGCCATGCGCATGCGGCCTTTTTCTTTTTGCCGGGGCGTATAAGGGACTTTTTTTGTCCCTATTGGATATTCTTTGCCCCTGTTCATTATATTCACTTTGTTAATGTTTTGTCAAGGATAAATTCTCCAATCTTGCAAAGTAGTTCTTCTACTTTATTCGTTCTTCGGTTCTGTCAGGCCTCCGGCTCCGCATCACCGCCTAAACCCACGCAAAAAAAGACGCGGACCGCGGTCCGCGTCTATGTCCGGGCGCCGTCTGTTCCCTCCGGCACCTTCTCTCCCGAATCATTGCGTCATTAAAAGGCAATGATCATGCCCGACTCCTCCGCGTAAAAACTGGTCAGGCCGCGCATTTTATACACCAGCGCCTTGGCGCCCTGGTAGGTTTCCTCCACCAATTTCCCCAGCTTTTCCGCCGCCGAGGCATTGTTGCAGTGGGTGATAACCACCGGCTTGCCGGCCACGTTTTTCAAAATGCCCATTTCCCGCACGATTTTCGCAAGCGCCTTGGACAGGCCCCTGGCCGGACCCATCACCTGCAGCGTGCCCTTTTCGGACGCCTTGCCGATCAGGTAAAAGTTCAGCTTCGAAGCGGCGAGGCCCACCATTTTATTCAGCCGTCCGTTTTTGATCAGATTATCGTAGCTGCACAGCGAAAACAGGACGCGCAGCTCCTTGTTGTAGGCCTCCGCCAGCTGTACGATGTTCTCAAAGCCGTGTCCGGCCCCGATCAGCTCGTTGATTCTCCAAATCACCAGCATGGCCTGTCCGGATATGGACAGCGTATCGATGACGTGAATCTTTTTTTCAGGGTGTTTCTCAAGCACCATTTCCATGGCCATACGGGCGCTGTTGTAAGTGCCGCTGATGCCGCTGGACATGGTTACCGCTATGGTCTGATCGGCTTTCATAAAGTGGTCCATCCATTCATCCGGCGACGGGCAGGCGGATCGGCTGGTTCCCGTGGTGGTTTTCAGGGTGTGCAGAAACTCGTCCATATCCAGGTGCTCGTCATCTTTAAACACCCGGCCGTCCACCTCAATGGACATGGGCACGGTAGCAAACCCGGCGCCCGGCGCGCCTTCGTAGTCATCGGTCATATCACAGCCGCTGTCTGCAACGATCATCCACTTCATTGTCACACCTCAATTGATTGATGTTTTATAACATAGTTTTAAAAACCATGTATTATGGATATTATATCCATTTATTGCCTTTTGTCAATAGCCTTTATTTTTTGTTCTAAGATTATTCATTAATCGTCAAGAGCCGCAAGAGGCCGCTTACCGGCCGACGGCGCGCAGGCCCGAAAGCAGTTAAAGTCCAATAAAGAGCCGCCGCAAGCGCAGGAGCTTCGCCCCTTTTCCCGCAGCCGCCCTTTATGGCTCATGTCCCTTTATCAAATGAAAATCGAAAAGCGCCGCTTCCTCTTGCCCAGAAACGGCGATCAACAAACGCGTCCTTTAAAGCCCTTCCCGGCGGAAATCCTCATGCAAAAGCGGCTTGCCGTCCTTGTCCAAAAGCGGCGACATGCCCGCGCCGTAACCGGCGGACACATAAAGATACTGTACGCCCGTCTGCCTATCTACAATAACATTGACGCCAAACCCCCATCTGCCCGACGCACGCTCCTTCTCCACCAAAAAACGATCTCCATACATATTGCTGTACATGCCGCCGCCTCCTTTTTGCACACTTTTTGTTATGACTTAAGATTATTGTACAGCGTTTGGCCCGCTCGCGCGCAAAAAAATTACTAAATTGTCGTTTTTATGGTTTTAAAACCTTTTCATGCGGATGGATATAAATATCTATTGACATCCCAGTACCTCCATGCTATATTGTAGTTGATCTCTAAACGCAAATTGTCTCACATGTCCTATGTAAGTCATTGGCTAAAAGTGATTTGCATGAGCATGTGTTTTTTATTGAGAGTTTGGAGAAAGCATTATTTTTACGGAGGTACCATAATGAACAACGGTACAGTCAAATGGTTCAACGCGGAAAAGGGCTTCGGCTTCATTTCCAACGACAACGGCGGAGACGATGTCTTTGTGCATTTTTCGGCCATCCAGATCGACGGTTTCAAAACCTTAGCGGAAGGCCAGAAAGTCATCTATGACACAGAGCCGGATCCCAAGGATAGCAGCAAGCTTCGCGCGGTAAACGTTCAGCTCGGCTAAATATTTGAACCCAAAAGCCGCCGAAAGGCGGCTTTTTCATATTTGCGGACAAAATCCGTTTTGCTGCTCGGCGCATCGGGCAGTTGACTGGACGATGCAGATGGCATTGAACGCGCCGGTGCATTTTTGCGGCCCCACTTGTATAAAATCCTCCGCCATGATAGAATATGGCTTGTATCTGCGCTTGTAGCTCAGTGGATAGAGCGTTCGACTCCGACTCGAAAGGCCGTGGGTTCAAGTCCCGCCAGGCGCACCAGCGGCAAGTTGCCGCAGCCAAATGCGCAAGCTGCTTTCGCGGTTTGCGCATTTTTGTTGCCCGAAATCAGCGTCATCTAAATAGTCAAACTATTACACGTCGCAATGGACTGCGCTCCGCTCGTTTTCGGGCGGAGCGTTGCTCTTTTCGCTCGAAATCTCGCACGCTTTGTCATTGCTCCTGTTCCGCAAAAAGCCGCGCGCCGCCTGCGGCGACTATATGGTTGCCGTAATACATCTTTTTTGGTATGAACAACGGTCGAAATCCGAGCCCCCATGTCTAGTTTCGGCCGTTTTCTATCCCTAAAAATGCTTCATATAGGCGTTTATAGTATTTTGCTTATCCTGATAAAGCTGGACAGGCTTTAGCAAAAACGTAAAATCTGTTTTGTGAAAATCACAAACGATGGAATTCGAAATCCCTTGTCCAAATGAGGACACCTTGCCAAAGGCGTTTTTCAGCGGTTTGTCCATAGCTTGCATGCTTTCTGTATTGAGAATATGGCATTGTTATAGTATAATTAAATTATAGACTATTTGTATTTTGTATTGGAGGCTTAAGCTATGTTAGAGAAAAATGGGGAACTTACAGAAATCATCATAAAATTTGCTGCGTCTGGTTGGGATTTGATTGCCGAGCCGTCAAAAGCGTGGCTTGATAACCATAAAACAAATAAAGAATTGCTCCCAATTATCGAACAGGCAGACAAAGAATGCGGAAGCTGCGGTTGTGAATTTGATGCTCTCTACAAAAGAGCGATTGATTTATTGAACGCCTAATAAGCGTAATCAGAAAAGTGGATCGTTGCCGCTAATCCACATAATCGAAATACTGGCACTTCGTATATGATTGCATTGCAAGAGTGAATGGTAAAATGTTTAAGAAAGAGCGTGCATCTTTTTGGGTAGCGTTGGGCAGCAGGCAGGGCCTGCCGCCAGTATCGCGAATCATATCAAAGGGCTTGCGATATTTTCTTGCCCGCGCCAGATCGTACATCTATTTTAAACATTAAATATAGCTTTGGCTGAAAGAAGTCGATTATTAAAGGTGGGCTTCTTTTGTTTTATATGGTACAGTTTATGAAAAATTACGAACAAGCCCTTGCTATGCGCAAGACGGGGTTCGTTATAACAAGTAAAACAGGGCCGGAGATTGTACGCTTCATCCGGATACATGTGAGGGGCGGGGTTCCATGATAAAAACGTGACATTTACCGTATGTGGAAGGCCTATAAAGCGCTTGGCGCATTTCAAAAGCGCATCGGCAATGCATCAAAGATTTCCCCGATCTGGCGGGGGCACAATACGAGTACACTTTTATTCCCACGGGCTGGGCACAGTCGCCACTGTACGATGCTCCTGCGGCGAAACACCCGATATAGGGCTGCTTCCCGGATGACGCAGCGCCTGCGCGAAACAACGCCTTGCTTTATAAAAAAATTCCATGTATGATAAGAACCATACGCGGCAAGTTATAGCGCCCTAACTTTTTATCCGCATACAAAAGCCGTGGAGCAGCGCTCCATAGCTTTTCAGCATACATAAATCACGTAAAAAAAGGGGATGGTAGCCATGTCGGAGAAAAAGATTGATTTAACAAAATCCGTATACGAGCTTTGCCGCGAAAATCCCGGCGTGGCGGATATTCTTTCGCATCTGGGGTTTACCGACATCACAAAGCCCGGTATGCTGCAAACGGCGGGACGGTTCATGACGATCCCAAAGGGCGCGGCTCTGCGGCGCATCGGCTTTGACCGCATCCGGCAGGCATTCGCCGCACAGGGATATGAAATACTGGAGGGAGGCAGCGAATATGAGTGAATTGATCAATAATCGTGAGTATCGGCAAAATATCCTGAAGGACATTCTGGCCCAGCTGCATGAGGGTAAAACGGTGGATGAGGTCAAAGAGCAGTTCGCGGAGGCTTTCGACGGCGTTTCCGCCGAGGAGATTTCCCAGGCCGAACAAGCGCTCATCGAAAGCGGCATGCCGGTATCCGAAGTGCAGCGGCTGTGCGACGTACACGCGGAAGTATTCAAGGGATCCATCGAGGAGATCCATCAGGCCATTGATGCCTCCGGCATTCCCGGACATCCCGCCAACACCCTGAAACGTGAAAACCGCGCCGTTGAAAAGCAGATATCGCAGCTTCGCGAGGCGCTTGCCGCGGGGAACGAGGCCTATCTTGCCCAGGGGCTGGACAAGCTGTACACCGGAATTGACATCCACTATAAGAAGAAGGAAAACCTTCTGTTTCCCTATATGGAGCAGTATGGCATTACCGCGCCGCCCAAGGTCATGTGGGGCGTGGACGACGAGATTCGCGGCATGCTGCGCGAAGCGCAGTCGGCAGCCAGGGAAGGCGCGCCCGCCGGGCAGCTGGGGAAAAAGGCGGAAGAAGCCTTCATCAAGGCGCTGGATATGATTTTTAAAGAGGAAAACATCCTGCTGCCCATTCTGCTGGAGAACCTGACGCCGGATGAATGGAAGCGTGTGGCCGATGAGAGCGCCGAGTTCGGGTACTGCCTGATGGACGCGCCTCCCTCATGGGCGCCGCCGTCAGGCCCGGCGGCACAGAGCGCGCAGCGGCCCGGCGAAACAGCGGCAGGCATGGTTGCCCTGCCCACCGGCTCCTTTACCGCAGAGGAGCTCGCCTGCGTGCTCAATACACTGCCCATCGACATCACTTTCGTCGACAAGGACGATACGGTGCGGTATTTCTCGCAGAGCGAGGAACGCATCTTTCCGAGAACCCCGTCGGTGATCGGCCGAGACGTATCCAATTGCCATCCGCCCGCCAGCGTGCACATCGTGGAAAAGCTGGTGGAGGATTTCAAGAGCGGCGCCAAGACCAGCGAGGACTTCTGGATCCGCATGGGCGACAAATACATTCTGATCCGATATTTCGCGGTGCACGATACGAAGGGGGCGTATATCGGCGTGCTGGAAGTCACGCAGAACATTGCGCCCATACAGCAGATCACCGGGGAAAAGCGCCTGTTGGAGGATTGACGCCACGCGTACCGGGATTGCCGCGCCAGACTAAATCCGGATTTGCCCAGATTCCCCGGCCACTTTATGTCCGGGGAATTTTCGTATCCGGCGCTGTGTTCCGGCTGCCTGCTCCGAAGCAAACGTACCGGTCCTGCCGGCGTTCAGCATGACGCATGATGGCGTAAACTTTAGTTAAAAATATTTGTCAGAAGACTTGACATTGGGAAAAACAGGATTATACTAATAGTATCTATTACTATTAGTAAGGCGGTGTATGTATGACCAAACGGCAGACCGTACAAAAAAGAATGATCGGGGATGTGCTCTCGCAACTGGACCATCCCACCGCGGCAGAGGTGTATGAGGAAATCCGCAAGGCCTATCCGCAGATCAGCCTGGGCACCGTATACCGCAACCTGGGCCTGATGGCCGATGAAGAGGCCGTTCTCCGGCTCTCTTTCCCAGGTGCACCGGACAGGTTCGATCCAAACACCCACGAGCATTTTCACGTGGCCTGCGACGGCTGCGGCCGGATCTTCGATACGGACCACACCATACCGCCCGGGCTCATTGAGCGGCTTGACCGCGCGGTTGAAGACTGTACGGGGGTGCGGGTAACGCGCCATGCCATCGCATTTGGCGGCATATGCGCGCAGTGCCGATCCGCCGGGCGGTCCTGATTACCCCGCAAGAAAATTCCGGCATGATGCCGATCACCATATCATTATTTCATTATAAGGAGGAATTTTTATGTCACTGATTGGAAAAGAAATAGCCGACTTTAAAGTAAAGGCGTTTGCCGAGGGAGATTTCCGGGAGATTACTAAGGAAGACCTGTTGGGTAAATGGTCGGTCTTCGTTTTCTATCCGGCGGATTTTTCCTATGTATGCCCCACCGAGCTGGGCGATCTGGCGGATCACTATGAGGAATTCAAGAAAATAGGCTGCGAGGTGTATTCGGTCTCCACCGATACCCATTTCGTGCACAAGGCATGGCACGATGCCTCCGATACCATCAAAAAAATCCAGTACCCCATGCTGGCGGACCCCACCGGGAAACTGGCCAGGGACTTCGACGTGTATATCCAGGACGCGGGCCTCGCGCTCCGCGGCAGCTTCGTGATCAACCCCGAGGCAAAAATCGTGGCCTACGAGGTCAACGACACCACCATCGGCCGGGAAGCGGCCGAGCTTCTTCGCAAGGTGCAGGCGGCGCAGTTTGTCGCCGAGCACGGCGATCAGGTCTGCCCGGCGAAGTGGCGTCCCGGCGCCGAGACGCTCAAGCCCAGCCTGGACCTGGTCGGAAAGCTGTAAAATCCTATGAAAGAGCTGTATGACCTGATCATCATCGGTTCGGGCAGCGCGGGCATGACCGCGGGCATCTATGCCGGCCGGGCAAAGCTCAAGACCCTGATCATCGACCGCGACCGCTCCGGCGGGCAGATTAAAATCACGTCGGACGTGGAGAATTATCCGGGCATCCTGCGCATTTCCGGCGAGGCGCTCAGCCAGGTCATGCGCAGGCAGGCGGAAAATTTCGGCGTCAAGTTCTTGCAGGCGGTGGTGGAGTCGGTGGACTTTACGCAGGACATCAAGAAGGTCCGCACCGTGGACGGCCAGTACGAGGCGCTGGCCGTCATCGTGGCCACCGGCGCCGTGCCCAGAAAGCTCGGCTTTATCGGCGAGGATGAGTTCCGGGGCCGCGGCATCGGGTACTGCGCCACCTGCGACGGCGAATTTTTCACCGGTATGGATGTCTTTGTGGTGGGCGCCGGCTTTGCCGCGGCGGAAGAGGCCATGTTTCTGACCCGCTACGCCCGCAAGGTAACCATCATCGCCCGGGAACCGGAATTCACCTGTTCCAGACTGATCTCCGAGCGGGTGCTGGAACACCCCAAAATCGAGGTAAAATTCAACACCGAGCTTCTGGAAGTGGGCGGCGATACGCTGCTGCGCTACGCCAGATTCATCGATAACCACACCGGCAATGCCTGGCGATACGACGTATCGGCTCCAAAGGAGACCTTCGGCGTATTCGTGTTTGTCGGCTACATCCCCCAGAGCGCCGAATACGCACAGCAGCTGCGGCTGGACGATCAGGGCTACATCCCCACCGATGAGAATATGCGCACCAATGTGGACGGCGTATACGCGGCGGGCGACGTGCGGCCCAAGGAGCTACGGCAATTGGTCACCTCCGTCTCCGACGGCGCCATCGCGGCCACGGACGCGGAAAAATACATCGCGCAGAAAAGACGGCAGCTTGGCCTGGAGGATGAGGAAAAATCCGGCGCCGCAGGTGCGGGGACTTCCTTTTTTGACGACGCGCTGGCAGAGCAGCTCACGCCCATTCTCCAGCGGTTTGAGAACCGCATTTCCCTTCTGGCCGTTATGGATGAAAGCAGTGGCTGGAACCAGGAACTGAAGGCTTTTTTATCCGACTTTGCCGCGCTGACCGACAAGGTACGGGTGGAATTTCTGCAAAAAGGCGAGAATCCGGCCAAGGAAGCCGAAATAGGCGCCACCATTTTTCCCACCTTTGCCGTCTTGGGTCCGGACGGCGACTATACCGGCGTGCAGTTCCACGGCATACCCGGCGGGCATGAGATCAACTCCTTTATACTGGCCCTGTACAATGCCGCCGGCCCCGGGCAGGCCGTCGGCGAGGATGTGCTTGAAAAAATCCGTGCGGTGGACAAAAAAGTGAACTTCAAAATCGGCGTATCCCTCTCCTGCACCCTCTGTCCGGACGTGGTGGCCGCCTCCCAGCTGATGGCGCTGAACAATCCGCTGATTGAGGCGGAGATGATCGACGTGGCGCGCTTCCCCGATTTCAAGAACCAATACGCCATCATGAGCGTTCCGGCTGTCGTAGTCAACGACGACAAGCTCTCCTTCGGTAAAAAGAGCCTGGATGAGCTGCTGGCGCTGGCCGAAGGCTGATAAAGCAAATTTTTCCGGTGCGGCGGCAAAATCATATGCCTCCATCGGACGCCTTACGTTTGAAAAGCCTGTCTTGCAGGCGGCGTATGCCGGAGTGCACTGAATTTAAAAATCGAAACAGCAAACTATTCACGGGCAAGCCGGTTTACGGCTTGTCCATTTTTATGGCGCTCCTACTGCCGCTCTGCCCTGTACAATAAACCCATGCATTTTGCCGATATCATGCATCATACCACGAATCCTGCTTTGCCGAGCGAATGGTCGTTTTTTGTCGAATAGTTTACATCCCTGATCATAAATGGTAGAATATGTAAAACAAATGTATTATAACACGCAAATAGCAATTCCCTCCCAGCAAAGGAGTGGCCTATGCATATCGCGCATTTACGAGAAGATAGCACGGCGCAAACGGTGGATGAGCATTTGGAGTCCGTGGCGGCATGGTGCGCCCTGTTTGCCGCAAAGGCCGGGCTTGAAAAAGCAGGCGCTTTGATCGGATACCTGCATGATATGGGAAAGCTCAGCGATGCGTTTCTGGATTATCTGCATTATTGCGCGGCCCATCCGGGAGATTTTTCCCGGCGCGGCACCATTCCTCACGCGATCCAGGGCGCCAAATATCTGTACGAACACGCCGCCTCTTCCGGCGTGGCGGCCATACTGGCGCTGGCCATAGCGTCTCACCACCGCGGCTTAATGGACTGCGTTTCTCCCCAGGGCGATCTGCCCTTTTATGCCCGCCTTTCCGATCCCGCTTTGTCCTACGATGAGATTGTCCGAAATTATGTTCTTGAATGCCCCTCTCATGCCAGGATCGAAAGCCTGCTTGAGCAGGCGCGCAGCGAAATAACCACTTTTTGGCAACGCGCCTCCGACCAGAATCTCCAGGGAGGCTTTTTTATTCATCTGCTGGTACGGCTGCTGTTCAGCTGCCTGATCGACGCCGACCGGTACGATACCTACCGTTTTTATGCGGGGCTGACGGACGCTATTGAAGCGCCCCCTCTGCCGCCGTGGGACGAGCTTTGCACAAACCTGGAAAAATATCTCGAAGGGCTTAATCCATCGTCCCCCGGTGACGAACCTTCCCGCCAAAACGCTTTATCCGATCTGTCTCCTGTGCTTTCCCAGAGGGAGCGCATCGACCTGCTGCGCAGAGCGGCTTCCCTGCGTTGCCAAGAGGCCGGGCAGAACCCTACCGGCGTCTACCAGCTGAGCGTGCCTACCGGAGGCGGCAAAACGTTATCCAGCCTGCGTTTTGCCCTGGAGCACGCCAAACGCTATAAAAAAGACCGCATCATCTACATTATTCCGTACATGACCATCATCGATCAAAATGCACAGGTCATCCGCAAGGCCCTGCGGTGCGACGACATGATCCTGGAGCATCATTCCAACATCATACCGGACGAACAGCCCGACGGTGAGGATTACCGGCTGCTCACCGAGCGCTGGGACAGTCCCATCATACTCACCACCATGGTGCAGTTTCTCAATACGCTGTTTGCCGGTGGCACCAGGGGGGCGTGGATATCTCCTTCCAGTGCGCCATCCGCGCTTTGGCGGGGCTGGACAGCATTGCGCAAACCGCCGGGCGCTGCAACCGCAACGGCGAAGCGGATTGCCGCGATGTATATATCGTCAATATCCGGGGCGAGAACCTGAAGCACCTTCCTTCCATACGGGAGGGACAGGACGTCGCGCGCAGCGTGCTTGCCTCCGGCCACTTCGACGCACAGACGCTGCTTTCTCCCGAGGCCATGCGCGCCTATTTCAGCGACTATTACAAGCGCATGGAAGGACAGATGAACTATCCCCTGGCCAATGGACCGCACGGTGCCAATCTGTACGACCTGCTGGGTAATAATCGCACGGGCTGTGGGGAATTGCGCAACAAAGGCGGCAGGCAGCCTGCCTTGGCCCAGGCATTCGATACGGCAGGCAGGCACTTTGCCGCCATTGAGCAGCAGACCGCCGCTGTGATCACGCCCTTTAAAGAAGGCAGGAAACTCATTGCCGAACTGTCGGACGAGTGCATGCCGCTTGCCCGCCGCAAGGCTCTGCTGCCAAGGGCGCAGCAATACTCGGTCAACGTCTACCCGTACAGGCTTCGCCAACTGGAAAGAGAGGGGGCGATATGGCCGCTTCCCGACGGAATGCGCGCACTGGACGAGCGCTATTACAACAAGGACTGCGGCGTGACCACGCAAGGCGAAGCCATGGAATTTCTAAACACATAAAAAAGGAGGGCCTATGCAGCATCCCAACAGCGTTGAATTTTTGGTGTGGGGTCGCTACGCGTTGTTCAGCGATCCTGTCACAAGGGTAGGGGGCGAAAAGTTCTCCTACCAGATTCCCACTTACCAGGCGCTTAAAGGCATTGCCGAAAGTATCTATTGGAAGCCCACGCTTCGGTGGGTGATCGACGATGTGCGCGTCATGCGCTTTATCCGCACCCGCTCACAGGGCATCCGCCCCATCGTTTATGGCGGCGGCAATTCCCTTGCTCTGTACACATACCTCAAAGACGTCGCCTACCAGGTGCGCGCCCACTTTGAATGGAACCCGCACCGGCCGGATCTTTCTTACGACCGCAATGAACACAAGCATTATTGGATCGCCAAACGCATGATAGAGCGGGGCGGGCGCCGGGATATTTTCCTGGGCACCCGGGAGTGCCAGGGGTACGTGGAGCCCTGCGTATTCGGCGAGGGCAAGGGCGACTACGACGATTACGGCCTCTGGGAATTCGCTCTGATGGTACACGGCTTCGACTATCCGGACGAAACGGGCGGCAATGAACTCTGCCTGCGCCTGTGGCAGCCCCAAATGATGAACGGGAAAGTGCATTTTATTCGTCCCGAAGAGTGCACCGTGCGGCGCAGTATAAAGAAAATGGCCGGCCGGCCGTTTGTGGCCGGTGAAAACTTTTCAGGCCTTGACGAGCCGGGACTGCTGGAGGGCTATACGCAAGGTGGTGACGACGCTTGAGCTGGATGCAGCATCTGTATGAGACCTATGAAAACTGCGAGGATATCGTGGGCGTTACCACCGCCGAAAACAAAGGCGTCCTGCTTCCCGTCGCCCACACGCTGATAAAGGCGCATATCACCGCCATCGTGGACGAACATGGCGCTCTTTTGGACGCGTTTGTCCGGGAGGATATCCAGGGCACCGTCGCCCCCTGCACCGAAGATTCCGAAAGCCGCTCCGGTACAAGGCCCGTGCCGCATCCGCTGTTCGACAAGTTGATGTATCTGGCCGGCGATTACGAACAGTTTTCGGGGATTTCCGCGGCATGGGCACACGAAGCATATATCCGTCAGCTTGCGGCTTGGTGCGATTCTCCCTATGGGCATCCCAAAGTAAAAGCCATCCTCGCCTACCTGCAAAGGGGCAGCCTTATCGCCGATCTGATTGAAAAGCAGGTGCTGGCGACCGATACGTCGGGCAAGCTGCTGGATAAGTGGACCGGGCAGAAGGAAGACGCGCCGGATATTTTCCGGATCAGGAACGTCACCCCCAGCCAGGTGTTTGTCCGTTTCCTGGTACAGGACCTGGATGCGGAGGACCGCGTGTGGATGGACCCGTCTGTGCGCGAAAGTTTTATCGCCTACACCCTCTCCCGGCAGGAGGAGACGCGGCTCTGCTACGTCACGGGGGAAAAAGTACCCTATATTGAAAAACACCCCAAGAAGATCGTCAATACCCTGGCCAACGCCAAGCTGATCTCCGGTAACGACAGCCATGGCTTTACCTTCCGCGGGCGCTTTGACAAGGCATCCGAAGCTGTCAGCATCGGCTACCTGGCTTCCCTCAAGGCGCACAACGCGCTGCGCTACCTGGTGGAAACCCGGGGCTTTCCTTGCGATACGCAGACCATCGTGGCCTGGGGCACGCGCAATGAGCCGGTGCCCCCGCCCATTTTGGATACGGACGAGCTGATGTTTTATCAGCAGGAGCCTCCTACAGCAGCCGACAGGCTGATCGAGGCAGGCGAGCGGACGCAGGCGGGCTATGCAAGAAGGTTGAACGCGGCGCTGCTGGGCAGGAAATACCAGCTGGACGAGCATTCGGGCGTTGTCGTGATGGCGCTTGATTGCGCCACCACAGGTCGGCTGTCCATCACCTTTTACCGCGAACTCAACGGGAAAGAGTACCTGGAGCGCGTAAAGGCATGGCACGAAAGCTGCGCCTGGCTGCACAGCTACAAAACGGATCGGAACAAACAACGCTATACGTTCATCGGGGCGCCTTCTTCGATGGACATCGCACTGGCGGCCTATGGCCGCAACGCCAATAAATCAGCGCAGAGAAGAACCATCGAGCGGCTGCTGCCGTGTATATTCGATGCGGCGACGATACCGTCCGATCTCGTTCGCCTGGCGGTCAGCCGCGCTTCGCAGCCCATGGCCATGGAGCCTTGGGAATGGAGTAAAACCCTGTCCGTCGCCTGCGCGCTGTACAGAAAACAACACGAAAGGGAGGGATACGATTTGGCCCTGGATGAAAACCGAAAAGACCGCAGTTACTTATTCGGAAGGCTGCTGGCGGTGGCCGACCAGCTGGAGCGCAGGGCGCTTCTGGCGGCCGGAGAAAAGCGGGAGACCAACGCCATGCGCCTGATGAACGCATTTTCCCAAAGGCCGGTGAAGACCTGGCTCACCCTGTCCAAGAGCCTACGCCCCTATCAGGCGCGGCTGAGGGGCGTGTCTCATTATTACGATGACCTGATCACTCAAATCACCGACAGCTTTGCGCCGGAGGATTTTAATTCTCAAAATGACAAACCGCTGGACGGGCTGTATCTATTGGGCTACCACAGCCAACGTCAGGTGTTCCTTGACGCCATCAAGGCCGCCAAGGAGAAAAAAGACATGGAAAAGATGAAGGTACTGGGCCAGGATACAGAAGAAACGGAGAACTAAAGACGATGAGCTTAACCAACAAGATCGATTTTGCCGTTATTTTTACCGTGCGCCGGGCAAACCCCAACGGAGACCCTTTAAACGGAAACCGTCCCCGCATCGATTACGACGGGTACGGTGAAGTATCCGACGTGTGCCTCAAGCGCAAACTGCGCAATCGTTTACAGGATATGGGCGAAAGCATATTCGTGCAGTCCGACGACCGCAGAAACGACGCGTATAAAAGCCTCAAGGAACGTGCGGAAAACTGCGCCGAACTGATGAAGTTCAATGACGGCAAGCATCCGGAGCAGTTTGCGCAGGCCGCTTGCGCCCAGTGGATGGACGTGCGCGCCTTCGGCCAGGTGTTCGCCTATAAAACTCTTGGATCAGACAAAAATGTTTCCATCGGCGTCAGGGGGCCGGTTTCCATCCACAGCGCGGTAAGCGTCTCTCCGGTGCAGACCTTTGAAATGCAGATTACCAAAAGCGTAAACAATGAGCCACCCTCCAGGGAAGGCATCGGCAAGTCCTCCGATACCATGGGCACCAAGCACCGCGTGGATTTTGGCGTGTACGTCACCTACGGCAGCATCAACACGCAGCTCGCCTCCAAAACCGGATTCAGCGACGAGGATGCCGAAAAACTGCTTGAAGCGCTGCGCACGCTCTTTGAAAACGACGCCTCCTCCGCCCGTCCGGACGGAAGCATGGAGGTCGTCCGCGTGTACTGGTGGCGGCACAACGCGCCGACGGGGCAGTATTCCTCGGCTAAAGTGCACGGCAGCCTTCAAATCAAGCCCAAGACCGGCGTTATTGATCCGCGCTCCCTGGATGATTACGACACTATCCTTTCTCCGTTGGAGGGGCTTTCCTGCACGGTATACGACGGCATCTAGACGGGAGGTACATATGGCTGAATATAAGGAGGAGGAGTTTCTTCCTCTTTCCGGCATACAGCATTTTTGCTTTTGCCGGCGGCAATGGGCGCTGATCCACATCGAACAGCAATGGCAGGAAAATCTGCTCACCGCGCAAGGCCGGCTGCTGCACGAAAAAGCCCATGAAGGCCTGCGCGAGAAACGGGGCGATATGCTGATCGTCCGCGCTCTGCCGGTATTTTCCGCCACGCTGGGTATCCGCGGCGTCTGTGACGTGGTGGAATTGCACCGCAGCGCCGATGGCGTCCCGCTCGCCGGTCACTCCGGCACCTTTTTGCCCGTTCCGGTGGAATATAAACGGGGCAGCCCCAAAAAGGACGAAATCGATGCCGTACAGCTGTGCGCCCAGGCCATCTGCCTGGAAGAGATGCTCTGCTGCACGATCAAGCAGGGATTTTTGTTCTACGGAGAAACGCGGCGGAGAAGTCCCGTGGCGTTCGATGCTTCGCTGCGCGAAAATGTCCGTGCTTTGCTTTTGGAAATGCACGAGCTCTACCGCCGCCGGCATACCCCCAAGGTCAAGCCGTCCAAGGCATGCAAGGCTTGCTCGCTTTATGACCTCTGTATGCCCAAGCTCAGCCAAAAAAACTCGGTGCAGGCCTACATCAACGACCAGCTGAAGGAGGAAGAACCATGCGAAAGCTGCTAAATACGCTTTACGTGACTTCCCCGGACAGCTACCTGAGCCTGGATGGAGAAAATGTCGTGGTATACCGGGACGAGGCCGAAGTCATCCGGGTGCCGTTGCATAACCTGGAGGGAATCACCGCATTGGGCTATACCGGTGCCAGCCCGGCGCTGATGGGCGCTTGCGCGCAGCGAAACATCGCGCTGTGTTTTCTTACTCCGCACGGGCGGTTCCTGGCCCGGGTCACCGGAGGGGTGCGGGGCAACGTTATCCTGCATAAAACCCAGTATCTCATATCCGAGGATAAAGACGCCTGCACCTCCATTGCGCAAAATATGCTCATCGGCAAGTTGTTTAACGCCCGCTGGGTGCTGGAGCGTGCCACACGCGATCACGCGCTGCGGCTGGACGTGGAAAAAATCAAACGGGCATCCCAGTTTATTCAAAACGCTGTCGTCCGGGTGCAAGCATGCGGAGATCTCGACGGGCTGCGTGGTTACGAGGGCGAAGCGGCCAGCGTTTATTTCAACGTGTTCGATGATCTGATCCTGCAGCAAAAGGAAGCCTTTCAGTTTTTATCCCGAAACAGACGGCCACCCATGGATAACGTTAACGCCATGCTTTCGTTTGTCTACACGCTCCTTGCCGGCGATATGGCGGCAGCCCTGGAAACGGTAGGCTTAGACCCTTATGTGGGCTTCTTGCACCGTGACCGTCCGGGCAGAGCTTCCCTGGCGCTGGATATGATGGAAGAGTTGCGTCCGGTGTGCGCGGACCGGTTTGTCCTCTCGCTGATCAATCGCCGTGAGGTCAGCGCCGGCGGTTTTCGCGCTCAGGAGAACGGCGCCGTTACCATGGACGATGCCACCCGGAAAACAATGCTGGCCTCCTGGCAAGCCCGCAAACAGGAAACGCTCACCCATCCGTTCCTGAAAGAAAAAATACCGTGGGGACTGGTGCCTTATGTGCAGGCGCTCCTGCTGGCCCGGTTTCTTCGCGGGGACCTGGACGCCTATCCCCCGTTCCTATGGAAATAATCCGGCGCCCCTCGGTATCTGATCCCAAGCAACAGCCATCCATACCACACAGAAAGGCGGTTTTAGGATGCTGGTACTGATCACCTATGATGTAAATACACAAACCCCTGCCGGACGTAAACGCCTGCGTCATGTGGCAAAGCAATGCATCAATTATGGACAAAGAGTACAGAACTCCGTGTTCGAATGTGTGTTGGACGCGGCAAAATGTGTGGAAGTCAAACATAAGCTGGAAAAAATCATCGATCCTGGTGTGGACAGTCTGCGGCTTTACTACCTGGGCAACCGTTACCAAAGCAAAGTGGAGCACATTGGTGCCAAACCCTCATTCTCTGTAGAAGGTACTCTGATTGTGTAAGTGCGAACCTGAAGCACACGACTTTTGCCATAGGATTCGCACCGATTTTGGAGAAAAGTCATGATGGTTTTGGCTTGTTTTGCAGTCTGTTCTCCGGTTTCCTCAAGTATTATCCGCTCATTCAGGTGCAAAATGCCGATATTTTTAGAAAAAAACGGCAAATCTGTTGTGGATACAAAAGTTTTTTGATGTTTTTTGCAGTCGCTCCCCACGCGGGAGCGTGGGTTGAAATTCCACTTTGGAAGAGGCGCCCGCAGAGTCACCCAAGTCGCTCCCCACGCGGGAGCGTGGGTTGAAATCCCGCTGCAGCTGAGTGGCGTCATAATAGGAGAGGTCGCTCCCCACGCGGGAGCGTGGGTTGAAATCGTGCGTGTATAAACTAAACCTTGCCGCGTGATCGTCGCTCCCCACGCGGGAGCGTGGGTTGAAATTTGATCTCAATACCCTGGGAGAGGAGGAAGGGCCGGTCGCTCCCCACGCGGGAGCGTGGGTTGAAATTTTCATGGAACGGACTATCCAATGTCACACCGCCCGGTCGCTCCCCACGCGGGAGCGTGGGTTGAAATAGTTGGTACTATCCCGGCAAGACATATCTGATAAGTCGCTCCCCACGCGGGAGCGTGGGTTGAAATCAGCATATGGCAGAAATCCAGCGTCATACCCAGGTGTCGCTCCCCACGCGGGAGCGTGGGTTGAAATTTCGTTCACCAGGCGCATGAGCTTGTCCGCCTGCGTCGCTCCCCACGCGGGAGCGTGGGTTGAAATCTGTATGGCGTTTTCGGATAGTTTGCGCTGGCCCATCGCTCCCCACGCGGGAGCGTGGGTTGAAATAAGTGCGAGGATCCGTATTGGCGAACGATAGACCGTCGCTCCCCACGCGGGAGCGTGGGTTGAAATGTCGCTTGATATGTTGCCATATCTTTCTTCCTTTCGTCGCTCCCCACGCGGGAGCGTGGGTTGAAATAAGGACTCCGTGAAGGACATAACCAAGTGGTTTGAGTCGCTCCCCACGCGGGAGCGTGGGTTGAAATCACACGCCGCGCTGTACTCGGTAATTCACAGCCTGGTCGCTCCCCACGCGGGAGCGTGGGTTGAAATTCAATGAGCCACTGATGGGCCGTATTTTCGGCGAGTCGCTCCCCACGCGGGAGCGTGGGTTGAAATTGCTTTGAAATGCAAGGGCGACAGCATGATAAAGTCGCTCCCCACGCGGGAGCGTGGGTTGAAATAACAGCGCCTTGACGGTATCTTTTCGGAGATCCGTCGCTCCCCACGCGGGAGCGTGGGTTGAAATTTGGCTCCCTGAACCCGCAATCCATAACCCCGAAGTCGCTCCCCACGCGGGAGCGTGGGTTGAAATTCAGAGGCGTACCAGCGGCTGATCCTCTCCCGCCAGTCGCTCCCCACGCGGGAGCGTGGGTTGAAATCGTTGTCG
>JBMNQS010000024.1:0-26509 GCA_050944255.1 Christensenellales bacterium | reverse complement strand
TTTTTGCGTGGCGGCAAAGCTCGGTTGGCGTTATTTTGGCAATGGGTTTTTCTCTCATCAACTCCAGCAGGCTTTCCCGCAGAAACATCTTTGTGTATAGAACCCTGCGGTCAACCTTCTCTTTTCGATGGTTCATTTCAATCTCCTGTCAAAAATATTGTTTGAATTAACGAACGCTTTCATTCCGTATTGTTAGATAATAGGCAATATTTAACGAACACGTTGTTGTTTAAATTACACATAGTTAGTATAATGTGATCGGCATAAAAGATCAAGCGGTAATATCATTCGGAGGTATGCACATGCCGAAATTTACCAAGACGTTATATAAAGGGGCGAACCACGAAGGCTTTGACCGGGAGTGGGGTGTCCACAAAAACTGTTCCGAGTGGTGGTATACTACAGGCTATTTCCATGATGCGTCCGGTAGGATGTATTCTTTTCAATTTACCCTGCTTCGGATCAAGCTGCTTTTTTTCTGTCCCTATATCATCATGCTTGCCTTAACGGATTTTGAAACGAAGAAGCACTACTATTTTCAGGACATTACGCTTTCGGGCCGGAACATTACGATAGATGAAAATACGGTCGGCTTTGGAAAAACCGCTGTTCTTCGCAAGCAAAAGGATGCGATGCTCCTTTCGGCCAGACATGCGGATTTCAGGCTTGATCTGGCGCTTGATTACGGAAAAGGCGCGATATGGCACTGTGATAACGGGCTTTTGCAGATGGGGATCGATAAACCCGGGCAGACGACCCTTTATTATTCCTATACCAACATGCCAACTGACGGGACGCTCGTTTTGAACGGAGAAACAAGCGCAGTACAGGGCAAGTCGTGGTTTGACAAGCAGGGCGGACCCTATGGCGTCATCAACCGCAGATGCATGTGGGAATTGTTTTCCCTGCGTTTCTTTGACGACGAGGAAATGATGCTGTTTTCCTTTCCCCAGCGCCGGTATCAGGACGGAACCTATATCCGCGCCGACGGAAGTTATCAAAGATTAAACGACTATGTAATCACGCCGACGGATTTCACGTATCCGGATGGACAGACCCAATATTCCGCCGCCTGGGAGATTGCCGTCCCCGGACTGAAAGACGAGGCGTATACCGTTACCCCCCTGTTGGAGGGGCAGATGAATATGGGGTATTACGAACTGTTGGCAGGAATCTACAACCGTCAGGGCAAACGGGTCGGGCTGTGCTTCGTGGAATTGCTGCCCGGCGTATACAACAAAAGATTTCCCTTTACCCTCTTAAAAAGGACGGGAAAATGACCGAATGAGGGTATACCCTGCTGTGCGTTAAATGGCTTTGATATGACTGTGACAGGAGGTTTATGATCATGAATGAATATGATGTCATTGTAGTTGGCGCGGGCCCGGGAGGAACAACTGCGGCAAGCCTATTGGCCAATTCCGGAAAAAGGGTGCTGCTGATCGATAAAAACCCGAGGCCCGGCGGCCGGATGATGACCATAAATAAGGACGGCTTTTCCTATGAGCTGTTCCCGATCAACTGCGTGCCGCAGCATGGCTCGCTTTTTGAAAAACTCAGCCAAACCCTTGGCAAGCAGGATCAGGTCAAGCTCATATTGGGCGATGATTTTGGGATCGGCAAGCTGTTTTATGAGGACAAGGATGGAAAAATTACAAGCTGGCAGATGGGGTTCCGGTTTCCCGGCGTACTGAAAATGCTCGGCTTTATCGGTGTGAAGCCCTGGCAATTTCGTTCACTTGCGCAAATTATGCGCATTGCTGGCAAACTGCGCGCTATGCGGGAGGAGAAAATCAATGAGCTTTACACCATTTCCGCGATGGCGTATCTCGACAGCCTCGGCTCCATGCCGGCAGGTTTCCGTACGTTTATGCTGGCCACCTTCGGGGAAGGCGCTTTTGAAATGACCTCCGACCGCGTTGCAGCGGGAGAAATGGTCAAAATGTTTCAGCAGACCGTTAAGGGGAGCGGCGGGCGCTATTACGAGGGAGGAGTCGGACATTTCTTTGAGGTCATGGCGCGGACGGTGGAGGAAAAAGGCGGCACGCTGCGGATGAATACCCGCGTGGCGTCCATCGATACAAAAGACGCAAGCGTCTGCGGCATCACAACACAAAGGGGCGAAAAGTTTACTGCGCCTGTTGTCATCAGCAATGCGGGAATCCGCCAGACGGTCTTGAAGCTTGTGGGCCAGGAGCAATTCGACGCAGACTACATAGAAAAAATCAAAGGGCTGGAAAGCAACCTCGCATGTGTCGGATACCGCTATTTCACGAGCCGTCCTGTGTTAGCCGATCCCATGATGGTGCTGTTTCCCGAGGGCTGCGTATCGAAATACAGCGAATTTGAAGACATGGAACGCGGCGGAACGAAACCGGAAAGAGGCTACATTTATCTTGGTACGACCTCCCTTTACCCCAAAATGGCTCCCAAGGGCAGACAGGTGATTTACGCTGTGGTTTCGTGTCTGCCGGATATTCACGTTAACCCAAAGCCCTATCTGGAGTACATAGAAAAAGGCGTCCGAAAGATTGTCCCGGAACTATACGAACCCGGAGTAATCAGCCGCACGGAAATCATGACCACAGCGATTGTGCCGGACGTGGGCAACGATGCAATCCTCCCCGAACAGGGCGGCGAGGCATACGGCATCGCCAACTCGCTGGGACAGGCCGGGCCGAAGCGTCCAAAAGGCGAGACGCCTGTTGACGGGTTGTATGTTGTGGGAAACGACACCGAGGGCTTTGGCCTTGGCACGCATCAGGCCGTGGATTCAGGCTTCAAGGTATATGACAAAGTCATGAAAAGGTATGGATGAGCCGATATGATAAAACAGTTTTATTGTAACTGGGTTGCAGACCATCTGACAGTTACGTCGTGCACCGGATATCCATGTGACTGGGACTACCTCTATGGAGCCGGCTCACATCGCGGGAAAGATAGTTGAAATACTGGGCTGATTTTACCTTAAGCCTTAAAAGTTCGAATGCTAAAGGCGGACCAAACAAAATATTGTTAAAATAATGTAATAAACAGAACGAATACCCTAGATAGTCGAAATGAAAATATTCTCTAAAACAAGATAATTTCTTTTACCTCTATCTTTATATCATTACCCCGTAAATCAAATATACCGCACTCTAAGCTCACCCAATTGCATCTAATTTCACCTAATCGGAGGGAAATCGGAGGGAAATTCCCGTTTTTAGCTCAAATATCCAGACATAGTAAAAACCCTGCAACCTCGGTGGTTACAGGGTTTTTCATGGTTGCGGGGGTGGGATTTGAACCACACGACCTCCGGGTTATGAGCCCGACGAGCTACCAGCTGCTCCACCCCGCGATATGGGCGTTCCGCAAGGGCACGGTGTTTACTATAGCTTAATTGAAGCGTTTCGTCAACCATTTTTTACTGGCAGAGCCATTTTATTTTGACGGCAGCATTTTTACGGCGTAGCCTTCCAGCCCGTCCCGGTCGGAGATAATGATGTCGCGCCGGCCCAAAAGTTCCAGCGCGGCCTTGAGGATCAGTGCACCGGCGGGCATGACTTCCGCCCGTCCCGGCGGCATGCAGGGCATTTGAAGGCGTTCTTTCAGCGTGCTTTCAAGCAGTACGTTTACCCATTTGCATACAGTATCATATGATAAAACCCTGTTTTGTATGCGTTTGGGATCATAATCATACATATCCAGTTCCAGCGCGGCGACGGTGGTGATGGTGCCCGCCACGCCGATGATCTGCTGCGGTGCCGCAGGCATGGCCAAGACGATAGGGGAAAGAACGTTTCTGATCCAGCGCAGCGCCTCATCCGGCCTTCCGGCCTCCAGCGACGCGGCAAAGAGCTCCGTGACCCGCACGGCGCCGACGCGGGCGCTCATGCCGAAGATACGTTTGCCCCGGCGGCCCATGGATATTTCGGTGCTACTGCCCCCGATATCGATCACGGCAGTGGGGACGGTTACATCCTGCGCCGCGCCCAGAAATGCGATGGCGCTTTCTTCCTCGCCGGAGATCACGTCCGCGGTGATTCCGGTACAATCTTTGACCATCCGGATAAAGGCGTCTTTATTTTGCGCGTCCCGTACGGCGGAGGTGGCGTAAGCCCAGATATCCGTGGCGCTGAAGGCTTTGGCCCTTTGCACGTAATCGTCTATAACCGCCGCGGTCCGCTCCATGGCTTCCTGCGCCAAGCGCCCGGAGGCGTGGGCGCCCTGAGCGATACGAGTAATTTTCAGAAATTTTTGCACGTCCTTGAGCCGGCCGTCCTGTATCCGCGCCAGCATCAGACGCACGCAGTTGGAGCCTATATCGATTACGGCAATGGGATTCATACGTTTTCTCCTGTAACGAAACCAACGAAACGGTTGAAACAAAATGGCGCAGCCCTGCGGCTGCGCCATTGAATGATCCGGATTTATTCCTGGCCGTCTCCTATGACGAACAGCAGTTCATCCTCCTTGACCCAGCCCAGCTGCTCGCGCGCCTTTTGTTCGATGGCCTCCTGGGAATCGGCGGCGGCAAGCTGCTCTTCCAGGGCGTCGTTGTCCAGTTTGGCCTGGGTGATCTGCTGATTCAGTTCACTCATGCTCTGCTGCTGTGCTTTGAGCTGGCCCTCCAGGCGCACAAACTGCACCACAAGCACAACGGTCAATGCGCTAAAGAGCAAGACCAACGTTTTTTTCGTGATGCGGATTTTCCGTCTGCGTACGGCCATTTAAGGGACTATCTCCTCATACTGCTTTGCGCGGGTACTATAACGATACCATACGCAGGGTTATTTTGCCAAGAGATTACGCTGAGTTTTTTTAAGTCTTTTCAGAAGATTTTGCGTTTACAGCTCATTTTCGTCCACCCAATGCTTGGCGTCTGTGATGGCTTTTTGGCTGGGGATGGGAATTTGCGCCTCGCCTTCATAGTGATTGGCCTGGGTAATGGCCTGGGTGGCGAAGCGGGGAGGGTCTTTTCGGTTGATCTGGTTATCGCGGTTGATGCCGCTCTTTCGCTTTTTTGACATTTTACAATCTCCTTATTATTTGATGAGCTTATTTTATTTTGGCCGGATATTTTTATACAATGCGCCGGCATACGAAGGCATATTTTCGAAGAAACTAAATTCGCTGTGGCCGCCGCCGCCGCATTTACCTTTAATCGTGTTTTTTCGCAAGTATAAATGACGAAAATCAAGCGCATCCTAGTTGTACGGTACTTGAAGGAGGTTGGAGCATTGGCACTGAGAAAAGTTGAGATCTGCGGCGTGGACACATCCAAATTGAAGGTGCTCAAAGCGGAGGAAATGCGCGAGTTGTTCATAGCGATGCACGAGGGCGACCAGACGGCGCGGCAGAAGATCATCGAGGGCAATTTACGCCTGGTATTGAGCATTATACAGCGATTCTCAAGCCGAGGGGAGAACCCGGACGACCTGTTTCAGGTGGGATGCGTGGGACTGATCAAGGCCATCGACAATTTTGATATCACCATGGGCGTACGGTTTTCAACCTATGCGGTGCCCATGGTCATCGGCGAGATCAGGCGGTATCTGCGCGACAACAATACGATTCGGGTCAGCCGCTCGCTGCGGGACACGGCTTACAAGGCGCTGGGTGTCCGCGAGGAGCTGACGAGGAAAAACGGGCAGGAGCCGCGCATCGAGGAGATTGCGGAGCAGATGGGGCTTTCCCGGGAGGAGGTCACCTATGCGCTGGACGCCATACAGGCGCCCATATCGCTGTTCGAGCCGGTGTATCACGACGGCGCGGACGCCATTTACGTGATGGACCAGGTGCGCGACGACAAGGAGCGCGAGGAAAGCTGGGTGGAGGACCTTTCCATACAGGAGGCGCTGCAGAAGCTGGGAGAGCGAGAGAAGAAGATCGTGACCATGCGTTTTTTCCAGGGCCGCACGCAGATGGAGGTGGCCAAGGAAGTGGGCATATCCCAGGCCCAGGTTTCCCGGCTGGAAAAGCTGGCCCTAAACAAAATGAGGAAACAGATTTAGCGGCGGACGATATCTCCGGCAAGAGCCGCCGTGAAAATATTAAAAATGTTATTTCAAAGGTACGGATACATTTCCGTACCTTTTTAGTCTGTGTGCGCATCTACACCGGCCCCGCCTTTCATTTTTCTATCCCCTGTGGTAAGATACGCCTTGAAAACGCTTTGAGGGGTGAAGATCATGGATATGATTCAAATCACCGTTGAAACCACCGCCGATGGCATTGAGATCGTCGGCGCGGCGCTTCTGGCGGCGGGCTTTCAGCATTTGGAGATTATCGAGGACCGGCAGAGCATCCAGCGGTTTTTGATGGATGTTTCCGATACATGGGATTATGTGGAGGACGGGGAGGCGGTGCTGGCGGGCCGGTGTCCGGCGGTGCGCGTCTACGCCGGGAACGAGGGGGAGAGGACGCGCATTCTCGAACGCATCGCCTGGCTGGCTCGGCAGGATATCGGTATTGACCTGGGCGCGCTTTCGGTTTGTGAGAAGCTGGTGCGCGACGAGGACTGGGCGGACAACTGGAAAAAGCACTACCATGCCATCCCCATCGGGGAAAGGCTCGTGATCGTGCCCGAGTGGGAGCGCCTGCCCGATAAGCATAAAGGCCGCATCCCGCTCTACATCAATCCGGGGATTGCCTTCGGCACCGGCCAGCACGAGACCACCGCCATGTGCCTTGAGGCGGTGGAGGCGATGGACCTGGCGGGTAAGAAGGTGCTGGACGCAGGCTGCGGCAGCGGCATTTTATCGGTGGCGGCGCTGCTTTTGGGGGCGCGGCGGGCGACGGCCGTGGATATCGATCCCGCAGCGGCGAAATCTGCCGGGGAAAATGCGGCGAAGAACCGGGTGGCGGAGAGATACCAGGTGTTTGCGGGCAATCTTATTGCCGACGAGGCGCTGGCAAGGAAGCTGGGCGGGAACTACGATCTGGTGCTGGCCAACATCGTGGCGGACGTGATCGTTTCCCTGGCGCCGAAATTTGGCATATGGCTCAAAGAAGGCGGCCGCCTCATCGCATCGGGGATCATACACGATCGGATGGATGAAGTGACGGCCGCCCTTGATGCTTGGGGATTTATGCTTGAAAACAGGGCTGTGCGGGGCGAGTGGAACGCGCTGACGCTGCGGAAAAACGGCTAAGTCAGCCCCACCTGGTACATGCTGACCACCGCGTCGTCCTCAAAGAGGATCTGCGCCTGGGACCCGGCGCCCCCGTTGCCTCTCCAGGCGTATTGCTTCACGTCGGCGCCCTCATTCAGCGAAAGCGTATCGGGGTCGATTTCAAGCAACGTGCCTTCGCCGCCGATGATCTGGCAGACCTCCTGGTAGGTCATGCCCAGTTCAATCTGCTGGTATTCTTCCAGCGTGATGATTTCGGCGGGCTCCGTAAAGATCACGTCGGTGAACACCGCCAGGTAGGCAAATACCGCCAGCGCCACCAGAAGGATCATGCCGATCCACATAAAGGCCTTTGCGCCCGAGGACATGCGGGGCGCCTCGCTCTGCCGGTAAATCTCGTCGTGATTATCCGCGGCATAGTACGCGTCGCCGTAAGGATCGGGCGCCGCACTGCCTCTTTGCGGCGCGGGGCGTGGCACGGGCTGGGACGACCATTGATTTTTCGGCGCGTAGGCGCCCTGTGCGGGCGGGATATACGGCTGCTGCTGCGCCGATCTTGGGGGCTGTACGGGCCTTGCGGGCTGGAGAGGCCGCTGCGGCTGCACGCTCTGCTGCGGATAGCCGCCGCGCTGTGCGTCCTGCCAGTTTTCCGGCGGCTGTGCCGGCTCGTAGCGAGGTACGCGCGGCGGGCCCTGGTGCGCGGTATAGGGCTGTGGGGGTGCCTGCGGGGCAGGCGGCTGCTGCGCGTAGGGACTTTGACGCGGCTGCTGCCGCTGCTCGTAGATGTCCTGCTGCATCTGCCGGTACATCGGGGCATAGGGATCTTCGGGCTCCTCCGGAGGCTGCGCGTGGCGCGGCGCCGGCTGCCGCGCAGGGCTCTGCCCGTAGCCGCGGAAGTCCGCATCGTAGTCTTGCGGCGTAATCAGCGGACCCCTGGGCTTTCTGACAGGCTCGCCGCAGTACGGGCAATAGCCCTCGCCGCCTGGAATATCGTACCCGCACCAAATGCAACGCATGGTTTTTTCACCTCGTATGAAAATAACTTTGTATGATAATCATATGATATTTCTTTCGGCGTCAAACGTCAACATAAAAATCCGGTTGACGATCAAAAATGCGCGAATTTTGCCTAAAAAGCCCGAAAAAGAGCCCGGAATCTCTTTAAGCTGCCTGAAAATCCCAGCGGATTCCCGGATTGCGTGAAGGGCGAAGCCCTTTGTCTACCGTCAAACCCGATAACCTGTGCGACGGTCCCGGAAGGCTTTGTTTACAAACCCGCAGGTATACATTTCTTCAGCCACAACTTCTAAGCCATGCACAAAAACATGCGGCCGAAAAGGACGACTTTATTTTTCAAGGTAAACAAAAAGAGCCCGAAGGCTCTTTTTCAGACTGTCAGAAAAGTCCTTTTGGGGGTTATTAGGGGGCCAAAGCCCCCTCATTTTAATCCCGTGGGCAAGGGCGACATGCGCGGCCGCAGCCCACACCGCTCAGGGTTTTCCGGCCGCTGCAAAAACTATCCATTGGTTTTTGCAGCAGGAAAAGCCCTGGCATGCCCGTCAAAAAACATGGTTTTTTGACGGCCTCAAAAAAGAGCCCGAAGGCTCTTTTTTGTTGTTTGTTGTTTTTAGGGATGACTTCCGGCTTAATACATGCCGCCGCCCATGGCCGCCGGATTGGGGGCCGCCGCGCTCTCGGGCTCGGGGATGTCGCAGACAAGCGATTCGGTGGTCAGAAGCAGGGCCGCGATGCTGGCCGCGTTCTGAAGGGCGCTGCGGGTCACCTTCGTGGGATCGAGGATACCGAACTCGGACATATCGCCGTACTCGTTGGTCAGGGCGTTGTAGCCGAAGCCGAAGGTATCGGCGGCCTTGATCTTCTCCACGACGATGCTGCCGTCCCTGCCGGCGTTCAGAGCGATCTGGCGCACGGGTTCTTCCAGGGCGCGAAGCACGATGGCCACGCCTGTGCGCTCGTCGCCATCGGTTTCATCCAGCAGTTTTTCAACGGCTTTGATGGTGGCGATCAGCGCCACGCCGCCGCCGGGGATGATGCCTTCTTCAACGGCCGCGCGGGTGGCGTTGAGGGCGTCCTCGAT
This sequence comes from Christensenellales bacterium, assembly GCA_050944255.1. GTDB lineage: Bacteria > Bacillota > Clostridia > Christensenellales > Maliibacteriaceae > JBMNQS01. The sequence continues at coordinate 17,293 of JBMNQS010000024.1, read as the reverse complement.
GCGCAGCTTGCGCTCTTTCATTTCCGCTTCGGTGGCGGCGCCCACGTTGATGACGGCCACGCCGCCGGAGAGCTTGGCCAGGCGCTCGGCCAGTTTTTCCTTATCGTATTCGCTGGTGGTCTCTTCCATCTGCGCGCGGATGGAGGCAATGCGGGCCTCGATGGCTTCGCTGGTGCCGGCGCCCTCGACGATGGTGGTGTTGTCCTTGTCGATCTTCACCTGGCGGGCGCTGCCCAGGGCGCTGATCTCCACGTCCTTGAGCTCCATGCCCAGGTCGCTGGAGATGACGGTGCCTCCGGTTAAGATGGCGATATCCTCCAGCAGCTGCTTGCGCCTGTCGCCGAAGCCGGGGGCCTTGACGGCGGCGCACTGGAACACGCCGCGCAGCTTATTGAGCACCAGCGTGGCCAGGGCTTCGCCCTCGATGTCCTCGGCGATGATCACCAGTTTGCGTCCCTGCTGCACGATCTTCTCCAGAAGCGGCAGGATGTCCTGGATATTGCTGATCTTCTTGTCGGTGATCAGAAGCAGGGCGTCGTCCATGACGACTTCCATTTTTTCCGTATCGGTGACCATGTAGGCCGACAGGTAGCCCCTGTCAAACTGCATGCCTTCCACCACACTCAGCTCTGTCTGCAGCGTGCGGGACTCCTCCACGGTGATGACGCCGTCGTTTCCGACTTTTTCCATGGCGTCGGCGATCAGGTCGCCGATGAGCGAATCCGAGGAGGAGATGGTGGCCACCTGGGTGATGGATTTCTTGGTCTCGATGGGTTTGGAAAAGCTCTGCATCTGCTCCACGGCCACGGCGGATGCGCGCTCGATGCCTTTTCGAAGGATGATGGGGTTGGCGCCGGCGGCCAGGTTGCGCATGCCTTCGCGGATGATGGACTGGGCCAGTATGGTGGCGGTGGTGGTGCCGTCTCCGGCCACGTCGTTGGTCTTGGTGGATACTTCCTTGACCAGTTGGGCGCCCATGTTTTCAAAGGGATCTTCCACGTCGATTTCCTTGGCGATGGTCACGCCGTCGTTGGTGACCAGGGGGGAGCCGTATTTCTTTTCAAGCACCACGTTGCGGCCTTTGGGGCCCAGGGTGATCTTGACGATGTCTGCCAGTGTGTTGACGCCGGTTTCAAGGGCGCGGCGGGCTTCCTCGCCGTATTTGACTTGTTTTGCCATACGTTCATACCTCCTATAATCAGATCAATGTTTCAAATTATTCCACAACGGCCAGCACGTCATTCTGACGCACGATGATGTACTCGTCGTCGTCGATCTTCACTTCGGTGCCTGCGTACTTGGAGAAGATGATGCGGTCGCCGACTTTAAGCTGCATCTGGACTTCCTTGCCGTCCACGATGCCGCCGGGGCCAACGGCGATCACTTCGGCCATTTGCGGTTTTTCCTGTGCGGCGCTGGGCAGAACGATGCCGCTTTTGGTGGTTTCTTCACTTTCCAGATTTTTGATGACAATCCGGTCGAACAGTGGTTTGATGGTCATATAAGGGTGCCTCCTTCGAAAAATAATTTTGGTGTGCGGTGTGCACGACTTATCCTTTTGTTAGCACTCATCAACACCGAGTGCTAAAACTATGTTTCATTATTCCCCAACTTCCTGAAAATTACAAGATCGGGTCCGGTGCGATTATTTGCAATTTCCCCGGGATATCTTTAGTATGCTCTATTTTTCTTTGATTTTTGCAGATATTCAATTATTTCCCTTTTTTGTTGAAGAAAATTATGCTTTCCAGTAGAATACAAGGTGAGGTTAATAGCTACCATTGATAATGTTTAGGGGGAAATCTTTCGTGGTTTTTGATAAGTGGGACCATCGTTTCATGCAGCTGGCGCAGACGGTGGCCTCGTGGTCCAGTTGTTATCAGGAGAACCGCAAGGTGGGCGCGGTGATCGTCCGCGACCGGCGGATCATGACCACCGGCTATAACGGGGCGCCGGTGGGGGTGACGTCCTGCATGGAGCGGGGCGAGTGCCTCCGGCGCATCCGGAACATTCCATCGGGTACGCAGCAGGAATTGTGTTACGCCACGCACGCCGAGCAGAACGCCATCGCCCAGGCGGCGCGGATGGGGGTGGAGATCAACGGCGCCACGCTCTACTGCACGCACCAGCCCTGCGTGATCTGCGCCAAGCTGATGATCAACGCGGGCATTCGCCGGGTGGTCTACAAAAATGGTTATCCCGACGAGTTTTCCCGGCAGATCTGCCGGGAGGCGGGGCTTGTTCTGCAGGAGTATTGCGGGCCGTGATTTTTTAAGCGCTGTTTTTGGCGCTTCGGGGAAAACGGCCCGGAGCGCCTTTCATATTTGTTCCGTGCGGCTCATACTTTGTATAAGTTGTATATGGTGCCGATGGCGCTTCTTGCCGGCCGTCGGACCCAGCCAAACGGGACAGGGGGAGATCATCTATGGCACAGAGAAAGAGTACGCCGCGGGGCAGGCATGCGGCGCCGCGGCGCGGATTTGAAAAAAGGCCGGCCTTGCCGCCCAGGACATACGATATACGGGGCGCCGGAAAAGATCCCGATTCATCCTGGGGCGCGGACGGACCGGCGGCGCCTCCGGGCGAGGTCTACATGCTCCAGCAGAACCTTGATGTGGACGACCAGGTTTTTATGGGCCCGCAGTACAACGATCCGCTGCAGCGGCAGCTTGAGCAGATGCAGCCTTACCAGACGCCGGAGGACGCCGCGCGGCGGGAGCGCCCGCACTTTACAAAGCGCCCCGGCGGCCGGCACGCCGCGGGCCGCGCAGGGAAATCCGCCGCCTCATCCGGCGGCAGCCGGGGCGTGGCCATTGTTTTGACGGTGGTGCTTTGTTCCGCGGCCATTTTTCTGGGGATTTTCCTGACGGACAAATGGCTGGTGCCCACCATTACCGAGCCGCTTCCCATGCCCACGGCTTCGGTCAAGCCTTCCGCCGCACCCAGTCAGACGGCGCAGGCCTCTGCGAATCTGGTGGTGGAGAAGATCACCATGGAAAGCTGGGATACCTTCATGGTACAGATCGGCGCCTTTGTGCTGCCCGACAACGCCGACCGTGCGGCGGAAAACATCAAGGAAGTGGGCGGCGCGGGCTATATCCTGCGCAACGGCGGGGGATTCTACCGGGTGATGAGCTCCGCCTTTGCAAGCGAGTACGACGCCTCCATCGTCAAGGAGCAGATCAAGGACCAGATGAACATCTCCGCCGAGGTCTACACGCTCAAGAGCGGTGAGTTTTCCTTCAACATCACGGCTTCCAAAGAGCAGATCGAGACGATTCAAGGCGCGCTGGAGGACTGGCCGACGCTTCTGCAGGAGCTGGAAGTCATTTACAGAAACTGCGACAACCAGCAGACCGACGGTGAGAAGACGGCCGAGGCGGTAAACGGGTTTGCCGATAAACTGGCCGAAGCGGCAGAGGGGCTCAAGGCGCTTCCCGGCGCCGCGGAGAGCCCGCTCTTATCGGGTCTTTACGGCATGTACGACCAGGCGGCCCGGATGCTCTACGACAGCGGGAGCGGCCCTGTTGAGGTGGGGCGGGATTCCGGGCGGATCAAATTTATTCACGCGCAGATGGCCTGGGACTACCGCAAGCTGGTGGAGACGCTGACCGACGGCGGCCCGGCGGAGGATCAGCCGGAGCAGAGCGCCGGCGGCGCGTAGAAAGCCCGGAAGATTAGGCGGTGTTTTTGCAAGACCTTGAGGGACAAGCCCGCGCTATCTTATCCATAAATTAGGAGCGATGCAATGAAACTTAAAGAGGTACAAGACATCCTTGGCGCGCAGGTTCTCTGCGGGGAGGACCATCTGCAGAGCGAGGTGCACAACTGTTTCGGCTCGGACATGATGAGCGACGTGCTGGCGTTTGCCCAGGAGGATACGCTGCTGATCACGGGCCTTGTGAACCATCAGGTGATCCGCACCGCGGAGATGGCGGGCATATTTGCCGTGGCGATTGTCCGGGGCAAGATGCCCGAACCGGACGTGATCGAGATGGCCCGTGAGCGGGACATTCTTCTGATGCAGACGTCCTGTCTTTTGTTTGACGCCTGTGGTAAGCTGTACGAAGGGGGGCTTCGCGGCGCGAAGCGCCGCGATCAATAGGGATGGCGGAGGCGCTCTTCAAATCCGAATTTCAGATCGAGGCCGGCAATTTCGTCACGGCGGGGGAGGCGTCCGCCTCCATCAAGCGCCAGCTTCGGCAGCTGGGCGTGGACGCCGCCGTGGTCAGGAACGTGGCCATCGCCGCCTACGAGTGCGAGCTGAACATGGTGATCCACTCCACGGGCGGGCGCATGAGCGTGGAGGTATTGGCAGACGGGGTGATCTGCATACACGCCCGGGACTCGGGCCCCGGCATCCAGGATATCCAGGCGGCCATGAAAGAGGGGTTTTCCACGGCCACCGAGGAGGTCTGGATGATGGGCTTCGGGGCGGGCATGGGGCTGCCCAACATGCGGCGCTGCAGCGACGAACTGCACATCGAATCCTCCCCGGAGGGCACCGAAATCGAAATGAAGTTTTATATCTGAGCATGTTTCGGCGGTCCTAGGTTTTTTGGCCCGGCCGTTGGGAAACGGGCGTCCCAAGCCGCGCTTCATCCGGCGCGGGGGTTTTCTTTCGCAAAGATTGACAGGAGGCTTTGTATATGTTGCACTCGGTGACACTGGACGTTTCAAAGTGCAGAGGCTGTACCAACTGCGTGAAGCATTGCCCCACGGAGGCTATTCGCGTGCGCGGCGGCCGCGCCAGGATTTTGAACGAGCGGTGCATCGACTGCGGCGAGTGCGTGCGCATCTGCCCGTACCATGCCAAGGTGGCCGTCACCGATCCGCTGTCGGTGATCAATGATTATCCATACAAGATCGCGCTGCCCGCGCCGTCGCTGTACGGGCAGTTTGCCGGGGCTTCGGATATCCGAAAGATATTGTCGGGGCTTCTGTCCATGGGTTTCGACGATGTGTTCGAGGTGGCCCGGGGCGCCGAGATCGTCTCCTACGCGGTGGGCAAACGGCTGCAAAAACCCCACAAAAAGCCGCTGATCTCGTCGGCCTGCCCGGCGGTGCTGCGGCTGATACAGGTGCGGTTCCCCACGCTTGTGGACCACGTCATCGATGTGGAGGCGCCCATGGAGATGGCGGCGCAGATGGCCAGGGACGGATTCTGCGAAAGGCATGGCGCGGACCCGAGGGATGTGGGCGTGTTTTTCATTTCGCCCTGCGCCGCCAAGAACACCAGCGTCAAGTCGCCGCTGGGCAACGAGAAAAGCCATGTCTCCGGCGTCATCTCCATGGCCGATATCTACGGCCCGCTGGCCGCCCTTTTGAGCAAGGGGGCATTTACAGGCGCATACCAGGGCCCGCTGGCCCGCCGCTGCGGCGTCAGGTGGGCCAACAGCGGCGGGGAGGCCGATGCCCTCCGCGTCCCCTCCGCGCTGGCGGTGGACGGCATCCACAACGTGATCCGCATCCTGGAGGAGATCGAGGACGGCCGGCTGCGCGACCTGGACTTTTTCGAGGGCTTGGCGTGCGTGGGCGGCTGCGTGGGCGGCCCGCTGACGCTGGAGAACAGCTTTATTGCCAGGGGACGCATCAAGGCTTTGTCCGGCGACCTTTCCGCAGAGCCGCTGAAGGGCGGCGAATTTGACGCGCTGCTTGAGCGATACCCGGCGGACCTTCGCCTTCCGCTCCAGCCGCGCCCGGTGATGAAGCTGGACGACGACCTGGCGGTGGCCATGGCCAAGATGCGGCGCATTGATGAGATCACGGAGAATCTGCCGGGCCTTGACTGCGGCGCCTGCGGCTCGCCCAGTTGCCGCACCCACGCCGAGGATATCGTTCAGGGCTACGCCAATGAACAGGACTGCCTGATCCGCCTTCGCGAGAGGCTGCTGCAAATTGCCCAGGAAATGGCGGTCCTGTCGCACACTACCACCATGGACCTGGGAAAACGGGAGGATGAACAATGACCATTGTCGATTTGCTGAATATTTTACATGGCGAGCTTTTGACGCCGGATGCCGACACCTCCGCCGAGGTCAAGTCCGGCCACGTGGGGGACCTTCTGAGCTACGTGATGGCCAACGCCGGTGCGGGCAGCGCCTGGATCACGGTGCAGACGCACCTGAACGTGATTGCCGTGGCGGTACTTCTGGAGATGTGCGCCGTGGTGGTTCCCGGGAACATCGCCGTGGGACAGGCCACGCTGGACAAGGCGCAGGAGGAGGGCATCGCCGTGATCTCCACAGGGTACGACGCCTTTACCTGCTGCGGGCTTCTGGCGCAGGCGGGCCTTGCCGGCTCGGCGGGGTAATTTCATGAGAGCCGCCTGTGATCTTCACATTCACAGCGCGCTTTCGCCCTGTGCCGGCGACGAGATGACCCCGAACAACATCGTGGGCATGGCGGCGCTCAAAGGGCTTGATTTTATTGCCGTCACCGACCACAACGCGGCGGACAACCTGCCGGCGGTGGAGAAGCTCTGCGCCCGCCATAAGATAGGATTCATACCCGGCATGGAGGTGCAGACCCGCGAGGAAGTGCACGTGCTCTGCTATTTCAGGAGCGTCGAGGACGCGCTTCTGATTGCCGAAAAGATCCGCCGCGGCCTGCCGGATATTCAGATGCGCCCCGAGCTCTTCGGCAGCCAATTGGTGCTGGACGAAGAGGATCGCCTGGTTGGCGCCGTGGAAAAGATGCTGATACAGTCCTCGCACTGGAGCATCGAGGAGCTGTACGCCCAGGTCACCGCCCTGGGGGGCGCCGTGGTGCCGGCCCACATCAACCGGGGGGCGTTTTCGCTGCTCTACATGCTGGGGTTTTTGCCGGAAAGCCCGAAGTTCGCTGCGCTTGAAATCGTCCGCGGCCTGCCGGTCACCGCGCCGATCCCCGAAAATACGCTGATTCTCCACTCGTCGGACGCCCATTCTCTGGGCGCTATTTTGGAGCAGGAGTTCTTTCTAGATCTGCAGGAAAAGAGCTCCGAGGCGTTATTGAGCCGGCTGAAAGGTGAAACTTTGAGCGGTTAGCAATTGCTAACTCCCTACATATTATATACACCGAAAATTGTTAACAAGTTTCTTTTAATTTTGCTGGAATTCTTTCAAAAAACGTGGTAAAATACGCATGGGATTGATAGAAAAATGTCAATCCTAATCGGCTTGAGGTTATACACCGTCAAAAAGCAAGAAAAAATGCAAGACAATATAGACTAAGGAAGGTACGAAAATGGCGGAAAATGCACTTGAAAAAGAGAGGTTTGATCAGCTTAAAGCGGTGATCGAACGCTACAGAGACATTGAGGGGCCGCTGATGCCCGTCATGCAGAAGGCGCAGGATATCTTCGGTTATCTGCCCATCGAGGTACAGAATTTCATTGCCGAAGGTCTTGATGTTCCTCTCAGCGACGTTTACGGCGTGGCCACGTTCTATTCCCAGTTCGCCCTTGCGGCCAAGGGCAAGTACCAGATCGGCGTGTGCATGGGTACCGCCTGCTACGTCAAGGGTTCCCAGCAGGTGCTCGACGAACTGGCCAAGGCGCTGAGCGTGGATGTGGGCCACACCACCGAGGACGGCAAATTCACCCTTGAAGCCACCAGATGCCTGGGCTGCTGCGGTCTGGCGCCGGTGATCATGATCAACGAAGAGGTGTACGGCAGGCTTACCCCGTCGATGATCCCCGACGTGCTTTCCAAGTACTGAGTTTCCATGCAAGAGATCGCGCTGCACATTCTGGACATCCTTCAGAACGCCATTGCCGCCGGCGCCAAGCTGATCCGGCTCGTTATCCGGGTGGATACCAGGCGCGACGAATTGGAGATCGTGGTTGAGGACGATGGGTGCGGCATGGACCAGGAGACGGCCCGCCGGGTGATGAGCCCCTTTGCCACCTCCAGGACCACCAGGAAGGTGGGGCTGGGTATTCCGCTGTTTGCCCAGAGCTGCCGGGCCTCCGGAGGCGATCTGGTCATCGCGTCGGAAAAGGGCGCGGGCACCACGCTGACGGCCGGCTACAAGCTGTCCCACATCGACAGGCCGCCCATGGGCGACCTTGCCGCCACGGTGGCGGCTGCGGTGCTCTCGGACCCTGATATCGACTACATTTACGAGCACAAGGCAAACGACGAACAGGCCTGCCTTTTGGATACCCGGCGGATGCGCCGGGTGCTGGGGGGGGAGATCAGCCTGTCTGAGACGAACATTATCGATTGGATCCGCCGATCGGTTTACGAAGAACTCAACGCATTGAATGAAAGGAATGGAACCGATGAAATCTCTTGAAGAACTTGCGGCCATCAGAGCGAAAACGCTGGACGAGATGAATCTGCGCAGGGATCATACCGGCACGCGCATCGTGGTGGGTATGGCCACGTGCGGGATTGCCGCGGGAGCGCGTCCCGTGCTCTTAAAGTGTGTGGAGGAAGTCAAGACGCGCCAGTTGCACGATGTCATCGTTACGCAGACCGGGTGCATCGGCGTATGCCGCCTGGAGCCCATCGTGGAAGTATCCATGCCGGGCCAGGAGAAGGTCACTTATGTGCAGATGACGCCCGAGAAGGTCACCCGGGTGATCGCAGAGCATGTCGTCAACGGCCGCCCGGTGAGAGAATACACGATCGGCGCCGCAGAAAACGCCTAAGGTAAGGAGGAAAGCTGTCAATGGATTTATACCGTGCCCATGTTCTGGTGTGCTGCGGCACCGGATGTTCTTCATCCGATTCGCCGAAAATCCTGGAACAATTTGAAAAAGAAATACAATCTGCCGGCCTGGAAAACGAAGTCTGGGCCATACGGACCGGTTGTTTCGGTCTTTGCGAGGCGGGCCCAGTGGTGATCATTTATCCCGAGGGCGCGTTCTACAGCCATGTGAAGGTGGCCGATGTGGAGCGCATCGTTTCCGAGCACCTTTTAAAGGGCCGCATCGTTACGGACCTGCTCTACAAGGAGGCCCGCGAGGCGGAGATGCTGCTGCCCCTTGAGGACGTGAGCTTTTACAAAAAGCAGATGCGCATTGCGCTTCGCAACTGCGGCGTCATCGATCCGGAGAAAATTGACGAATACATTGCCACCGACGGTTACGCGGCGCTTGGCAAGGTACTGACGGAAATGCAGCCCCAGGAAGTCATCGACGTGGTGAAATCCTCCGGGCTTCGCGGCCGCGGCGGCGCCGGCTTCCCGACAGGTTTAAAATGGCAGTTTACCCACGACGCTGTGGGGGATGTTAAATATGTATGCTGCAACGCGGACGAAGGCGATCCCGGCGCGTTCATGGACAGAAGCGTTCTGGAGGGCGACCCTCACGCGGTGCTTGAGGCGATGGCCATCGCGGCCTACGCCATCGGCGGCACGCAGGGTTACATTTACTGCCGCGCCGAATATCCTATTGCCGTGGACCGGCTGAACATCGCCATTGACCAGGCCCGTGAATACGGTCTTTTGGGCAAGCATATTTTCGGAACCGATTTCAGTTTCGATATCGAGGTGCGCCTTGGCGCAGGCGCGTTTGTCTGCGGCGAGGAAACCGCGCTTCTGACCAGCATCGAAGGCAACCGCGGCGAGCCGCGCCCGCGTCCGCCGTTCCCGGCATACAAGGGCCTGTTCGGCAAGCCCACGCTTTTGAACAACGTGGAGACCTACGCCAATATCCCGCAGATCATCTTAAAGGGCGCCGATTGGTTCAAGGGCATCGGCGAGGGCAATGCCGGCACCAAGGTGTTCGCCCTTGGCGGAAAGATCAACAACACCGGCCTTGTGGAAGTGCCCATGGGCACCACGCTGCGCGAGATCATCTACGATGTGGGCGGCGGCTGCCCGAACGGTAAAGCGTTCAAGGCGGCGCAGACGGGCGGACCGTCCGGCGGCTGCATACCGGCGTCGCTTCTGGATACGAAGATCACCTACGAGTCGTTGGCGCAGATCGGCTCCATGATGGGCTCGGGCGGTTTGATCGTCATGGACGAGGACAACTGCATGGTGGACATCGCGCGCTTTTTCCTTGATTTCACGGTGGATGAGTCCTGCGGCAAATGCACGCCGTGCCGCATCGGTACGCGGCGCATGCTGGAGATTCTCGAGCGCATCGTGGAGGGCAAAGGCAAAGAGGGCGACATTGAAAAGCTGGAAAAGCTGGCCAGGAACATCAAGGAGACGGCCCTGTGCGGTCTTGGGCAGACGGCGCCCAATCCGGTCTTGTCGACGCTTCGCTATTTCCGCGACGAGTATGAGGCCCATATTCATGAAAAGCGCTGTCCGGCGGGGCACTGCACGCATCTTCTGACGTATACCATCGATCCGGAGACCTGCCGCAGCTGCAGTCTTTGCGCCAAGGTCTGCCCGGTGAACGCCATTTCGGGCGAGAAGAAGCAGCCCTATGTGATCGATCCGGACACGTGCATCAAGTGCGGCGCCTGCATGGATCGTTGCCCGTTCAAGGCCATCAGCCGTAAATAAGAAAGGGGAGAGAAGCAAATGGCAAAAATTACCCTGACGATAGATGGCCGGCAGGTAGAGGTGGATAAGGGCACCACGGTGCTTGAAGCCGCCCGCGCGGCCAATGTACACATTCCGACCCTGTGCTATCTGAAAAACGTATCTTCTCTGGGGGCGTGCCGCATGTGCGTCGTCCAGATTGAGGGCATGCGCAACATGCCCGCTTCCTGCGTGCTGGCGGCTGCCGACGGCATGGTGGTGAAAACCAATACGCCCGCCATCCGCGAGGCCCGCAGGGTGAACCTTGAACTGCTCCTGTCGGATCACGACCGCAGGTGCCTGACCTGCGTCAGGAACAAGAACTGCGAATTGCAGACCCTGTGCGAGGAACTGGGCGTGGAGGAGATCGAATTCGAGGGCGACCGTCCCGAAAGAAAGAAGGATTCAACCTCCAGCGCCATCGTACGGGACAACAACAAGTGTATTCTCTGTCGCAGATGCGTCAGCGTCTGCGCCCAGATGCAGAACGTGGGCGTTATCGGCGCCCAGGAGCGCGGTTTCAAGACCGAGATCGGCCAGGCGTTCGATATTCCGCTTGGAACGAGCACCTGTATCAACTGCGGCCAGTGCATCATTGCCTGCCCCACGGGCGCGCTTCGCGAGAAGAGCTCCATCGATGATGTCTGGGCGGCGCTGAACGACCCCAATAAACATGTGGTGGTGCAGCCGGCCCCGGCCGTGCGCGCCACGCTGGGCGAGCCATTCGGGATGCCCATGGGCACCCGCGTCACCGGCAAAATGGCGGCGGCGCTCCGGCGCCTTGGCTTCGACAAGATATTCGATACGGATTTCGGCGCGGACCTGACGATCATGGAAGAGGGCGCGGAGTTTATCCACCGCCTGCAAAACGGCGGCGTACTGCCCATGATCACTTCCTGCAGTCCCGGATGGATCAAGTTCTGCGAGCATTTCTATCCCGACTTTATCGACAATTTGTCCACCTGCAAGTCGCCCCACCAGATGCTCGGCGCGGTGATCAAGAGCTACTACGCCAAGGAGCACGGATACGATCCCAAGGACATCTATACCGTATCGATCATGCCCTGCACGGCCAAGAAGTTCGAGGCGCAGCGTCCCGAAATGACGGCCACGGGCTATCCGGACGTGGACGCCGTTTTAACCACGCGTGAGCTGGCCACCATGATCAAGCAGGCGCGCATCGACTTTGCCAACCTGGAGGATGAGCCTTTCGACGATATGCTGGGAGACTCTTCCGGCGCGGCGGACATTTTCGGCGCCACCGGCGGCGTGATGGAAGCGGCGCTTCGCACCGTGGCGCACGTATTGACCGGCGGCAGCGTCGACAAGGTGGACTTCCACGAGGTCCGCGGCATTGCCGGCGTCAAGGAAGCCACCATCAAGGTCGGCGACCTGGACGTGAATGTGGCGGTGGCCTCTTCCACCGGCGCGGCCTCCAGGCTGCTGGACGCCGTACGCGCGGGTAAGAAGAACTACCACTTCATCGAGATTATGGGATGTCCCGGCGGCTGCGTCAACGGCGGCGGCCAGCCCATCATCAGCGCCAGCACGCGTATGGATATCGATCCGCGCGTCGTGCGCGCAAAGGCCCTGTATACCGAGGATGAGAATAAGCCCGTGCGCAGGAGCCACGAGAATCCTTCGCTGCAAAAGCTCTACGAGGAGTTCCTGGGCGAGCCCAACAGCCACAAATCCCACGAGCTGCTGCACACTCACTACACCAAGCGGGGCAAGTACGATATCCATGAAGATTAGTTAAAAAACCGGGCTCTGCCCGGATTCGCAAAGTTGCATATTGCCGGGCGCTGCCCGACCGCGTCGGAGCAAACTTTGCTTCACTCAAAATCCCCAGTCGCTTTGCGAGTGGGGATTTTTCGTACCGCTATGTTGCTCCTCCTTTCCCCACAAAGCCTTTGGCCTTTGCGGGGGCCCCATGAAACCCCCAAGAAACTTTATTACCGCAAGCTGCGCTTGCGGAGCGAATAAAATAAACCATGCATCCCCCCGCGAAGCGTATAAAAGTCTTTTTGGAGTTCTTAGAACCTTTTTCTTCCAGAAAAAGGTTCTAAGCGGGTTCAAGGGCAGAGCCCTTGGAGGATTATTGCTAAAGCAATGAAGCGCTCCCGCGAAGCGTATAAAAGTCTTTTGGAGTTCTTAGAACCTTTCTTTCAGGAAAGGTTCTAAGCGGGTTCAAGGGCGGAGCCCTTGGAGGATTATTGCTAAAGCAATGAAGCGCTCCCGCGAAGCGTATAAAAGTCTTTTGGAGTTCTTAGAACCTTTCTTTCAGGAAAGGTTCTAAGCGGGTTCAAGGGCGGAGCCCTTGAAGGGTTATTGCCAAAGCAATGAAGCGCTCCTGCGAAGCATATAAAAGTCTTTTGGAGTTCTTAGAACCTTTTCTTCAGAAAAGGTTCTAAGCGGGTCCGGGCGGAGCCCGGCGGATCGGCGGAGCCCGGCGGATCGGCGGAGCCTTAAGCGGGTCCGGGCAGAGCCCGGCGGATTCAAGGATAGCACTCTTGACTTTTCTTATAGAGCAGTAATATAGTAAAAGCATCTGACAAAAGGAGGAAAGGTCATGCCATATTTAGCCGTAAAGTCCGCCATGCCTATATCCCAGGAGAAGAAGGCGGCGCTGCAAAAGCAAATCGGGGAGTTGATTTCCATCATTCCGGGGAAGACCATCGACAACTGCATGACGCAGATTGAAGGGGATTGTGATCTTTATATGAGCGGCGTCGAGGCGCAGGCGGTTTTCTGCGAGATTCGCATGTTCGGCCCTGCCCCGTCGGAGGCAAAGGATGAGCTGGGGGCCAAACTTAACGATCTTTTCAGGGACAGCCTGGGCGTCCAAAAGGTATACATCAACTATCTTGAGTTCAGCGAGTGGAGCACGGACGGCCATTACAGAGCGTTGTAAACATGTAAAACAATGTAAAGAAATGCAAAATAATGTAAAATCATGTTAATGGTAAAACATAAGCTGCCCGCTTCCCACCATCATGGCGAGAGCGGGCAGTTTTTTGAAAGAATTTAGCGGCAAGCCCAACAAAATATATTTTATAATAATTTTAAATAAGAATTTAAAAAATTTCATTTTTACTGATTTTTAGCTTATAACAAGCAAGAGTAGACAGAAAATAAAAGAAACAAGAAGAAAGAAGGGAAAAATTGAAATATAGACGACTAGACGTTAAAAAACATTGGAAAACAAACCTATTTGCTTGTTTATAGCTATATCTATACTTGCCGCAATTGATTAAGTATGGTAGGGTTAAATCGATGCTAGTCTGTGCAGTCCAGTAAAACCAATCATAAATAACCGAGGAGATTTACATAACGGTAAGCGCATGCAAGCCGTTTGCGTAAATAAATTTTACTATATTTTGGGAGGAAACAAAATGCAAAAACTTACAAAAGTGCTGGTTGTGATCCTTGTCATTGTAATGCTTGCAGGGCTTGCGGCTTGCGGCCAAAAGGACGATGGCATATTCGTGGGCGTATTCCTGCGGACCATCGCGTCCAACTATTACAATGCCACCAACATGGGCGCCCTGCGCGCCATGGAAGACTGGAACAAAGAGCGCGGCCGTAACGACACCATCCAGGTGTACGATCACGGCGACAACATTGCCAAAGAGATTAACAACGTGGAGGACGCCATCAATATCGGCGTCGACGTGGCGGTGATCAATCCCATCGATCCCCAGGGCTCCATTGCCTGCATGGATATGCTTGACGAGGCCGGTGTCATCACCATCAACATCGACGGCATGTTCAACAACGCCGAGAAGGCGCAGGGCCGCATCCAGTCCAGAAACGAAGAGGGCGGCGAGCTGGAGATGCGCAAACTGTGCGAAGCGCTTGGCGGCAAAGGCAACATCCTGATGTTCTGCAACAGCGCCAACGCCAACTCCGAGATCCGCAAAATAGGCGCTATGAGAGCGCTTGAAGACTTCCCCGACATCAACGTCCTGTACATCTATGACGGCGAGACCACTTTGGAGAAGAGCCTTGACGCCATGCAGAACTTCATGCAGAGGTTCCAGGCCGACGGCATTGACGGCGTATGGGCCTTCTCCGACACCATCTCCCAGGGCGCGGCCGCCGCGGTATCGGGCACCGAGCTTGAGGGCAAGATCAAAATCGCCGGCCTCAACGGTGACGTGACCAGCCTTGAACTGATCAAGGAAGGCAAGCAGATGGGTTCTGCCGCTCAGTTCCCCGAGGTGCTGGGTTATGAGGGCGTCATGATGGGTCTGAAAATGGCCATCGGCGAGATGGAGCCCATGGACCCCGACGACAAAGTATGGCTTGACATGGAGTGGGTCGACCAGTCCAACGTTGATGAGCACATCGAGCGTTGGGAGAGCATGAAGGTCAGCTGATCTTACCAAAATCAACTTAAAGCAGGTAAGCGCCGCCCACGGGCGGCGCTCATTTTTATCAGATGAAACCGGCCTTCCCGGAAGCTCACGTACTGATGGGCGGGCAAGGCGGACATTTTCGCGCTTCAAAGGCCTTCCCGCGGCGCAAAAACACTATATAAAGCGCCGGATACTTGAAAACATACTACATATTGCCGTATAATAAGTTGGTTGGATTTAGAAATAATAAGGATTGGCCGGACTGCCGGGGGACGCGCGCGTCTCTTGCGGCAGTTTGGCAGTGGAATTCTTGGAGGGACAAGCTTTATGGCAAAAGCCTATCAGGCAAGCGATATTCAGGTGCTCGAGGGCATGGAGGCCGTGCGCCACCGCCCCGGCATGTACATCGGCTCCACCGGCAGCCGGGGGCTTCATCATCTTTTGTGGGAGATGGTGGACAACGCCGTGGACGAGGCGGCCAACGGTTACGCCACGCAGGTGGGGGTGACGCTGCATACCGATGGCGGCGTCACCGTGGAGGATAACGGCCGCGGCATTCCTGTGGGCATCCATCCGCAGCTTCAGGTCTCCGGGGTGGAGGTGGTCTTTACCCAGCTTCATGCCGGCGGCAAATTTGACGATAGCAATTATGCCTATTCCGGCGGCCTGCACGGGGTGGGCGCTTCGGTGGTCAACGCATTGTCCCGGCGCCTTATCTGCGAGGTGGGGGTGGACGGCAAGCTGTACCGTCAGGAGTTCCAGAGCATAGAGGATAAAAAGACCGGCAAAATCCTGGGCGGCGAGCCCATGGGAGCGCTGGAAGAGATCGGCCCGTCACGGCGCAAGGGGAGCCGGATCACCTTCTGGCCCGACGACCGCATTTTCGAGGAAACCGAATTTGATTCCAAGCTGGTGTCCCGCCGCCTGCGGGAGCTGGCGTTTTTGAATGCCGGGATCCGCATCGTCTTTACCGATGAGCGTGAGCGCGAAAACGGCAAATACAAGGTCCGCGAGTACAGTTACGGCGGCGGCCTGATCGATTTTGTCCGCTACAACAACCAGTCAAAGACCGTCCTGAACGACCCGCCGATTTACCTGGAGGGCCAGAAGGACGACCTTCGGGTATCGGTGGCGCTGCAGTACACCGACGCGTACGGCGAAAATCTCTTATCCTACGTCAACAATATTCCCACCACCGAGGGCGGCACCCACGAAACCGGTTTCCGGGCGGCCATGACGAAGGTGTTCAACGAGTACGCCCGGCGCAACAATCTGTTGAAGGATAAAGAGGCGGCGCTGATGGGTGAGGACTATCGCGACGGTCTGACGGCGGTGCTCCTGGTGAAGATGAAGAACGTCCAGTTCGAGGGCCAGACCAAGAGCAAACTGGGCAACACCGAGGCGCGCACGGCGGTGGAGGCCATCGTCACCGAGAAACTGACGCTATGGATCGACGACATCAAGAACGCCGGCCTGGTGGGCAGCATCGTGGAGAAGGCCAGGAAGGCCGCTTCGGTGCGTGAGGCGGCGAGGAAGGCCAAGGACATCGCCAGGAAGCGCCACGCGCTGGAGGGGGCGCAATTGGTGGGCAAGCTGTCGGCGTGCACCGGGCGCAAGGCCGAGGAGAACGAGCTTTTCATCGTGGAGGGCGACAGCGCCGGCGGCAGCGCCAAGCAGGGCAGGGACCGGCGCTACCAGGCGGTGCTGCCGCTTCGAGGCAAGCCGCTGAACGCGGAGAAAAAGCGGCTGGACGAGGTGCTGGCCAACGAGGAGTTCCGCACGCTGATCGCGGCGCTGGGCACCGGCATCGATTCGGATTTTTCCCTGAAAAACCTTAAATACCGCAAGGTGATCATCCTCTCGGACGCCGACCAGGACGGCGCGCACATCCGCGCGATCCTCCTGACGTTCTTCTTCCGCTACATGCGGGAGCTGGTGCTGGCCGGCCACGTATATATCGGCGTGCCGCCGCTGTACCAGATCAAGGCGGCGAAAAAGTCCCAGTATATTTACAGCGACCGGGAGCTGAAGAAGGCCACCGCGGGCCTGAAGCAGTATACGATCCAGCGCTACAAGGGGCTGGGGGAGATGAACCCGGAGCAGCTTTGGGAGACCACCATGAACCCCAGCGGCAGGACGCTGATCCAGGTGAGCATCGACGACGCCGCCGAGGCGGACCGCATCGTCACGGTGCTGATGGGCGAGAAGGTGGACAGCCGCAAGGAATACATCAGCGCCCACGCCAATTTCAACCGCGAGGACGCTTTTGAGCAGATAGGAGGGTAACATGGCAAGACGAAAGAGCGAGAATGTGGTCCGTCTGGACGAGCGGGTGATTGTCCGCTCCATGGAGACGGTGATCCACGATTCCATGATACCCTATGCCGAGTACGTGATCATGGACCGTGCGCTTCCCCGTGTGGAGGACGGCCTGAAGCCGGTGCAGCGCAGGATTTTATATACGA
>JBMNQS010000023.1:0-28136 GCA_050944255.1 Christensenellales bacterium | reverse complement strand
TAATCGACATTATCTTCGGTGAAATAGCGGATATAGCTGCCCGAAGTGACCACGGCGGCGTCCGAAAGAGATAACATGCAGAAAATCCCGTTTTGGTTCACGGGATCGCGGACGCCCACCTTCCAGGGACTGTCGTCGGGCTTGCGGCCCAGCAGTTGGATATTGCCGCCCAAAGATACCATGGCCGACTCAAGCCCTCTTTGCCGGAACAGATCGATAACCGCCTGGGACGCATACCCCTTGGCTACGGCGCCTAAGTCGAGCCCCATACCTTCGGCAATCCTGATTCTCCCGCCTTCAATTTCAATGCCTTCAAAACCGACTTTCTCCACCGCGCCCTCAAGCACCGCCGCATCGGGCACCTGCGGGTCGGCGGTATTAAAGCCCCATGCCTGCACCACAGGGAAAATGGTGATGTCAAAATGGCCGCCTGTCTGCCGGGAAATGGCGAGGGATTTTTCGATCACCTCCAGCGTACGCTCGTCCACGGCGGTGAATTGGCCCGCATTGTGATTGATTCTATAGATGTCGCTCTGCGTGTCGGTCACCGAAAAGAGCGCGTCCAGCTCCCGGATCAGATCCGCCGCCTCAATGAGCGCCAGCCGGGCGCCGGTGCCGTAGGCGGCCAGCTCCATAACGGTATCCATGGCGAACAGCTGCGTTTCATAGCGCCCGTCCGATTGACGGATATCTACCTGCCCGTTTCCGGACGCATCCGGGGCATTCTCTTTGCAGCCGGCAGCCAAAACCAGCAAAAGACACAGGAAAAGTGCAAGGGTTCTCTTGTATTTCATATCGTTTATTTCTCTCCCAAGCGGATGATTTTTATTGTACTATTTTTAGTGCTGCAAGTGCAAACGCCTTGTGCCCGCGCCCGGCGGATGATAAAATGAATATAGGAATGATTCGGAGGACGAATATGAAAATAGCCCCCTCGATACTGTCCATGGATTTTTCAAGGCTGGCCGACGGGATTCAAATGCTGGATAAAACCGACGCAGACTGGATCCATCTGGATATTATGGACGGCGTCTTTGTGCCCAATATGACATTCGGGCCGCCGATGGTCCGGGCCCTGCGGCCGCTGACTGATAAATTTTTCGACGTGCATTTGATGATGGAAAAGCCCCTGGCGCTGCTGGAGGATTTTATTGCCGCCGGAGCGGATATGGTGAGCGTACACGCCGAGTGCGCCGACGCGCGGCATTTGAACCGTATGATCCGCAGGATCAAGGACGGAGGCGCAAAGGCCGGCGTGGTGCTCAATCCGGCGACGCCCGTCTGCGCGGTGGATTACATGCTGGAGGATGTGGACATGGTGCTTTGTATGAGCGTCAACCCCGGATTTGGCGGGCAGGCGTTCATCCCGCAGACGCTGCGCAAATTGTCGCAGCTGAAAACACGGGTCCGTGAATTGGGATTGGATATGGAGGTGCAGGTTGACGGTGGGGTCAATCTGTCCAACGCCGGAGCGATACTTGCGGCAGGCGCCACGGTGCTGGTGGCCGGCTCGGCCATTGTGGACGCTGCCGATCCGCGGGCGGTGATAGCGGCGTTTAAAGCACTGTAACCGGAAAACCGGATCGAACTGAAGGGCCATTGCCGCCTGTCCTGCCATGGAACGCATCGTATGCTTACGAAAATATATAAGGCCGGGGGAAAAGCGTATGAAAAGAATGACGATGGCTGTTTTTACACTGGTTGCGGCTTGGATTCTCATCGGCTGTATGGCGCCGCTGAAGAATGTGGCATCGCCGCCCAAACCGTCCGTGCCGGCTACTTCGGCGCAGGTGTCGCCCACGCCCGTACCGACGCCCACCACGCCAAAACTGACGGCTTCCCAGAAGAACCTGTTCCTTCAATTCCTCAACCGGTTTGTGCGCGATTTTCATGAGGCGGACAGCGACATGCAGGCGATGCTGGAAGAAAACGGGGGAGCCAAGTACCTGTGCATGGAAACATTCTACCGCCTGCAGATGGAGGGTAATCCACTTCAAAGCGGCGAGGACGGATATTATACGGTTCCCGAAGGCGAGATCAGGCATACGGCAAAGGTGTATCTGGGCATTGCCGATCTGGATGTGCAGAATCTGACCGGCTGGCCTATAAAGCCGCCGGAGGACGGCGACGTGCAGTTCAGCAATGAAACGCACCTGCAGTACTATGACGTCAATATCAAAGAGGTAGCGCTTAAAAACAATGTGATCACAGCCGATGTGACCATAGGGCCCGCCGAGGACAATGTCATCGACCTAGAGGAGCCGGTGGATCTGATTTATACCTTTAAGCTGATAGTCGACGGAAGCAATACCTATTTTCAGTTTATAGCCATCGCCGAAAAGGCCTGACGGTTTTTCATATCGGCTCAGTGTCAAAAAAGGAAAAGGGATCTCCAGCCGGAGCTCCCTTTTTGCGCATACGGACATGAAGTAAAAGCGGCGAGAGGACTTGCGCTTTCTACCAGATCAGCGGAATCAGCCTGTAGGGAACGCGGCGCGCATAATCGGCATAGCCGGATAGGCCCGAGAGGAGCATGGCGTCCTCCAGGTACGTGCGTACCAGTATCAGCAGCATGACCAGCGCCGAGACGATCCAGACGTAGCGGGTGCCGAACATCAGCCCTGCCGCAAAGCACCACAGGATGATGGCCAGATAGCCCGGATGGCGCACCCATCCGTAGGGGCCGTCCGATACGACGCGCTGTCCGCGGTCTTTTTGCAGGCGGGCGGTGCTTTCAAAGTGCGTGTTTACCGTTATGGACCAAAGCCCCAAGAGGCCTGAAAGCACGTATAAAGCGATCCCGAAGGCAAGATAGACGGCGCCGCTGACGGGCACGCCAAAGCGTACCTCCAAGCCGGCCACGATGTAAATGATGTAAAAGTGCAGCAGGGTATAGACGGGCACAAACACTTTGTCCCAGGGCATTGTGCCCTCTTGCCCCGTACGCGCGGCCAATGTCTGCCGGTGGCCCTTGAGCATTATGCCCAGCGACAGGGCGGAGAGGATAAAATACAGAGCGAAGAATATCCATCCGCGCGCAGACGACAGCGTACCGGCGGCGGCCAGAAAGCAGGCCAGGCCCATGACGCGCTGGAAGATGAGCAGAAAACTGTACCGGACGGCCTTCTTTCGGGTAGCTTCGTGATTCTGCATAGCAAAACGCTCCTTCCATATGGTGTTTATGCGGCGGCCCTTTTTAACTATACTAGCACATGAACAGACCCGGAAACACCCCTCTGCGGAAGAAAACGCCGTTTTGAGCCTTCTCGAAGGGATACCTGAACAGGCGTACGGATGAAAACGATGATGTGGCGGATGCAGCAACGGGGGCGGCGGCAATCCGCTTGGCGTTGAAAGGGGGAGGGCGGACAGCGTTTCCCCGATACCGCCGGACGTATCCCAGACGTGTCTCAACACAAAAAAAGCGGCGCTATGCGCCGCTTTTCATATGACAGGCTTAGTGTTTTTCTTCCAGCTCGACTTCAGTGTCGACGCTGATCTTGGAATGCTCGGGCGTCCAGGCTTTTCCTTCGCCGCCCAGAACCACGATGAGCTCCTTCAGGCGGGCTTTCCAGCCGGCAATGCCGATCTTCCAGACCTGGTAGGCGTTGTTGCCGGAAAGGTCGGCCGCCTGCAGGGCAACGGCAGCGGCCTTGCACAGGTCGTTGGACAGATTGACTTTGTTGATGCCCATACGGCAGGCTTTGCCCAGGTTCTCATCGCCTGTGCCGCTGCCGCCGTGAAGCACCAGGGGGAAATTGTCGGTGGCCTTTTTGATGGCCTCAAGACGGTCAAAATCAAGCTTCGGCGTGCCGACGTAAGCGCCGTGGGCCGTGCCGATGGCAACGGCCAGGCAGTCGATGCCGGTTTTCTGAATGAAGTCCATGGCCTGATCAGGATCGGTCAGGTTGGCCTTTCCATCCTCTGCATAGTTGGAGCCCTGACCCACGTGGCCCAACTCGGATTCCACGCTGACGCCAACGGCGTGCGCCACTTTAACCAGCTCCGCCACCTGAGCCACGTTCTCTTCATAGGGAAGAGAGGAACGGTCGATCATGACGGAAGTGGCACCACCTTGGATGGCCAAAATGGCATGTTCATAAACGGCGCCATGATCCAAATTCACCGCAACGGGAACATTGGCTTTTGCGGCAAGCTGAGCGCAAAGGCCGATGAAGAAACGAGGATCTTTGTTGGCTTTGTGACCTACGTCAAGGATCAGGGGGGCGTTGAGCTCCTCAGCGGCCTCAAGTGCGGCACGGGCGTCCAGCTCCGTGGAGACATTGGGGGCGGCGATGGCGTAGTTTTCTGCGCTGGCACGATCAAGCAGGGCTTTCATGGATACAAGCATGAATCAAACACTCCTTAACAAAAATTTTGTTTTTTGGAACAAACCACAAACGAACTTAATTATAGCATCAACCTATCGGGTTGACAAGCTGTCCCGCGCCTATTTTACAGGTTTTAAACGGTTTTAGTATTTCCCCGTTCAAATATTGAAAAAAGCTCTCATGCACCGGTTTTTGGGGAATTTATGGAATTGATGCTTGAATGGACACATGAATTGTATTAAAATAAATGACATATATACTATAAGAAAATGCAAGAATTTGCACAAGTATAAGACTGGAAAGAAGGTTCTTATATCTATGATTGAACTAAAAGGTTTTGACCACATCGTTCTGACAGTGAGCGACGTGAAGCGCAGTTTTGATTTTTACACGCAGGTGCTGGGCATGCAGGCGCAGGGAAACAGCCTGTTCTTTGGCAAGCAGTGCATCCATATCCACGCAAAGCCCGGAGAGTTCCTGCCCTCGGCCAAAAGGCCGCAGCCCGGCAGCGCCGATCTGTGCTTTGCGGCAGGCGGCAACATCAATGAGATCGTCGAGCATCTGATGCGCTGCCGCGTCAAGGTGGAGGAAGGCCCGGTGCTGCGAACCGGCGCCAGAGGCAATATGACCAGCATCTATCTGCGCGATCCCGACGGGAACCTCATTGAAATTTCCGTCTATGAATGAGGCATAAATCCAATTGAAAAGCGCCAAGTTAAGTATAGCCTGCGGGCTATACTTTTTTGGAGGCGATTTTCCAAATGAAACGCAAAATCTTCGGCAGAAGGCAAAAACGACCCGAGACGAATCCCTATGATAGGCCCTTTGATGAATTTACCGATACGGATCCACTGGGCAGCTATACCGGCGTGCCGGAGGACCCCTACGACATGCCGACGCAGGATGCGGACGATCTGTAAGGACGAAACGGCGCGGCTTTGCGGCAGGCGGCAATCCATAAAGCGCGCCTTGCGTGCCGCATAAAATACACCGGAGAAAATCACCCGTTATGCCGCAGGACGTATTTTCAAGGCCGCCCGCACCCCTGGGCGGCCTTTTGCCGCGCGCAAGGACGCGCCGCACTGTCGGCTGCTCCCGCGTGAAACCACCCTGCATTTGCGCAGGCGGCGACGGCGTCAAAAAAACAGCCGCCCCGGCGAATTTTTTTGGCGTATTCTTGTCTTTTCAATTATAATGTTCCTAGATGTTTTGCCGGATACCCAAAAAATTGACAATAAAAGGGGTCCGTGTAACCATACAGCCTTGCCAGGCACAGTATGTGAGGTGAGAAGATTGATTGCTGCAATGATCATGGCCGGCGGGATCGGTTCGAGAATGGGAGCCGAAGAACCTAAACAGTTCCTTGACCTGGGGAATAAGCCGATCATTATCCATACGCTCGAGGCGTTCCAGCACAGCGAGCATGTCCATGCCATCGCTGTGGTCTGCATGCCCGCATGGAAAGAGGCCATGATGCGCCTGACGGCGCAGCACTGCCTTACCAAGCTGCGCTGGTTCTTCAGCGGCGGCGATACCCGGTTTGATTCCACCTATAACGGGATTCAGGGCCTTAAGACGCATATTGAGGATGACGATATCCTGCTGATACACGACGCCGTCCGCCCGTTCGTTTCAAATAAAGTCATTGCTGAGAATATTGCCGCGGCCAGGCGCGTGGGCGCCTGCAGCACGGTGATACCGGCAAGGGACACCATTGTCATATCAAACGACGGCAAGTATATGCACGCAGTGCCCGAGAGAAAGAACCTCTACCACTGCCAGACGCCCCAGACCTTCCGCTACGGCGTGATCAAGTCCGCGTTTGACCGGGCGGCGGGGATAAGAGGCGAAGCGTACACCGACGATTGTTCCGTGGTGCTGGCCGCAGGCGGAAAAGTGGCCTTGGTGACGGGAGACGACCGGACGTTTAAAATCACCTCGCCGTCGGATCTGGATCTGGCGAGCCTCTTTCTGGTGAACGGCCGGAAGCCGTAGGGGAGACCTCCACGAAGAGCACGGGACCTTTGCTTCCGTCCAATAAGTCGTACAGAGATAACAGGTCCCTTTCATCCAAAGCAATGCATCCGGCAGTGTAGGGCCTGTTTTTTTTGAGCCTGTGGATGAATATGGCGCTGCCTCGACCCTTTTCGACCGGGTGGCGGTTGTAGTCCACCACCAGCATCTGGCGGTAGACGGGCCGCATCAGCATCTCAAAACTGCGCGCGCCCTTTATCAGCGCATTAGGCAATGTGGTGGCGGTATTATAAAGCTCGCTCTGCTCATCGTCCACCCACACGTCGAAGAACCGGATGGGCACCATGGCCATGTGATGCACGAAGGGCTTGGTTAAAAAGCCCATGGCGTGACTCAGCGCAAATACGCCGGCGGGCGTCTTGCCGTCGCCCTCTATTTTGTCTTCTGAAACGCCGTTTTTTCCCACGGCGCAAGGGTAGGGGCCGCCTGTGCGCCGCCAGGCAACCTCCGCATAGTCGTACACGCTGATGTGCGCCTCGTATGAATTTTCATCCTCCGCCACCACGTGCAGCACCTGCTCGCAGCCTTGCGGCAGAAGTATATTTTGATCAAACAATGCCTTTACCTCTTTATTGGATTTAACCGTATCCATTATTATAGCACTGACGCCTAAAAAATAAGTGAACTTTGCGTAAAAGCTGCGGACAGAATAAAAGCCCGTACGATATCGGTACAGGCTTATAGCTGTCGGCATCGTCGACAGCTTCCAAAAAAATGAACCATCATTTTTTTGGATTGCACGTTTTTCCTCCATTTCTTCGAAATGCGGCCGGAAAAACGCGTAAGGAATGGATTTTGCAGGCAAAATCCTTCCGAAACCACCGCGCAGGTCGCTGGTTTCGGATTGTATATGAAGGGGCTGCGGTCCCCTCATGCATCCCCGAGAAACAGCGTGGATCTGCAGGTTATCTCAAGAGCGTACGATATCGGTACAGGCTTATGAAAAAATGTCCTGCGTTATGCCTTAGCCCTGCTGTGGAACCGCCCCCTGCCGGCGGCTGCGGCGCCTGGCGGGGGAAGTCTTTTGAAGCCAGCGGATGGAATCGCAGATGGTTTCCCGGATGGGGCGGGGCTCAAAGCCCAGTTCGCGCCGGGCCTTTCCCGAATCGATGAACCCCTTGACCTGCAGCGTGTGAAGGCTCGTGCGGGTGATCAGCGGCTTTTTGCGCAGCAGCTTCATGGCGCTTAGCGCCGCCAGTATGCCCGAGGCCATTTTAACCCATATCAGCGGCACGTTCCGGACCTTGATGCGCCTGCCCGTCTGCCCGGCGCAGATATGGAAAATTTCTTCCACGCTGATGCGGTCGCCGGAGAGGATGTAGTCGCTGCCGGCAGGCGCCTTCTTCCAGGCGAGGATCAGTCCCTCCACCACGTCGCGCACGTCCACAAAGTTGTAAGCGCCCTCAAAGCCAAGCTGCGTGCGCCTTCTGGGATGCTTCGTCAGATAGGACAGCAGGCGGCCGATCTCGCTGAGGCGGTAGTCGTCCGGGCCGATGACGCCGGTGGGGTAGACGGTTACCGCGTCCAGTCCGTTTTTCACCGCGTCCTGCACGTGTGAGAGGGCGATGGCCTTGCTCTTTGCATAATGGCCCACCAGCATGTCGGGACGAAGATCCAGTGCCAGATGCTCGTCGATGACGTCCACGTCGTCCCGAAGGGCGTGGATGGAGCTGGTGTAAATCAGGCGGCGGACTCTCTCCAGACGGCAGGCCTTTAAAATGTTCTTGGTGCCGAGCACATTGACATCGTAGAGCACGTCCGCGTTGCGGTCGGTGATGTCGATGATCCCGGCTAAATGAAACACATATTCGCAGCCGGCCACCGCGCGGCGGACTTCGGCTTCATTGCGGATATCCGCCACGATGATGTTGGCGCAGATTCCCTCCAGGGGCGTGACCGATTCACCGGGCAGCACCAGCACCCTAAGCGGTACGCCCATGCACGACAGCCTGCGCGCCAGTACGTTGCCGATATGGCCCGTGACGCCTGTAATGAGTACGGACATAGATTCTTTACCATCCTAAGTTTAGATTTTCATGAAGTATAAATAAAAGAATAAAGGCCGTTTTATTGTTCTATAGTATGGCATAACCGCGGGCGATTCAATGGACCAAAGATGTACACCCTGTTAAATTTTAGTGAATGACGCAAAAAGGGCCTCACAATGGCGGATATTGAATCCAAAGCGCCGCGGATGGGCGGCAAATCGCGCCCTTGCGGCAGGTTTTGCTTTACGGATGGAGCGCCAGCCATTATAATAATGGAGGTTTGAAACCCGATTTCAACGAAAAAGCAGGAGGAATGAACCTATGAGAATGACGGGAACCACCGTTCGCGGTATTCGCATGCCCATCTTCAGGCAGGGGGACGATGTGGCCGCCATCGCGGTGGAGCATGTCCTTTTGGCTGCGCAGAGCGAAGGGTTTGAGCTGCGCGACCGCGATATCGTCGGCATTACCGAGGCCGTGGTGGCGCGCGCTCAGGGCAATTACGCCACCACCGACCAGATTGCTGCCGACGTGCGCGGCAAATTTCCTTCCGGAAGCGTCGGCGTGCTGTTTCCCATCATGAGCCGCAACCGCTTTTCCATGCTGCTGGAGGGCATCTGCAAGGGCGCGGACAAAGTCATCGTGATGCTGCGTTATCCCGCGGACGAGGTGGGCAACGCCCTTTTAAGCCTCGATGAGGTGGAGGCCGCCGGCGTCAATCCCTATACGGATGTACTCACCGAGGAGGAATTTACCGAAAAATTCGGCGAGA
Organism: Christensenellales bacterium; assembly: GCA_050944255.1. GTDB lineage: Bacteria > Bacillota > Clostridia > Christensenellales > Maliibacteriaceae > JBMNQS01. Next base: position 19,011 of record JBMNQS010000023.1, on the reverse strand, counting down.
GGCTTCATACATTCACAAAAGTGGATTACGTGCAGTACTACAAGAGCCTGGGCGATAATACCCAGATCATCTTCGGCAACGACCCGCGCCAGATCCTGCGCTGGACGGAAAATGTGCTGGCCGCCGATATCCATACGCGCCATCGCACGGCCCGCCTTTTGAAAGAGGCGGGGGCCAAGGCGGTCCATACGCTCAGTGACATTCTTGCAGAACCCGTGGACGGCAGCGGCTACAATCCGGATTTCGGCATCCTGGGCTCCAACAAGGCCTCGGATACTGCGGTGAAGCTGTTCCCGCGGGACTGCCAGAAATTTGTGGAGCGCACGGCGGAACTATTCAGGGAAGCCACCGGAAAGAACATCGAAGTGATGGTCTACGGCGACGGCGCGTTTAAGGACCCTGTGGGCGGCATCTGGGAGCTGGCCGACCCGGTGGTTTCGCCGGCCTATACCAAGGGGCTGGAGGGCCTGCCCAGCGAACTGAAGCTGAAGTATATCGCCGATCACGATCTGGGCGCGCTGCCCGCCGAAGAGGCCGAAAAGATACTGCTGGAGCAGATCCGGGAGCATCGCGTAAGCGGCAGCAACATCGGCATGCAGTCCCAGGGCACCACCCCCAGGCGCCTGACCGATCTTCTGGGCAGCCTTTGCGACCTGACCAGCGGGTCGGGGGACAAGGGGACGCCGGTGGTGCTGATCCAGGGCTATTTCGATCATTACGCCGACAGATAAAGTATGCCATAACAGACAAGCGACCGGCCACAGCCGGTCGCTTGTCTGTTGAGGGGGTCTTGTATTTATGGAACATGAACGCTGTTGAATTTAAGAAAAGGTACGCCTACCGTTTTCTGCGGATAGTCAGGATGTGTATGCTGACGCATACGCCTACAACGCCAAGGATGATCCATACGTGCGTCTTTTGGACAAGCACGGCGGATATCCCCAGCATCAGCCACAGGAAGATGATCCCCGTCCACCTGGTGCGGGCGCTGATGCCCGTCTTTTCCTTGTAGTTGCGGATATACTCTCCGAAATAGCGGGTCCGGAGCAGCTTTTCGTACAGGGCCGGGCTGGATGCTGCGAAGCATCCGGCGGCGCACAGCACAAACGGGGTCGTGGGCAGAACGGGCAGAAATATCCCGATGCCGCCCAGCACCAGCGCCAAAAACCCGAGAACCAACAGTACAATACGCTTCATAATTGTCATTATGCTGCGATTATACGGCGGTTATACTGGTGGTCTGCATGCGCTCTTCATGCGTCAATTCAGAGAGCCTGACCACTTCGTCCATGTTCAGCTCCAGCGCCCCGGCCAGACGGCGGCCGTAATCCTTGTCCGCAAGGTAGCAGTGGGCCGCATGGCGGTACTTGACGTTGTCGGTCACCGGCGCAATGTTGCGGGCCGTGTTTTCGATCAGCAGCGCCTTTTTATCCTCGGTCATCAGGCGATACAGATCGCCCGCCTGGTAGAAGCAGTCGTCGGTTTGATCGTCCTTGGGTTCGTAGGAATCCATGGCGCCGGTAATCTCCAGCGGCGGCTCTTTGAAATCGGGCTGCTCGGCCCACTGCCCGTAACTGTTGGGCTGATAGGCAAGCGTGGCGCCGTAATTGCCGTCCACGCGCATCTGCCCGTCGCGGTGGAAGGAGTGTACCGGCACCTTCGGCGCGTTCACCGGAATCATGCCGTGGTTGACGCCCAGGCGGTAGCGCTGCGCGTCGCCGTAAGAGAACAGCCTGCCCTGCAGCAGCTTATCCGGAGACAGCCCGATGCCCGGCACGATGTTGGCGGGATTGAAGGCCGCCTGCTCCACGTCGGCGAAATAGTTCTCCGGATTGCGGTTCAGCTCCATCACGCCCACGGGAATGAGGGGGAAATCCTTCTTGCTCCATATCTTGGTGATATCGAAGGGATTTTCCTTGTGGTTTTTGGCCTGCTCCTCGGTCATGACCTGTATGTAGAAGTCCCAGCGGGGGAAATCGCCCTTTTCAATGGCTTCGAACAGATCCTTCTGATGGCTTTCGCGGTCCGCGCCCACAAGCGCTTCAGCTTCCTGGTCGGTGAGGTTCTTGATGCCCTGCTGCGTCTTTAAATGGAATTTTACCCAGGTGCGCTGATTGTCCGCATTGATCATGCTGAAAGTGTGGCTGCCGAAACCGTGCATGTGGCGGTAAGAAGCCGGAATGCCGCGGTCCGACATCACGATGGTCACCTGGTGCAGCGCCTCGGGCAGCATGCTCCAGAAATCCCAGTTGTTCTGCGCCGAACGCATGTTGGTTTTGGGATCGCGCTTGACGGCGTGGTTCAGATCGGGAAAGCGAAGCGGATCGCGCAGGAAAAATACGGGGGTATTGTTGCCCACAAGATCCCAGTTGCCGTCCTCGGTATAGAACTTCATGGCAAAACCGCGGATATCCCGCTCGGCGTCGGCCGCGCCGCGCTCGCCCGCCACGGTGGAGAAACGGACGAATACGTCGGTCTGCTTGCCGATTTCACTGAACACCTTGGCCTTGGTGTACTGGGTAATGTCGTGCGTCACAGTAAAAGTGCCGAATGCGCCCGAACCCTTTGCGTGCATCCGCCTCTCGGGAATGACTTCCCGGTCAAAGTGCGCCAGTTTCTCAATAAACCACGGGTTCTGGAGCATCATACCGCCGCGCTCGCCCGCCGTAACCGAATTGGTATTGTCCACTACGGGAGCGCCGGCAGCCGTCGTGAGCTTTTTGTCTTTATCCATATGCTGTGCCTCCTTTTTAAGAATCATTTCTAAAAATATTAAAACAAAGATTATAAAAATTGTCAATTAAAATCCGGTGGATTTGACTTTTTTTTAATTTACATGTATATTTTTTAAGACTATATCTTAAATCGAGGCTGTTTAAATGGGCGTGACGAGACAACGGAAAAAGATCCTGGAGATCGTACTGGGCAGCGATGAGCATCTCAGCGCGGAGCAGGTGCACGCTTTGGCCAGGGAATCCTTTGCGGATATCGGCATCGGGACCGTATACCGCAATTTGAACATCCTGGCCGACAGCGGCGCCATCAGAAAGATTTACATCCCCGATGAGCCGGTGCGCTACGACCGGACCCCGCAGCCGCACGAGCACCTGGTGTGCGTCAAATGCGGAAAGATCACCGACATGCCCGCCGTTGACCTGCAACTGCCCGAAGAGCTCAGCGGACTTCATGTGAAAATTCTGCACCATACGCTGGTGATCCACTGCATCTGCGAGGATTGCCTCAGTGAGTTCCGGCATCAGTTGTAGGCTTTATGTAATTAAAAGTGGCACAGCGCTTTTACCTTGCCAAGAGGGATTTGAATCGGATAAGGATAAAAAGAAACCGGCAGTGCCGGTTTCTTTTATGCGGTCACAATATCCCTGGCAAAGGCCTTTGCCGCCTGCATATCCGTCTGGCTGGGACGGCCGCGGTTGATAAAGAAGAAAAAGCGCCCCGGACAGTGGAAGATTTCGTCCGCCGCGGTAAAGCCCCGCGCCGCAAGCGCCTGTTTCATCAGCGTGCAGGCCACATCGTCGTTACCGCCGGAAGTGGAGAATACGGCGACTTTTCCCGCCGTATCCGGCGGCAGATTTTCAATGAAGTTCAAAAGTTCTCCGTGCAGCTTGCCGCCATAGACGGCGCCGCCCAGGAAAAGGATATCCACCGGCTGGGCCAGAGGATGGCCGACACTCTCGGCCTCCACGCCCAGCTCCTGCGCCATGATCTTTGCGATTTTCTTGGTGTTGCCGCTCAATGAGTGGTATCTGACGGCTGTTTTCATTTTGTGCAGCTCCTTTCAAATGGTGGAACGAGGGGAGCGACGGCCGCTGATCATCTGTTCTATATGGAGTTTCTTCTTTATAAACTTCGCTTTTTTTGATCAATATCCTGTATGGCGCGTCACATTTTTATCTAAAAAAGAACGGATGCGCCCGGCTGCAATAAAAATATCTGATTTTAGGTTGTTTTAAACCGTTTAGGGCTGATTTCTGCCAAAAAACCCCGCAGAATATATCTGGCGGTCTGGCATGGGTCCTATCGTCAAATTTCTTGACACTGCGCCTGTTTAGGGAGTATGATAAAGTGCGGCAATAAAGCCGCGCGGTGCGCATACTAACAGGGGAAAGGAGCGTGACGACTTTGGAGCAGTTAAAGGCGAACGCCATCGACACCCAGCAGATTCTGGAGCTGATAGAAAAAAACCAGTGGGCCCGCCTGCGAAGTATACTCTCGGAGGCCAATCCCGTGGACGTGGCCTCTCTCTTGGAGAGCCTGGACGACAATGACCGGATGCTCGTGGTCTTCAGGCTTCTGCCCAAGGACCTGGCGGCCAACGTATTCGCGTACCTGGACAGCGAATTCCAGGCGCATATCGCCGCGTCCATCTCGAAGCATGAAATCCGCACGCTGATGGATACGCTGTTTCTGGACGACGCGGTGGACTTCCTGGAGGAAGTGCCCGCCAATGTGGTCACCCGCGTGCTGGCCAATACCGACGAGACCACCAGGCGGCTGATCAATCAGTTTTTAAACTACCCGGACAACAGCGCCGGCTCCATCATGACCATCGAATTTGTTCGCATCCATAAGGACTGGACCGTCAAACAGGCCATGGACTCCATCCGCAAAACCGCGCCGGATAAGGAAACCATCTATACCTGCTACGTGGTCAACCAGCAGAGAAACCTTCTGGGAACCGTGGAGCTGCGGCATCTGCTTCTGGCGCCGGACGATACGGTGATCCGGGATATCATGGAAGATAATCCCGTGTCCGTCCATACGCTGGACGACCGGGAGATCGTCGCAGGCGTCGTTAGAAAGTACGACTTGATGGCCATTCCCGTGGTGGATAACGAGGCGCGTCTGGTGGGTATCATCACCATCGACGACGTGGTGGACGTTATCGAAGAGGAAAATACAGAGGACTTCGAGAAAATGGCCGCCATGCATCCCTCGGAGGACCAATACCTGCGCACGCCGGTGCTTACGCTGGCCAAGAACCGCATCCTCTGGCTCATGATACTGATGGTGTCCGCTACGTTTACCGGAAAGATCATTACGCATTACGACAATGTGCTGGAGCACGTGGTGATACTGGCGTCCTTTATTCCCATGCTGATGGATACCGGGGGCAACTGCGGCAGCCAGGCCTCCACCATGATTATCCGCGGCATGGCGCTGGGGGAAATCCGGTGGAAGGACTTCTTCAAAGTGCTCTTTAAAGAAACGCGCGTGGGCCTTCTGGTGGCCTGTGGATTGACCGTGGTCAATTTTGCCCGGCTGATGCTCTTTGAGAGAACGGGCCTGCAGATCGCTTTTGTAATGAACATCAGCCTGTTCGCTACGGTGGTGCTGGCCAAGATCATCGGCTCCATACTGCCCATGCTGGCCAAAAAGGTGCGCCTTGACCCGGCGCTGATGGCAAGTCCCATCATCACCACCATCGTGGACGCCTGCTCGCTGATGATCTACTTCTTCGTGGCCACGCGGATACTCAACATCGTGGCGTAAAAATAGTTTAAAAACCCCGCGGGGACAAGTTTCCGCTTTTGCACAGGCGGCATAGGATGTACCAGTGGCGAACCCCAAAATGCTTCGCACACTCTTCCTTCTGCAATAGGTGGATTAGGACTTTGAATGTCAGTGATGATGGATTATATCTAGCGCCTGTAGAAATACGGGCGCTTTTTGATATGACCGGAAACGCCCCATGCCTGAACCCGAAACTGTAAATAGTTTTACAGCCATGAATAAAATGCGTCCATTATGTAAAGCTTTTTATCCAAAGACGGCTTTTTTGGCATATAATCGTAAAAAATCATTGCAATTGGAAGTTTTTGTATGCTATCATATGAACGTCTTTATAGGAAGATAACAAAAGATTCTGGAGGATGCGTAGGAATGAATTTCAATAGCTTGCCAAGTCTCGCCTTGAATGCCGATGCCGTTGAGGGCAGCGAATTTCTGTCAACGGTAATGAGCCTGGTCCCGATACTTCTGATCGTCGTGCTGTTCTACTTTTTCATGATCCGGCCGCAGAGAAAACGCGATAAGGCGGTCAAGGAAATGCTGTCCAAGATCGGCCCGGGGGACAAAATCGTCACCATCGGCGGCATTTACGGAAAAGTGGTCCGCGCCAAGGACGATATCATCACCATCGAAGTGGGTTCCGAGCGCACGCAGATGCTTGTTGCCCGCTGGGCCATCCGCAATGTGGTGGGCGATGAGCTGGAAAACGAGGGGGCGCTGGACGCCGCGGCTCCGGAGAAGAAATAACTGCCGATAAAAAAGAACCTGCTTATTGCGGGTCCGCCTGCCGGCCCAACATAAGGACCTTTAAAAGAAACCACCCCGATGCCGGAACAAAAGGCAGCGGGGTGGTCGTATATTTGGAAAAGAAACGGGATCGGGGGCAGTTGATATGGACGGCAAAGCGTCCGCCGTGCAGGGCCGGTGCCCGCACCGGTTTCAGCTTCGGCTGCGTTGCAAGCCCGCATGCTGCCGCTTTAAAACGCGCCCATGGCGCCTTGACCCGGCCGGTCCTCCTGCGCTATGCTTAACTTAAAGACCCCGTGGCCTTTAAACCATCAAAAGGAGGATACCGTATGAACCGTTACCAGAACCTCATCCAAAAGCTGGCCGGCCGGCAGAAGGTGCAGGGCTCCAACATTGCCCTGTTCAACGAGCCCTGGCTGATTTCCAAAATGATGCGTGATGATATAGACTTTTACCTGATGGACATGGAGCACGGACGCTTTGACACGCAAAACCTCGTGAGCCTGTTTGCCATGTGCAGGGCCCTGGGGATGCCGTCCATCGTCCGCGTGCAGGATACCGCCTATCACCTGATTGCCAAAACCCTGGATATGGGAGCCGACGGCATCATGCTGCCGCGGGTGGAGAGCCTGGAACAGCTTCGGCGCGCCATCGACGCCATGTTCTATCCGCCCGTGGGCAAAAAGGGGTTCGGCGGCATCGGGCGCGTGCGCAAGGGAGAGACGCTGGAGCAGTATCAAAAGGGGCGCGTCCTGCTGCCGCAGATCGAATCGCCCGCGGGCATTGAGAACCTGGACGCCATGCTGAAGCAGTACGGAGAATACATAAGCGGCGTCATCGTGGGCCCCATGGATATGTCCCTTGCCCTGGGCACGCCGCTTGACATATACAGCGATCAGATGATAAAGGCGGTGCAGCGGGTGTTTGATACCTGCAAAGGCCATAGCAAATCCGTCGGTATCTACTGCGCCGGCGCCGAGGACGCCAGGTTCTTCCGGGAAATGGGCGCGAACATCCTGTGGGTGTCGGGCGACCTTGACTTCCTGATGATGGGATACGAAGCCGTATATGCGCAGCTGGCCAAGATAGAATGATGCGGCAAACGCCAAGGGCGGCCTGGATCAGCTTTATCTTTGGGTTTGATCCTTAACCCTGAGGCGCTTGCCCCTTGGGATCTGCGTGACGAGGATGGCCAGGATGCTCAGCGCAAGCGCCGCCGTCAGAGCCCCCGAAAGGGTGTTCTGCCAGTGAATCTGGGCGTATTGGGAGGATATGCCGGAGGTGGAAACTACCTGCGGGAAAATCAGGCAGGAGACGGCCGAAAGTATAAGGGCGAGCAATCCGTGCACGATCTTCCAAAGCACGGTACGTATGGGGTTTATCCCGCTTTTGGCCAGAAAGGCCAGCGCCTGAGAGTGCACGGAAAGCCCGCCAAAGGAAATCAGTCCCGCTACGAGGCCCGCCTTGAGAGGAATTGGCCCCAAACTTGTTGAAGCTACGTAACAGGCGTTTGTCACTTCAAGCATGCCTACGGTCATGGCCTTGGCCATACTCTCATCCATGCCGGTATATTCAAGCAGGCGCGCGATAAAGGGCAGTACGCCGCAATAATCCAGCACGGCTACCGCCACGGCGTAAAATGCGATGAACATGCCGATGATCAGGAGCGTCTGCGTGGCGTCGGCGGCGGATTCGCCCATGGCCCGGCCCAGCGGCTGCGGGTCGGTTCTCCGCTCGCGTAGCCGGCCCGAGTCCTCGCACCGGCCGTAGGCCATCCGGTGGACCAGGCCGCACAAGAGCGCGCCGCCATAGTGGCCTATGCCCAGCGGCAGCATCATGCCGGGCATTTTCATCATGGAGACGGCCACGGAGCTGAATATGAACGCAGGCCCGGCCGTGGAGGAAAAGGCCAATACCCGCTCGGCGGACCGGGGGGACATCTTTTTCTGCCCGATCAGTTCGCCGCATATTTTCGCGGTGACCGGATAGCCTGATAGAAGGCCCATTAAAAGCGCGTAGGCGCCGGATGGCGCGGCGCCGGTCAGGGCCCGCATGGGTCTGTGCAGGCGCAGGGAAAAATCGTCGGCGATTCCCAGTCTAGAGATGATCCCGGCGCACAGCACAAACGGCAGCATGGCAGGCAGCACAGCCTGCACCCACAATATCAGCCCGCTGGTGGCCGCGCCGGAGGAGACGCTGGGGAAGACCACCAGCAGCACCAGGAAGATCACAAACAGATATCGCCAGTATTTCTGCAAAAGCTCACGTCCTATCATGCCCAAAGGCATAGCCTCGCCCGTTCATATATAGCGGCGGCCCGTAGTAAATTTTATGTGGAGAAGGAGTGAAACTATGATCGAAAATGAATGTAAAGTTGGTTTGGCTCTGGGAGCTGGCGGCTTTCGCGGCCTGTCGCATATCGGCGTCATTGAAGTGCTGCAAAATGAGGGCATCCGGATAGATGCCGTCAGCGGATGCTCCATGGGCTCCATTATCGCCGCGTGTTTCGCCTGCGGCATGACCACGCAGATGATGGAGCGCCTATGCTCCAGCATGGACAATAAGAGCTTCCAGGATATGACGGTTCCGCGCCGCGGACTCATAAGGGGCGATAAAATGGAGGCGATCATGCGCACCATGACCGCCAATAAAAAGTTTTCCGATATCGCCTTTCCGCTGAGCATCATTGCCGTGAACCTGACAAGAGGCCATCTGGTCACGTTTAAAACCGGCGATAATTTTTCCATCGCCCGAGCCATTCACGCCAGCTGCGCCATTCCCGGCGTGTTCTGCCCGGTGCCCTATGGGCAGGACGTCCTGGTGGACGGCGGCATCATCAAGCGCCTGCCCATGGAGGAATGCCGGGACCTGGGCGTGGATTTCGTCATTGGCGTGGACGTGGCCTACAGGGGCGGAGAACAGAAGGCGGACAATATATTCGATGTGATCCAGTCGTCGATAGACATATTGCAGTGGGAAAACAGAAAACTGCAGATGACCGACGATGAATTTGTGATCACGCCAAACGTGCGGCGGTTCCACTCGATGATGCTGCGCCAGCAGGAGGAATGCATCGAGGAAGGGCGCATTGCCGCAAAAAATGCGCTGCCGGCCATACGCGATAAGATAGCCCAAATTGAAAGACAGAAGGCCGCCATGAAGGAAAAGGCCGGGTAAAGGAAAAGCCGGATGTACCGGCTTTTTTAGTGCGACGGATAGCGCCCGACTTCAACCGGCTCACTTCTCCAATACGATCAGCGGCTGGGAGTACCACCTGCCGCCGTGGGTATCGGTCTTTTGCGTCAATGCGTACAGGTCGAAGCACCGCGCGTCAAAGGCCAGCATCCGCTGCGCGAGCGAGCCTTTTTCTATGGATATGTCCGCATTGCGCACCCACAGCGGAAGCGTTGCGCTCGCTTTCAGGTGTGACAGCACCGCGGTATTTTTTACGCCCAGCACCCGCAGGTACTGCGGGCCGGCTGCCGCGGCCTGGTCCCTGAACTGCTTTGTGACGCCCAGCAGAGCGTACCACATCATCCGCTGCAGGCGGGTGTAGGTGTACCTCTTGCTCTTGGCGGACATCAGCATGGCGTGCCAGTGGTCGTTCCCGCCCGCGGCCCGCTTCAGCACGTGTTCAAGGCCCTCCTCCCAGTCGGGCAGGCGGGTAAACGCCTCAGGGGGCGCCACGCGCATGCCGGCGCAGATGAACTGGTTAAAGCAGTCGTTGGATATGGGGGCGTCGCCCTTTTGGACGGCTTCCTCCAAAGAGGCCCTCACAAACGCCGGGACGGCGGACTTCCAGCGGTCCTCTCCCTTGAGCATATCCCGGCGGATGGCGGTGGAGGACGCCATCTCTCCGGTGATGGCCGTTGCCCTATGGGGCGCTTCGCGCTTGATGACGACGGGCTCCATCCGGTGGCGGCCCCGGATAATGGCCTTGATGTATTCCAGGGCCAGCACATCGTTGGGGGAGGAGAGGACCTTCGCGGCCAGCTCCTTGTCGATGCCGCCCGGCAGCAGTTCCCCGCTTGCGGCGGCGAAGGCCGCCGGATAGCTGCCGCCACCCTTTAAATGCCGCGCCAGCGCGCTTTTGAAGGCGCCTGTTTCATGGGCGGAAATTTCCGCCAGCGCCTGCAAAAGCTGCGGATCGCCGCATTCGCTGCCAAAGCCGATATGCGTCACCATGCCGGTTTTCGCCAGAATTTCCACGCCGCCTTTGGCGAAGATGGGGGCGGGGGCCATGGAGAATATGTTCGGCAGCGCGATCACCGCGTCGGCACCCATCTCAAGGGCCCACCGGGCGCGAAGATACGGATCGGCCACCGCCGCTTCGCCCCGCTGGGTAAAGACGGTGCTCATGACGCAGATCACCAAATCTGCGCCGCAAGCATCCCTTGCATGCAAAAAATGATGCATATGACCGCTGTGAAGCGGGTTATATTCGCAAATTATTCCTAAAACCTGCATAATTTCTCTCTAAAATCCTTCCAAAAAGCCAGTATATTCATTATAATGGCTATGGTACATTGTGCAAGATGCTTTGCAAAACATCTTGCGACGTATATAGTGTTATCCATATTTATAAGGAGGAATTCCCCGTGTCATTTATGCAGCAAATGAAGGAAAAGGCCAAGGGCAATCTGCAGCGCATCGTCTTTCCCGAAGGGTGGGACGAGCGCATTATCCGCGCGGCGCAGATCATCACGGAAGAAGGCTTTGCCAAATGCGTGGTGCTTGGAAACGCCCGGCAGATCAAAGAGGCGGTGCCCGATGCGCGCCTCGACGGCATCGAAGTGGTGGACCCCGCCGATTCCGAGCAGGCCGAAAAGTATGCGCTGGCCATTTACGAGGCCAGGAAGAATAAGGGCGTCACCATCGAACTGGCCCGAGAGATGGCGCAGAATAAAATGTATTTCGGCACGGCCATGGTGCACGTGGGGGATGCCGGCGGCATGGTGGCCGGCGCCGCCTGCTCCACCGGCGACACCCTCCGCCCGGGGCTGCAGATCATCCGTACGGCCCCCGGCATCAGCACCGTTTCAAGCTCGATGCTGATGATCAAGCCCGGCAGCACCTACGGCGAAAACGGCATGCTGGTCTTTGCCGACTGCGCGGTGATGCCCAACCCCGACGCCGATCAGCTGGCGGCCATCGCCATATCCTCCGCCCGGACGGCAGCCGTCGTGGGCGGTTTTAATGAAGTCAAAGTGGCCATGCTCAGCTTCTCCACAAAGGGCAGCGCCAAGCACGAGCTGGTGGACAAGGTTCAGAGGGCCACGGAAAAAGTGAGAGAGCTGGCCCCCGATATCCTCATCGACGGCGAGCTGCAGGCCGACGCTGCGCTGGTGGAGTCCGTCGGGCAGTTCAAAAGCCCCGGCAGCCCCGTGGCCGGCAGGGCCAACGTGCTGGTATTCCCCGATCTGCAGGCGGCCAATATCGGCTACAAGCTGGTGCAGCGCCTGGGCGGCTACGACGCCGTCGGGCCCATCCTTCAGGGACTTGCCAAACCGGTCAACGATCTTTCCCGCGGCTGCAGCATTGAAGATGTGGTCAACGTCGCCGCCATTACCGCGGTGCAGGCGCAGGCAAACTAAGAAAGGACAGCTATCCATGAACATTCTCATCATCAACGCAGGTTCCTCCTCATTGAAGTACCAGCTCATCGACATGCAAAACGAGCGCATCGTGGCCAAGGGCATCGCCGAGCGCATCGGCATCGAGGGCTCCAAGCTGACCCACAGCGGCGACGCCCGCGAGAAGCTGGTCGTGGAGCAGTCCATGCCCAGTCATACCGACGCCATACGGCTGGTGCTGGACGCCCTGGTGGACGAGAAGTACGGCGTCATCGGCAGCATGGACGAGATCACCGCCGTGGGCCACCGGGTGCTGCACTGCGGCGAGAAGTACTGCACGTCGATGATCATCGACGACGAGGTCATGGAAGCCGTCCGTGACGCCGTTCCCCTGGGACCGCTGCACAATCCGGCCAATATCATGGGCATCGAGGCGTGCCAGGCCGCCATGCCCGGCGTGCCGCAGGTGGCGGTATTTGATACGGCGTTCCACCAGACCATGCCGCCCAAGGCGTATTTATACGGCATCGACTACGAATACTACCAGCGGCTGCGCATCCGCCGCTACGGCTTCCACGGCACCAGCCACCGCTACGTCAGCCGGCGCACCGCCGAATTGATGGGCAAAAGACCCGAGGAGGTGCGGGTGATCACCTGCCACCTTGGAAACGGTTCCTCCATCGCCGCTGTAAAGTACGGCAAGGTGGTGGACACCACCATGGGCCTGACGCCTCTGGAGGGCCTGATGATGGGCACCCGCTCCGGAGACCTGGACCCGGCGGTGCTGCAGTTTATCATGAACAGCGACAACATCGGCATCGATGAGATGCTGGACATCCTCAATAAGAAGTCCGGGCTGCTGGGTTTTTCCGGCCTGTCCTCGGACATGCGCGACCTGGACAAGGCCTCCCGGGAGGGCAACAAGCGCGCCCGATGGGCCCGCGAGATGTTCAGCTACCGCGTGATGAAGTATGTGGCCTCCTACGCCGGCGCCATGGGCGGCGTGGACGCCATCGCCTATACCGGCGGCATCGGTGAAAATGACGGCGCCGTGCGCGTGGAATCGGTGAAGGGCCTTGAATTCATGGGCGTTGCCATCGACCCGGAGAGAAACAAAGTGCGTTCGGAGGAAAAACTGCTCAGTCCCGACGATATGCCCGTACAGGTCTGGATGGTCCCCACCAACGAGGAGCTGGTCATCGCCAGGGACACGCTGGAATTGGTGGAGGCGGCCAAAGGGCAAACGGATAAGGCAGACCCTGCCTGCGGGGTTTGATCCGTCAGGCCATATTTAGGAAATAAATGTTTGACAAAGCCCGGACAGATGAGTATAATGAATCCCGGCTGTCTTGAGGATTTAGCTATGAAACTTTCCGTATCGCAAGCGCTCCATGACCCGGGGGTCGCGTACCCCTTTGAGCTCGAAGGGTCGCTTTCACCCATAGAGTACGAGCTTGGGACCATCACCCTGGCGTCGCCGGTGAAGATATCCGGCACGGTGCGCGCGCTGGATGAACAGGTATACCTGGACGCGCAACTGACCTACTCGCTCAGCGAGCAGTGCGCCCGGTGCGCCATGGATATGGCGGTGCCGTACCAGGTGCCAGTCGTCGAGACCTTCGCTCCCAAAGAGGACGAGGAGCTTCCCGATCAGCTGCTTTACAGAGGCGAAACGCTGGAGATTCAGACACTCATCGAAGATATTATCGTTATGGCGCTTCCTATCCGCCGCCTGTGTCAGCCGCAGTGCAAGGGCCTGTGCCCCGTTTGCGGGACAAACCGAAATGAGCGGGACTGCGGTTGTGATGTGGAGCAGGAAAAGACGCCGTTTTCCGCACTGAAAACGCTTCTTGATCAGGATAAGGAGGGATAAACATGGCAGTACCCAAGTCAAAGAATTCCAAGGCCAGGGGCAGAAACCGCCGGGCCAACAACTTTAAGCTGGTGGTGCCCAGCATCGTGGAATGCCCGCAGTGCCATAAAAAGCGCATGGCGCACCATGCCTGCAAATTCTGCGGCTACTACGACGGACGCCAGGTGATGCAGGTCGAAGCCGAACAATAATGAAGTAAGCAGAGCATAAAAGGAGCCGGTACAGCCGGTTCAAGGCCGTCAAAAAACCATGTTTTTTGACGGATATGCCAGGGCTTTTCCTGCTGCAAAAACCGATAAACGGGTTTTTGCAGCGGCCGGAAAACCCTGAAAGGTGTGGGCTGCGGCCGCGCATGTCGATCTGCGGCCAAGAGCCGCCTTCGGCGGTTGCCTTCGAAACGCTCGCTGCGGCTCGCAGCCTTGCCACGGAATTTAAATTAGGGGGCTTTGGCCCCCTAATCACCCCCAGAAGGACTTTTTTGACAGTCTGGAGCCGGTACAGCCGGCTCCTTTTTTCGCGCCCGCAGCCGGGCAGGCTTATTTAAAGCGGCATACAGAAAGCGGCGCGCAAAAGTTGGACGAGATTCTCATAACTGCGTCCCGTCGCGCATATGCATTTGCTAGAGGGAGGGACGCGACATGAAGGGTAAGGGGAAAAAGGGCGCTTCCACGGCTGCGGGCCCGCAAAACGAGAAGGTGAAAGGCGCCGTGCAGATGGCCATAGGGGTGCTGGCCGCGGCGGTGGTGACGCTGCTTCTGGTACTTTTTTTCGCCATGCTGGTCAAACAGGCCAAATGGTCCGACCAGGTGATCGCGCCTGTGAATGTGGCCATTAAAATCCTGAGCATCATGGCCGGCGTCTACTGGTGCGCCAGGTACGGCAATTTTACGTCCGGCTGGCTGCGGGGCATGATCATCGGCGCGGCCTACGCCGTCGTCGGCACACTGATCTACATGATCAGTTACCGATCGCCGATTATGGCCGGTTCGTTCTTTTCCGATCTGGCCATGTGCGCAGCGGCGGGCAGTTTCTTCGGCATTATCATGGCGAATGTAAAGGCAAAACGAAGAAGATAGGCGGGTATAGGGGATAGAGCGGGAAATTTGTGGCGAATTTCCGGGATTTTAGTCTTGAAGTCGCCGCGGACGTGCGCTATAATGTAAAAGGATTGTAAATCGTGGCTTTGGGTTTACAAAAGCACGGTTACTGTTACTGGAGGGGAACGCGTCATGAAGCACATCCGCATCGTCGTAAAAGGTTCAAACAAAGAGAGCATCCGTCACGGTGGATGCGGAGAATGCCAGGCGTCCTGCCAGTCCGCCTGCAAGACCAGCTGTACGGTAGCCAACCAAAGTTGCCGTAACAAGTAATTTCGAAATCATCAGCGACGGCAATAGCTCGCTATTGCCGTCGATTTTTTCTGTCCGCAGCTTTTAGGAGAGATTCAAATGGTCCATACATTTTTCGCATGCGGCATCTACGTGGCGCTGGACGTGGATTCGGGAAGCGTCTTTCAGATCGATCCGGTGGCTCACGAGGTGATTCTCCGCTACGAAGAAGCCAGCTATGATGAAATCTTCGACGAACTGTCGCCGCGCTTTGGCAGGCAGGCCGTTTCGCGCGCCTACGAGGAAATTCAGGACCTGGTGTCTCAGGGTATTATCTTTACCCGGATGGACTATGCGCCGCTTCTGGCCGAGCACGACGACGCGGGCGTTATCAAGGCCATGTGCCTGAATATCGCCCATGACTGCAATTTGCGCTGCGCGTACTGTTTCGCAGGCACCGGCGTCTTCGGCGGCGGGCGCTGCGTCATGACGGCCGAAACGGGCAAAAACGCGCTGGACTTTTTGATGAGGCACTGCGGAAACCGCCGCCATCTCGAAGTGGACTTTTTCGGGGGTGAGCCGACGCTGGTTATGGACACCATGCGGGAAATCGTAGCCTACGGCCGCGAGCTTGAAAAGCTGCATGATAAGCAGATCGCCTTTACCGTCACCACCAACTGCGCGCATATCAGCGATGAAACCATTGAATTTTTCGACAGGGAAATGCACAACGTAGTACTGAGCCTTGACGGACGCAAAAAGGTGCACGACCGGATGCGCCGCACGCCGCA
This sequence comes from Christensenellales bacterium, assembly GCA_050944255.1. GTDB lineage: Bacteria > Bacillota > Clostridia > Christensenellales > Maliibacteriaceae > JBMNQS01. The sequence goes on along the minus strand of JBMNQS010000023.1, from coordinate 3,170 downwards.
GGGGACAGGCTCCTTTGACCTTGTGGCGCAAAACGCGCTGAAGATCGCGACATCGCGCCGGGAAAAGCATCTTGAATACTTTGTGCGCGGCACGTTTACGAAAAACAACCTGGATTTCGCACGGGATGTGCTGGCCATGCACGATATGGGCTTTGAACACGTATCGGTGGAGCCGGTGGTGGCGCCGGAGGAAGCGAGCTACGCACTATTGGACGAGCATCTGCCCCAGATACGCCGCGAGTACGAGGTGCTTGCCCGCCAATACCGCCAGCGCAGGCAGGAGGGGCGTCCCTTCATATTCTTCCACTTCATGCTGGATCTGCAGGGCGGCCCGTGCCTGCCCAAGCGGCTCAAAGGCTGCGGCGCCGGCAACGAATACGTGGCCGTGGTGCCGGACGGCGGCATTTACCCCTGCCACCAGTTTGACGGGAACAAGGACTTCCTCATGGGCAACGTCAACTCAGGCGCCGTTGATGAGGCGATGCGGACCATGTTCCGTGACAACCACGCCCTCAATAAACCCGACTGCAGGGCCTGCTGGGCAAAATTCTTCTGCTCCGGAGGCTGCGTGGCCAACGCGGTGGCCTATAACGGCGATATGAAAAAGCCCCACGCCATCAGCTGCGAAATGGAAAAGAAACGTCTTGAATGCGCCATCGCCCTCTGGGTTCTGCAGCGGGAGGAGGAACCTTCTTGACGCTGGGTCGTCCCCGCGCTTATAATGGATGAGATTGTGGTATTTATAGCGGCTCACCGCCGCTGAGGCCGTCAAAAACTTTGTTTTTTGACGGAGCGGCCAGGGATTTTCCTGCTGCAAAAACCGATGAACGGGTTTTTGTAGCGGCCGGAAAACCCTGAAAGGAGTGGGCTGCGGCCGCACATGTCGCCCTTGCCCACGGAATTAAAATTAGGGGGCTTTGGCCCCCTAATAACCCCCAAAAGGACTTTTTTGACAGTCTGAGCGGCTCAGCGCCGCATTCTAGGAGGAAGAACATGAGAAGGAAGAGGATGGCCTCTTTTTGCGTCGTGGCCGCTGTGATCGTATTGCTGGCGGTGCTGTCGGTTACCGGGCTTCCGGTAGGCATCTACGATATCAACAGCCTGCCTTCGATGGTCAGGCAGGGGCTTGAATTCCAGGGCGGTCTTTCGGCGCTCTATAAAGCGGAACTGCCCGATGATTCCGGAGCCGACTTCGATCAGGCCATGAACGATACGCTCCTCAGGCTTCGGGCGCGACTGGCCGCAGAGGGCTATGTCGGGGCCGCCGTCACCCGTGAGGGCGTCGATAAAATCCGCGTGGAAGTTTCCGCAGATCAGGATACCAATCGGCTGCTGGACCTTCTGTCCACCACCGGCAGGCTTGAGATCCGCGACCCGGACGGGGAAGTGGTCATCACCGGCGGGCACATCGAGGATGCCTTTGCCACCATGGATCAGTCCGGCCAGTACGTGGTGGCGTTCAAGCTCAACCCCGAGGGCACCGCGCTCTTTGAGCAGGCCACCAGAGACAATGTCGGGAAGTATATCAGCATCTATCTGGACGACGAGCTGATTTCCTCGCCCACGGTTCAAAACGCCATCACCGAGGGCACGGGCGTGATCCAGGTGGATTCACTGGAATCCGCTCAATCGATGGCGAGCATCATTTTGGGCGGCGCGCTGCCGCTGAACCTGCAGCAGCAGTCCTCCCGCGCCATCGGCGCCACGCTGGGCGAAAACGCCCTTTCGTCCACCGCTTTGGCCGCTGTGATCGGCCTTGCCGCGCTGATGATCTTCCTGATCGTCATCTATCGCATCCCCGGCGCTGTGACAAGCCTGTCGCTGGTACTGTACGCCATGCTGCTTCTGTTTGTTATGGCCACCATCGACGGCGTGCAGCTGACGCTGCCGGCCCTTGCGGGCATACTTCTGGGCCTGGGCCTTGCGCTCAGTGGGATCATCCTTGTATTTGAACGCTTCCGGGAGGAGCTGCGCGCGGGAAAATCCCTGCCTACAGCCTGGCGCAACGGCTTCTCCGGCGCCGTCCCGTCGATTCTCGATACCCACATCGCCGCCGCGGTGGCGGGTTTCGCGCTGCTGTTCCTGTTGACGGGCAATATGCGCGGCTTCGCCGTCATGCTGCTGCTTTGCATTGCCGTATCCCTCTTTACGGTGCTGGTTGTGATACGCTTCATGGTCCAGTGGGCCATGGCCTTTAATGTAAACAACGTCCGCTGGTACGCCCGAAGAACGGACAAGGAACCCCGGATCAAAGTGGGCCTGTTTAAAAAGGGCCTCTATAAAAAGAGCTGGATGGGCGCGACCGCGCTGGTGGCGGCAGGTCTTCTGGTAGCGGTGCTTCTGGGCGTTAACTGGGGTATCGACTTTGGCGGCGGCACGCTGGCGGTGGTGGATTTCGGCGTCGAGTACCGGCAGGCCGACCTTGAAAAGGCGCTGCGGGACAGCGGCATTTCTCAGGCGAATATCGTTGCGTCTTCGGTGAATGCGGGCGGCGCGCAGACGCAGGCCCACGTACGGATGGGGCGGACGCTGTCCGAGCAGGAAACAGACAGCCTCCAAACGGAAATTGAAGAGACCCTCAAAGAACAGTACGGCTATGATAAAGTCCGTATTACCAGCTTTGAATCCATAGGCGCCGCCATAAGCGGCAATGTGCTGCGCGGCGCCGTCCTGCCGGCGCTGGCCGCCATCATCTTGATGCTGCTTTACGTATGGCTCCGCTTTGAGCTGCCCTCTGGTATCTCGGCGGTTGCCGCGCTTCTTGCGGCGGCGATTCTGACGCTCGCGGTTGCCGCCGTATCCGCAATGGCCGTGAACCTGCCCTTCGTGGCGGCAGTATTGGTGGCCGCCGGTTACGCCGCGGTCTGTACCGTCATCATTTTCACCCGCATCCGGCAGCAGGTGAAACGCTCCCGCGCCCATAAGGTTTCCCGCGAGGAAACCGCCGAGACGAGCGTTGACGATACCATCGGGCGGATCATGCTCATCACCCTTGCGGCGCTGATTATGCCCATTGCGCTGCTTGCTTTGGGCACGCCTTCCATCCGCGCGTTTGCGTTGCCGGTCATCCTTGGCCTTCTGCTAGGAGCGCTGTGCGGCGTCTGTTTCGCGCCGGTGCTCTGGTGCAAGCTGGCCGATTTGCTTGAAAAGTACAAGGCAACCTCCGACGC